>DATHDZ010000108.1:0-50958 GCA_035318785.1 Micropepsaceae bacterium
GAGCTCCGCGATGCGTTAGCGGAAAGCCGCGACGTGTTCCCCAACGGCGAATCGGGCAAGACCAATCTGGAAATCTGTTTGGCCATTCTTACCAGCGCGCGGGAAGGCCGTGATGTGGAATTGAAGTATCAGATTTGAATCAGCCCTCGCCCGGCGGGCGCCCCCTTCCGGCACTTCGTGCCACCTTCCCCCACGAGGGGGGAAGGGAACGCTTACTCCTCGCCGGTGAGGCGGCAGTAATAGCGCCATTCGGTGACGACAGGATCGCCGGCTTCGCCGGGCCGCGGCCCCCGCTCAGTGAGACGCTTCATGGCGGGGCGAAGGCCTTCGCGATCTTCCTCCGAAATCGGCTGAGGCGTGCCCAACACGCGCGCTTGATAATTCATGGTCGCAAGCTCGTTCAGACCCAGCGCGATGACGCTGGCTTCCTCAATGCTATCGGCAGCGGTGGTGATGCCATGGCCGCGCATCAGACAGGCGCGCTTGGTGCCGATCGTCGCGCTCAGCTCGCGGCCCAATTCGGGGGTGTTGATCAGCACGCTCTTTTCGAAGACGGGAGGTTCCTCCAGCGCGATGCCGAGGCCGTAAGGGTCATAGGCGCCGTAGATCGGCAATAGCGGCACGCCGCAGATCGTGAACAGCACCACCGTCGGCGGATGCAGATGCAGCACGGCGTTCACCTCGGGCCGGGCGCGATAGATTTCGGTATGGATGAAAACCTCGCTCGGCGTCCGCAAGCCCTTGGGCATGCCGGCGACCGGCTTTCCATCGAGGCCGATCTCGACCACCTCGTCTTCTGTCGTATAGCGCACCCCGGATTCGGCGGGGCCGCGCGCACGGATGAAGATGCGATTCGTGCCCGGGATACGCGCGCTGATATGGCCGCGCAGCGCGCGCGTCAGCCCCATCTTGCCGAGCACTCGGCAGGCTCTGGCGATGCGGATTCGAAGGTCGTCTGTTTGAGTCACGAATGTGCTTTCATTGTTGGACTTCCCCCCACCGGCCCTGTGGGCCACCTCCCCCGCTTCGCAGGGGCGGAAACCCGCTATCGCGAGCGATTGACGAAGATGTCTTTGAAGGTCTTCGTCCATTTGGCGTTTTCGTCGAGATATTTTCCGACATCCATGAAGACGAGCTTCACATCCTTGGGCAGGCGCTGAACCTTGGTGTTGGACGGCACGACATTGTGGCTGGCGAGAATTGTCTGGCCCTCTTGCCCAAGGAGGAAATCCACGAACAGCATAGCGGCGTAAGGATGGGGCGCGCGTTTGAACACGCCGACCGCGGTCGGCATGGTGACGACAGGCGCGGCGAACACGGTTTCGATCGGCGCGCCGGCCTTCTTCAACTCGGACACCTCGTCGAGATAGGAATCGAGCGCCACCGGAACCTCGCCCGACGAAATCAGATTGGCCATGAGCGCGTGCCCCTTGCGGACCGATGCGCCGTTCTTCGCCACCATGTCGCGGAACAGCTTCAGCCCGGGCTCGCCACCGAGCGCGGCGGAAACCGTCATCAGCCAATTGTCGTCGTCGGATTCGATGCCGAGCTTGCCCTTCCATTTCGGATCGAGCAGGTCCTGATAGGTCTTCGGCGCATCGGCCTTGCGGACCACATTGGTGTTGTAGGCGATGGTGAAAACCGTCAGCCGCGAGACGATCCAAGGGCGGTTCTTCGCTGCCGCTTCGGGGATCAGTTCGGCGATGACCGGCGTTTCGATGGGTTGCAGCAATTTTTCGCGGGTCACCGCTTCGATATCGGGGCCCGCTGTCTCCATCACATCGGCGGCGACGCGTCCGCCGCGCGCTTCGGTCAGGACGCGCTGAAGGATCGCCTCCGAACCGCCACGCCAGAGCTCGACTTTGACGCCATATTTTTTGGTGAAGGCCCTGGTGACGTCGTTCATCACCTCGATAGGCGCGGAGGAGTACAGCGTCAGAGTGCCTTCCTTCGTGGCGCCTGCGATCAGACGCGCGGTGCGATCGGGACCGCCGAGATGCGTGGGGTCGGATGGGGATTGGGCGTAGCTTGGAATCGCGACGAAGAGAAAAGCCAGCGCCACGGCAATTCCAAGATGACCCCCACCCGAGCCGCTAGCGCGGCTCGTCCTCCCCCTTTCAGGGGGAGGGGACAGAAGTCTCGGGAATCTGGGCATCGGTTCCTCCGCAAGGCCACTATAGCTTAGGCGGCTTTGGGCGGGAGCGTCGTTAGCTCTTTCTGATAGACCTCGTTCATGCGGGGCGTCAGGCCATGCTTGGCCAGCGCTTCCGCGAACATGGCACGCACCTTGGGGTCCTCATCGGCGTAATCGATCTGATTGCCGCCCAAGCGCCGGCTGATCCAGGACAGCGGCACGCCCTGCGCATTGCGCGGCGAGAAATGTTTGAAGGCGAGGTAGCGCGCCGGGCTCGGCCCGGAATTGAAATGCTGATGAAACCAGCGATTCGGCGGCACGATCAGCGTGCCCACCTGCCATTCATAGCGCGTCGGTTCTTCGCCATCCGGCCACATCAGCGAATAGCCTTCGCCGGAGAGCACGACGACATGGGCGCCTGCCCCATGGGCGTGGCCTTTCTTGTAGGTGCCGACCGCGAATTGCGAGATATGGCTGGGAATGGAGCCCTTGGCCATGTTGAAGCGGATGTGCCCGCCACCTGCGCCGCGTTCCTTCGCTTCGATCAAAGGCAGGTTCACCGCATCGGGAATGAAATTGGTGTGCAGCAGAAAACCATCCTGCTCGCCATGGGCGGAGAAATAATCCGGCTCGCCATTGAAGCGATTCTTGAAATCATAGGGCATGGCGAAAACGAAGTTCGCATCGTCATAGAGGTTCATCACGGCGGGACCGTTGGTGACCGCGACATAGCGGGCGGGCTCGGTGCCTCGACCGTTGAAATGCTGGTGCCAGCAATTGAGGGGAATCGCGAACATCGCGCCCGCCTTCCATTCGAAGGTCATGCGCTTGCCAGCGTCGTTCCAGACCGAGGTCGAGCCGCGGCCCTCCAAGACCAGCACCATCTCTTCGAAGAGCTGCCGCTGGGGCGCGAGGCTCTTGCCCGGTGGAATTTCGCAGACATAGCAATCATTCGAAGTCCGCGAGGCCTCGTGGTTGATGTACACGCCGCGCCCGCCGCGCCTTGGCCAAGGCTTCAGCTCCACATGGTGCAAATTCGGCACGTAATGGGCGGGAATGATGTCCAGGCCCTCGGCGGTGACCCAACGGAGATAGGGTGTGTTCTTGTCCTTTTCGGTGGTGAATTTGTTCGCCAGCTCGTCCGAAACTTTCACGTCGCCCGCCATGCCCTGCTCCGCCAAATTCTACAGTCTTTATTCGTTCTTTTACCTTCGGAAAACTCTATCATGGAGACTCGCGCGGGCGCGGCTCATCTCGGGGCTTTGAATGGCGGTGGACGAGCGCTGACTCTATATTCGCGCCCAAACAGGAGGACTTGATGCGGTCGATTGCGTTCTTCACCCGGACAATTCTGGCTACCGCGGTCGCCCTGACTGTGGCGCGTGCCGATTTCGCGGTCGCCGCGGATGCCCCCGCGTGGCCCCAGGCGAAGAGCGACATCCCCGTCGATCCCGCGATCCGGTTCGGCGCGCTGCCCAACGGCATGCGCTACGCGATTTGGAAAAATACCACGCCCAAGGGCGAAGTCTCGATGCGCCTGCGCATCGGGGCGGGCTCGCTCCAGGAAAGCGACGCGCAGCAAGGGCTCGCGCATTTCCTGGAACATATGGCGTTTCGCGGGTCCGCCCATGTTCCCGAAGGCGACGTGTTCCAAATCCTGCAGCGCCTGGGTCTGCGCGTCGGAGCCGATGCCAATGCGAGCACCGGGGCCACCGAGACCATCTATCAATGGGACCTTCCCAAAGCGGACAAGCCGACGCTCGACACCGCGTTCATGCTGGCGCGGGACATTGTGAGCGAACTCAACCTCAAGCCGGATGCGTTCGAAGCGGAGCGCGGGCCAGTGCTGTCCGAAGAGCGGTTGCGCGCCAGTCCGGGTTATCGCGGCTTCGAAGCGCAGAACAAATTCCTGCTGAAAGGTCAGCTCGCGCCCGAGAGGATGCCGATCGGCAAAGTCGAGGTGATCCGAAATGCGCCGGTGAAACTCGTGGCGGATTTCTACCATGACTATTATCGCCCCGAACGTGCGGCGCTCGTGGTGGTCGGCGACATCGATCCCGACGCGATAGAGACGGAGATCAAGGCCCGTTTCTCGAACTGGAATCCGAGCGGGACAGGACGTGCCGACCCCAATCTCGGCACCCCACCGAAACGCGGCCAGGAAGCCTTGGTCTTCACCGAGGCCGGTGCTGCGCAATCCATCGCCGTGACTTGGGTCTCTCCTTATGACGACTCCCCGGACACAGCGGCAAATCGCAAGCGTGACCGGATCGAAGGCATCGGCCTTGCGATTCTCAATCAGCGCTTCGCCCAAGCCGCTCAGAATGCCGACGCACCATTCACCGGCGCCGGCGCGGGCGTCGGCAACACGACGCGCTCGGCGAAAATCGCCTCGCTGCGTATCGGCTATGCGGGCGACAAATGGCAGCGCGCGCTCGAAGAAGCCGACAATATCCGGCGGCAGGTACTCGCCCAGGGCGTCACGCAGCAAGAGGTGGACCGGCAGGTCACCACGGCCCTGACGGGCGCGCAGGCGAGCGTCGCGGGTTCTGCCACCCGCGTCTCGCGCAATCTTGCGCAAGGGTTGGTCGGGGCGATCGATCGCGAGGACGTGTTCAACGCTCCCGCCGTCGGACTTGCGATGACGGAAGCGGATTTGAAGGGCCTCACCGCGGATCAGGTGAGCGCTGCGCTGCGAACGATTTTTGTGGGCAATGGGCCGCTGTTGTTCCTTTCCAGCCCCAAGCCGGTGGAGGGTGGCGAGGCGACGCTGGCTTCAGTGTTCAACCGTGCCGAGGCCGCAACCATGCAAAACGCCGTGCAGCCCGAATTGGTGGCCTGGCCCTACACGAATTTCGGCACACCGGGTCAGGTGGCGGAGACTCGGCGCCTCGAAGATATCGACACGACATTGATCCGCTTTACCAACGGCGTGAGGCTGACGGTGAAGCCGACCAAATTCCGCGCCGACCAGATCCTCGTCAGCGTCAACCTTGCGGGCGGCGATCTCGCTTTTCCGAAAGACCGTACCGTCCTCAACACCGGCGCCTATGTCTCCGGTGGTTTGGCGGCCATGTCGTTCATCGATCTGAGGCGGTCCCTCAATGGCAAGATCGCAAGCGTGGGTTTTGGAGTAGACGACGACGCCTTCTCACTTTCGGGGTCGACGCGGCCGGCCGACCTCGACACGGAAATGCAGGTGCTCGCCGCCTATGTCACGGCACCGGGTTGGCGCGCCGAACCGTTCCAGCAAAGCTTGACCTCGCTCTCGGACAGCCTGCCGAAGCTCGACACGTCGCCGATGGGGCTGTTCGGGGCGAAATTTCCCGAGCTTCTGCATCCGGGCGATGCGCGCTGGGCCTATCCGACAATGGCGGATGTGGGACAAGCGCGGCTGGAGCAGGTCAAGGCGATCATCGAGCCGGCTCTGGCGAACGCTCCCATCGAGATAACCATGGTTGGCGATGTGACGGTGGAACAGGCGACCAAGGCGGTGGCCGCGACGTTCGGAGCTTTGCCGCCGCGATCCGACGCGTTCAGTCAACCGCCCCAGTCTACGCAAGTGAAATTCCCTGCGCCCACGGCGCAGCCGGTGGTGCTTCGCCATGCCGGACGCGCCGATCAGGGAGTCGCGGCGATCGCCTGGCAGACCACGGACGTCTACGCCGATTCCGAATCTGCGGCGCGGCGCCTGGTGACGGATATCCTGCAATCCCGTTTGGTCGATCAATTGCGGGTACGCGATGGCGCGACCTATTCGCCCTCGGCGACGGCAAGCGCATCGCGCACGTTCCCCGGCTATGGCTACATCGCCGCCTATGCGGAAATCCCGCCGGAGAAGACGCAGCTGTTCTACGACACGGTCAAACAGGTGACCGCCGATCTGCGCGACAACGGCCCCACCGCCGACGAATTCGAACGTGCGCGCAAGCCGAACCTCGAAGGGCTCGCCCGAACAGAGGAAACCAACGGCTATTGGGTGGGAGCGTTGGGCGGCGTGCAAACCGATGAGCGGCGATTGAAGCTCATCCGCGACGTGAGGCCAGGACTGGAAAAGGTCACGCCGGCGGATGTTCAGCGCGTGGCGCGCAAATATCTGACCGAAGAGCGGGCCTGGAGGCTCGTGATCGCGCCGAAGCAATAGAGCTCGCGCGGAGTCGTCTTCAGGCGCGCGTCGGTTCTTTTGCCGCGCGCGCGAGGAGATCGATGACCTCCTCGTCGGTCGTTTGCGTGAAATCGCGATAGTGAGAGCCGACGGAATAGAATGGCTCCGGACTCATCAAGCAGACAATCTCATCGGCAAGCTGTGAAAGCTCTCCGAGACTGTCGGCCGGCGCCACGGGCACGGCGAGCACCAAATGTGCGGGGCGAGCGCCCTTAAGCGCTCGCATCACCGCTTTCATCGTGCCGCCCGTGGCAATCCCGTCATCGACGACGATCACGGTGCAGCCGGCGACGGAAAGCGGCTCGCGCCCCGGCCGGTACAGCGCTCGGCGGCGCTCGATTTCGGCGAGCTGGCGCTTCTCCTCCGCATCGAGATAGGTCTGCCCCGGCTGAACCAGCCGCACGAGTTCCTCGTTCAGCACCATTTGCGGGGCTACGCCATCCACAACCGCGCCGAGTCCCAATTCCGGCTGGCCCGGGGCTCCGATCTTCCTCACCAGCACCACATCCAGCGGCACGTTGAGCACCCTTGCCACTTCGAACGCGACCGGCACACCCCCGCGCGGCAAGGCCAGCACCACGGGCGTCTCGTCCTTCAAATGGAGCAGCGCCCGGGCGAGCTTAAGCCCCGCATCGACGCGGTCGCGGAACTCTTCCCCGTTCGATCTGTTCATCGAACCCATTCTACCCAACGCCTCAGGGTGGCGTAGGATCAAATCGGCCGAACCACCGCACGCGACTTCGCTTCGCCATGCTGCTTCACTTCGCCATGCTGTATGTCGCCAAACTCACGCAACTGTTCTTCGGCCGCCTTGAAGGCGTCGCGCACGGACGCGCGGACATCGGGTCGCGCATGGCGTTCTTTGGCATGGTGAGGCTCGCGGCTTACGACCAAATGCCCGCGCGGGGCGTGCATCTCCACATGCACCTCATACACATTGCCTTTGCGGTGCTGCTTGCTGCGCGCCTCGACGGAAACACGGCAGGAAATGAGCCGGCCATAAAATTTCTCCAGCTTGGCTACACGCTTGCGAATGTCGGCTGAGAGACTCTCGGAGGCCGCCATATTATGGAAGGTGATTTCGAGTGGAATTTCCATGATGTATCCCCGACGGCAATGATCCTACCAATAGAGCTTAAACGCCCGCTCGACGCGCAAAGTTGCCCCCGGATATTCGTTGCGAAGCTTTCCCGGATTTCGCCAAGCTCAAGCTTGGATTATCGAAACGCCGCCTGCACCATCCTGCGAGCGCCTTCCCAGAGCTGGTGCATCGCCCCCAGGCGCTCGGCCATGGGGCCTTTGCGATTCTCGAGCGCGTCCCAGATCGCTGTCCCTAGCGCCCGCTGGCCTGCTTCCTCTGAAGGGGACACGACCAGGAGCTGCATCAATGCAATATCGGGCGGCGATTCTCCCTCGGCGCATTGCGCCAGGGCATCCTCGAGTTTCTCCGGTACGGGGAGAGCAACGGGAGGCATGGACACACGCCGTGCGTAATTCAGCATTGTTGCCGCCTAGCTTGGGCCTTGGCTTGCCCCGAACGAAGCGCCGCGAGGACGCCATCAGGCGTCGTTCATGAAGCCCCCATGAACACAGATGAAAACATCCCTCCCGTTCGGGAGTTCCGGTGAAAGGCAAAACTCCTCGCCAGGGGGCCGCGCGGCAGCCTTTTTAGGCCAGAGATTGAGCTAGGCCGGCGTTTGGGGATCGATCTCGAGGGCCTGCAGCACGCGGGCATGCATGTTGTAGGTGCCGATCAGGACCGTGAGTTCGACGATTCCGCGTTGGTTGAAAAAAACCTTGAGCGGCGCGTATACGGAATCGGGGACCTGAACCTCGCTCGTCATAGCATCGGCATAGGCGAGGACCACACGATCACGCTCGCCGAACAGGCTGGAGGGCCGCCATTCCTTCAGCGCCTCGCACTCGTCCAGCGTCAGCCCTTCGGGAATCGCCAAGGCCGGCACGTGCTGGCGCACGATATAGTCGACGCCGGTGATGAATCCGATGCGGATGATCACCAATTCCCGCAGGCGGCCGTCGAGCTCGGTCTTCCAGCGCACCGCATTGTTGTGCGCAAACCAGCTCTCCGCTAGAGCTGGACTGTGCAATAGCAGTTTGTAAATGTTGATCAGGCGGCCCCGCCGCGCGCCGCGAATCCTGGCCATCAGATCCGCGAGCTCGGGATGGGCGTCTTCTTCGATCAGGGCAACACGCGCCATTGGTGCCGGTGTGGGGGGTACGCTGAATGATCCGCATCCTAGTGGAGAGCGATCACTTTCTCAAAATTCTGGCCGTCATGCTCGATCCCGAAACACCGGACGAGCATAGGCGGGCGGTCGCCGACTTCTTCGCGCATGATGTGCCGGATTTCTTGTCGTGGTGCGAGAAATTCGCAATGGAAATTCCCGGGCTCTACCCGGCCCGCGTGACATTCGCGCAGGATCAGGCCGACTTCGAAGGCAAGCTGCCCGACGCAGACGCGGTCATTGTGGAAAGCTTTACCCTGGACCGAAATGCGGTTGCGAAGCTGAAGCCCGCCGCCATCGTGCAGAAATTCGGCGGCATCCTCTCGAATATCGATTCCCAAGCTTGCCGCGAACGGCGCCTGACGGTCCTGTCTTTGCCGCGCCAGGGGAACGTCCTGGTCGCCGAGCAGGCCTTTGCTCTGATGATGGCGCTGGCCAAGGACATCACCCGCTATGACGGGATCGTCGCGGCAGCGGATTTGGCGGCGGCCGGCCATCCGGTCCGCCCCTATGACCGGCGCTATACCGGCGGTTCGAACTATGCGCGGATTCCCGCGCTTCGCGCGCTCGCGGGCTCTCAGCTTGGCATTGTGGGGCTTGGCGAGGTGGGGCGCGAAATCGCGGCGCGGGCCAACGCGTTCGGCATGCGCGTCGTCTATCACCAGCGCACGCAGCTGCCGGCATTGGACGAATTGACCCTGGGCGCGCGGTTTCTCGCCCTGGAAGAGCTGATGGCGCAATCGGACTATATCGTGGTGCAGCTGCCGCTGAACGATTCGACGCAAGGGATCATCGGCCGCAAGGCCCTCCAAGCGGTCAAACCCGGCGCGATGCTGATCAACACCGCCCGCGCCGCTCTGGTGGACCGCGAGGCGCTGCTCGAAGCGCTTGATTCGGGGCGGCTGGCCGGCGTGGGCATGGATGTCGGCTACAGCGAGCCCTGGGCACCGGACGATCCGCTGCTGAAATATAAGGACGGGAACGTCATCCTGATGCCTCATACCGCGGTGGGCGATCGCCGAAACGGCCTCGCCGACCTCGCCGAGATGTGCCGCAAGATTTGGCGTGTGCTCGACAACCGCCGCACCGGCCGCCGGGGTCAATAGGCGTAGGCGCGCCACTCGTGTCGGACCTGCATATCTACCAAGAAGAAATTGTTGTTCCAGAGTGTGGCCAGGCTATTTTACCGGCAGATTTGAACAAAGACCAAAGGCCGATTCGCAATTGACACAATCCCGCTCGACCGCTCTTGCGGATAGCTCCGTTCATGTCACGACGTTCGCGGTGCTGTTCGCCATCAGCTTCTCCCACCTTCTGAACGACATGATGCAGTCGCTGCTGGCGTCGATCTATCCGCAGCTCAAGGAGACCCTGGAGCTCAATTTCGCGCAGGTGGGATTCATCACCGCGACCTATCAGCTCACCGCCTCATTGCTGCAACCCATCGTGGGACTCTATAGCGACCGCCGGCCGCTCCCGTTCTCGCTTCCGACCGGCATGGTGTTCACCTTGGTTGGGTTGCTCGCGCTTTCGGTCAGCCACACCTATGCGCTTCTCCTCGGTGCTTCGGCATTGGTTGGCTTAGGTTCTGCGATCTTCCATCCCGAATCCGCGCGCGTCGCCCGCATGGCGTCCGGCGGCCGTTACGGATTGGCGCAATCGCTGTTCCAGGTGGGCGGAAATTTCGGCCAGGCGCTCGGCCCCTTGATGGCGGCGGCCATCGTTCTGAATTTCGGCCAGGCGTCCATCGCGTGGTTCGCCTTGATGGCGTTGCTCGCCATCATCATCCTGTATCGCGTCGGCGTCTGGTACAAACATCATGGTCTCGCCCGCATCAAGGCGAGCGCCAAGCTGCACCGTCCGCCGGACCTCTCGCGGCTGCACATCACCGGTACGATCCTCGTGCTGCTGGCGTTGATCTTTTCCAAGCAGATCTATTTCTCGGGGATCGCAACCTATTACACGTTCTATCTTATCCATCACTTCGGCGTGACCCTGCGCACCGCCCAGCTCTATCTGTTCCTATTCCTGGTGCCTGTCGCCGTGGGTACGCTGGCCGGCGGCTTGATGGGGGACAGGTTCGGCCGCAAATACGTGATCTGGTTTTCGGTGCTCGGCGCCCTGCCCTTTTCGCTTCTGCTTCCCTATGTGAACCTGTTCTGGACAGGCGTTCTCTCGGTCTTCATTGGCCTCACGCTTTCCTCGTCATTTCCCGCGATCGTGGTTTACGCGCAGGAGCTTGTGCCGGGAAAAGTCGGCACGATCTCCGGCCTGTTTTTCGGCTTTGCGTTCGGGCTTTCCGGTCTGGGCGCCGCCGCGTTGGGGTGGATTGCCGACCGCACCAGCATCGAATTCGTCTATGTCTTAACCTCTTACCTGCCCGCGCTTGGACTGCTGGCGGCGCTGTTGCCCAATCTCAACGCTGTCCGGAAGACGCCGCTTGTGGCCGCGCCCGCCCAGGAATGAAATTTGCCGCCTCTCTGGCCCGGTAGTATCGTCTTCGCGCAGGGGCCCGTGACAAAAGGCAAACGCGATGACAGCGCAGCTGCGCCAAACGATGTTCCGTGGACAGATGAAGACGGCCTTGGCGGCCAGCGCCCTGGTGGTGCTTGCGGTACTGCCGACTGCAGCGCTTCCCGCGCCCGCAGCCACCCAGGTCGATTTGAAGCTTGTCATCGCCACGGATGTCTCGCGCAGCATCAACAGCGAGGAAGCCAGGATTCAAAGGGAGGGAACCGCCGAGGCGTTTCTCAATCCCGATGTCGTCAAGGCGATTCAAAGCGGTGCATTGGGCCGGATCGCTATCGCGATGATCGACTGGTCCAGCCCGCAATTCGACAGAGTCGTGCTCGATTGGACGATCGTGAAGGACAAAGCCAGCGCCGCGGCTCTCTCCGAGAAAATCCGCAACATTCCGCGCGCCCCCGGAAGGCGCACATCCATCAGCAGCGCGCTCGAGCTTGGCAGCCTGCTGCTTGAAGCCAGCGACAACGACATCGTCGCCACGCGCAAGGTGATCGATGTGTCCGGCGATGGCCCCAACAATGACGGCAACTCGCTGCAGGAAACCCACGACAAGACGATCGCCAGCGGCGTCGTCGTCAACGGCCTTCCCATCATGGATGAGAACGCCAACGGCTATTTTCCCAATCTCGACAAATATTACGCGGGCTGCGTGGTCGGCGGTAAAGGCGCGTTCGTCGTCGTCGTCCGCAGCTTCAAGGATTTCGGCGCCGCGATGCGGCACAAGCTGATTCTCGAAATCTCGCAGAACGAATCGCAGATCAAGCAGGCGCTCGAAAGCTTGCAGCAGAACCGGCTTCTCGTCCGGACTGCGGTAGGCAATGACAGCGGTCCCACGACACAACCCCAAGTGCTGCGCCCGACAAGCGGTTATCCGGGGGGGTGCGATATCGCCGGTGGCTTCGGCGGGTTCTAGCGCCCGCTGCGCGGTCCGCCAAACCGCACGACACAGCGTGCGCCCCGGTCTTCGGAGACCTCCAGCGTCCCACCGAGCTGTCTTGCTAGGAGAACGACCAAACCTAGGCCGGACGCCCGCTTCTGTGGTTGGACCATCGTAAAGCCGGGACCGTCATCGACAACTTCCAACAGCCATTCCTCGCCCTCAGGGATCAATCCGATCCGCACGGACACGTGGCTGCGTTCCCCTCTTCCGTGCTTCATCGCATTGAAGATCAACTCGTTGATGATGAGTGCCAGCGGCACGGCAGCATCATTCGCCAGCACGCCGGACGCGGCTTCGATCGCGATGTCTACCTTCTGTCCGAAACCCTGGCTGGCATTGCGGACCACCGCTTCCAGCAAGGCGCGCGCTTCGAAGCTTGTCGCATTGATGCAATAAAGACTGTTCTGTGCCGCGGCCATCGCACCGACACGCTGCACCGCACCGGCCAGTATCTCGCGGGCCTCGGGTATGTTCGTTTCGCGTGTCGCCGCGCCAAGCAATGACTGCAGCATCTGCATGTTGTTCTTCACCCGATGACTGACCTCTTTCATCAGGGCGCTTGAGTCGGTCTCGTTCATAGTGGCCTCACGCCATTGCCGAAGATACGGAGCATATCGGCGCGCTACGCCCCGCCCAATGCCGGTCCCAAAGCAAGTCCATCAATCGGTTCGAAAGAACCTCACTCACCGGAGATGAGTGTGGTCTTGGCGGTTGGGACCGCGCTGTCGCGTCCCATGATGTAATCGTGGATGTTCTCCGCGCAGACATCCTCGATGAAGCGGCCCTTGGCGCGATTGTACACAACGACTCCGGACCACGGCATGTTGAACGTGCCAGCATCTTCGACGGTGAAATCGACCCGCAGCACTTTGCCTTTGTAGGCGCGATCGACCGCATCGTCATCGCCGCGGAAGCCGCCGGTGCCGCGAGGCTCGGCCACAGCAGGGGCCTGATCGACCATGTGATAGTGCTCGACGACATGCAGCGCCTCGGTGTGCGGCGTGCCATAGCGGTCGAGCGAAGAGAGGTGCGCGACCGCAACTCCGACCGTATCCACGACAAGGTCGTCACCTTCGTAACGGCCAATGGAATCGCCGTACCAGGAGGGCGTGACCTTGGCCGGATGTGTGGCGTTCAGACGGACGTGGCGAACCTGCGAGCCGTGCGAATACATTAGCGCGACCTGACCCTTCTGCTGCAGGATCTGCAATTGTTGATTGCCGAGAATATAAGGCGGTGGCTCGGGCCAGCACTGATTGTGGGCGGTGGGGAATGCGTCGCCGGTCTTGGCGATTTCGCCATTGCGCTTGATGATCTCGGCCGCCCAGGGTTTGAGCATCGGGTCGCTGTAATCGCCCACCATGACGTTGCGGCTGCCGGAGATATTCTTGACCGGGCCTTTGCCGGTCGCCGGCGCCGTATAGTCGATGGTGTTGCGCCCCCAGACACCGGAGAGATCCGGAATCGCGGACCCGCTTTGGGCGCTCAACGCAGACCAACTCCCGACGATGGCCACGGCGCCGAGCAAACTCCATGCGCGAGAAATCGAGCGAACCATCCAAGGCTCCCAATTCGGCTTTGTGACCCGACTATACCGTGCCGCCACGCCATAGTCTCCCTGTCGGGAGCCTGATAGTTTCTTCGCAAAATGGAGGACTAACCTCGGTCGTAGGCTTCCTTTGGAGCTTTGACGTCGAGTTTGCGCATCTGAAGCATTGCTTCCATGTCCATTCTGGCTTTTCCGGGATTTTTGTCGCTGATCACACCCCGCGGCGAGATCACGATCGTTCAATTCTTGGTGGGCGTTGCTTTGCTAGAGCGCATGCAGATCGCGCTGCAGCGAAGTGAGGTACAGCGCTTCCTGCAGACGCACAATGCCGTCGGCCTCTACGACCTCCCGGGCGGTGGCGATCAGCTCGACGATTTCGTCTTTCGTGTCCCGTTTCAACTGTTCGGTGGCTGAAACAAGTTGCATCAAATTCGGGCGGAAGTGCCACAAGTAATCATAGAGTGAGGCCCTTTCCGTCGGGGACACTTCCTGTCCCGCTTTCTGTGCGCGATCCACACAATGACGAAGTATCGCCTGCCGTTCCGTCGCCACGACTTTGTCGTCCGACCGGGCCACAAGCAAGAGAGCCACGATATGGTGCCCGGACACCTCAAACATTTGTGCAAGTTCGTCTGGAAACGGACCCGGCAGGACGGATTTTTGCAGCTTTTGTTGTTCCTGCAGAAACGCAACCAACCCGTCTACGAGAACCGCCAAATTCAAATCGGTAGGATCGGCCTGCGCCATGGTCAGGCAACCTAATCAGACGTTGTGACGGTTCCATGTCAGCGAATGAGCGCGAGGATGCGCTGAGGGGTCCGCGAGTGACATTATCGAGCGGATATTCCCGCCTATCGAGCGAGAGCTTGAACTTTGGAAAACGAGTCCGCTCCGGTGAGCGATTCCGACTTGTCCACGCAAAATGTGGTGCCGCCGAGCGAGAGAGTTGCGCCCGGGAAAAGCGGTACCGGTTCTTGGAATGACACCCCATCGACGTCCAGCCTGTGCTTCGACGACGGCACGATCCAGAATCCGCTCTGATAGCGTAGAGCAGCCAAAATACCCTGCTTGCTGCTATCGATGTCAAGAGCGACATCCTCTGCAGCGCTGATGCCGATCTGTTCGCGGAACACGACCCAACGGCGATTGATGTCCGTCTTCATTGACGGCCATGCATCCGATTCCCATTCGGCGTCCGTGTCGATGCCTCTTAACGCGATCACAACGGCGCCCGGGTCTTTGGCCGGGCGACGCAAGGAGATCACGACGGGACCCGCCTTGTCTTTCGTCTTGCCGATCTCGACATGCGTTATGCCTTGGGGCAGAGAGAATGGATGACCGCGCGTCAACGCGCGCCCTTCAACGAAGCTGCCGTTCGTGCTGCCGAGATCTTCTAAAAACCAGGCATCGCCTTCGCAAAACAGTGAAAGATTGCGCTCGCCGCGAGAGAACCAGCGGCAGTTCACGGCCACATCCACCGCCTTTTCGGAAGACGGCCGGCCGATCAGCACGGCGCGTCGGGGCAGGAGATGCGTCCGACGGCCTTCGGTCGCCAATTCGATGTCCCGTGCCGTGAGAAGCTCCTGTTCCAGGACTTTGCGCAACTCTGCGATCTTCGGACATAGAGAGGTCTGGGCAGGGTGACCGTTGAGCGAATGCAACGCCGCGTGACAGGCTGCGAGCGCCTCCACGGATCGCCCTTCGAGCACGAGTGCCGGAATCGCCGCGGCCGCTTGCGTGCCTTCGGCGGGCGTGCCCCTGCGGCGCGTATTCGATAGAATAATCGTCTCATCCGCAGGCGTACCGCCCATCAGCGCTTCGAGCAGCGATTGCACGATAGCGATCTTCGGCGGCAGAGCAGAAATCGTGGGCTGCGGAGGCTCCCGAGTCATGACGGCTAGGCTCCCGGCGCGCAGCGTTCGGCGGCAAAGCAAGACGATGTACTTCGGAGGAAAGGCATCGGCTTATGGTCCTGCCCAAGATGTTTCCTTTCCAACATCTTTGCTGCGAACTATTGATGCAGCCTTAACCCGCTTCGCGGGGAACTCCCTACCCGCGAGTGTGCAACCGTCTAGGCTGTCACGGATAGTTCGGTGGCGAGCCTGCAAATCAGGCCGTTAACCAACGGTTATTCTCATTCTCCCTTTGTAGCTTTTCATTAATCGCCTGCAGCCAACATGTGATAAATGGGAGCCCACGACATGCTTGCAGCAGCCCAGGGTTGGCTTGCAACCCGCTTAAGGCCGCGCAACACGCTCGATGCGCGAGTGCGCATTGATCAACTGCAGGCGATCGCCAGCACCAATATAAATTCCGCGCCTTTCACTGCCCTCATCGCGATCGTGGTGGCGCTTCTGGATTTGCAATGGGTGCCGCCTGCGCTCATTTCCGTGTGGGCGCTTTCGGTTCTTGGATCATTGGCGTGGGCATATTGGGGTACCCGAAAGGCGCTCGCACGCGAAATCGAGCCCGAGGATGCAGGCGCGTTTACGCTCGACATGATCGTTTGGACCACGCCCTTCATGGTGCTGTGGCCGACAATGATCCTCTACGTTTGGATTCCCGGAAATCCTCTCAACAACGGATTTCTGGTGACGTTCCTGTTCGTGAGCATGGCGGCGAGCGTGATGCGAACCGGCCTGTGCAGATATATTGCGCTGCCGGGAATGCTTGCGGCCATTTCGCTCCTGGCCACCCATAGCCTGTCGGGTACAACCCTGATGGACTGGCTTGGCCCCGTGCTGCAGATTCTCGCCGGCGTTCTGATCTGCAATCTCTCCTTCGCCTTCGAGAAGAAGTACCGATTGATCGTGTTGCAAGGCTTCGAGAAGGAAGCACTGGCGCATGAGCTGGCGAATACCGCCGAGGAACTCAGCATTGCGCGCGACTTGGCGCAGGAAGCCAGCAAGGCAAAAAGCCTGTTCCTCGCCAATATGAGCCATGAACTGCGAACACCCCTCAATGCCATTATCGGATTTTCCGACCTGGTCCGCAGTCAGACCCTCGGGCCCGTAACGCCACCGAAATATGGCGATTATGTCGAGGACGTTTACAAGAGCGGCGTCCATCTGCTCAGCCTCATCAACAATCTTCTGGATTTGGCAAAGATCGAGGCCGGTAAGTACGAAATGCTGGAGAGTCGCATCGAGCTCGATCACGTGACGGCCAATGCGCTGCGATTCGTGGAAATGCAGGCGCGCAAGGGCGGCGTGACGTTAAGAACCGAGATTCAGGACAGAGTCGGCCTTGTCGCAGACGAACGTGCGGTGACCCAGGTGTTGACGAACTTGCTCTCGAACGCCGTCAAGTTCACAGAGCCCGGCGGCAGCGTGACGGTCTTCGCTCACATCGTAAGCGATGGCGCCTTGGCGCTTGGTGTCAAGGATACGGGCATTGGAATGGACCCCGAAGACGTCAGACGCGCCCTGGAGCCATTCGTGCAAGTGGCTCATATCGCGACCGTGGAAGGTTGGGGATCCGGGCTTGGCGTCCCATTGGCAAAGTCGCTTATCGAAGCCCACGGAGGTTCGTTCCACATTGAAAGCCACCACGGAATTGGAACCTGCGCCTGGGGCGAATTTCCCAGCGGAAGAGCCATAGCGCTCGGGCCGCTCGAGATGGTCTCATAGGTTGGGCTAAGGCGGGTGCCGAGCAAAGTGAAGCGGAAGGCTTATCCGCGCAGCAGCGCGAGGATGCGCTGAGGCGTGACGGGAAGTTCCGTCACCGCGAAAGGGGAGCCGATGGCGTCGTCGATGGCCGAGGCAATGGCCGCGCCCACCGCGGTGACACCCGCCTCGCCCGCGCCCTTGATGCCGAGCGCATTCAGTGGGCTTGGCGCATCTTCGGTTAGAAGAATTTCGACCGCGGACACTTCGCACGCGGTCGGCATGAGATAATCGGCAAAGGTGGCGGAGAGAGGCTGACCGTCTTTGCTGTAGAGGAATTCCTCGTATAGCGCGCCGCCCAAGCCTTGCGCGTAGCCGCCGGCAATCTGGCCCTCGATCATCATCGGGTTGACCGCGCGCCCGATGTCATAAGCGACGAAGAACCGCTCCACGACGACGGCCCCGGTTTCGGCATCGACGGACACTTGCGCCGCGTGGATGCCATAGGGATAGGTCATGTGGTCGGTGTGGTGCCAGCCTTCGGCATTCAGTTGCCCGCCCTGCTGACGCGCGATCTCGCCGAGGGCGATGGAGGGGCCGGATTCCAGTCCGCGCCGCGCGACGACGCCATCGACGATGTCGAGCGTGGCGGCTGGCGCTTGGAGCAGCTCGGCTGCGAGAGCCAGCGCTTTGGCGCGCAGATTGAGCGCGCCGTCATGGGTCGCGCTTCCCGTCATCACGGTGGCGCGCGACGCGTGCGCACCGACGCCGTCGACGATGCGGTCGGTCTGGCCATGGATGACGCGGATGCGCCGATAATCGACCCCGAGCGCGTCGGCGCCGATCTGCGCCATCACGGTTTCGAATCCCTGCCCCAACGACGCGCCGCCGGTGACGAGCTCTACCGCGCCGGATGCATCGACGCCGATGCGCACGCCGTCCTTGGGACCAAGCCCGGTCTTTTCGACGAAACAGGCGAGGCCCGCACCCACCGCTTCACCATTCGCGCGACGCCGGCGAAGCTCGTTCTGCAGACTGTCCCATTTCATCGCTGCCAACGCCTTGTCGAGCAGCCCGGCATAATCCCCGGAATCGAGCACGACATCGGTGCCAAGCGCGCTGAGGCCACGCGCGAACGGCATCTGCTCTTTGCCGATCAGATTCCGCCGTCGCACTTCGATGCGATCGAGATGGAGCTTCGCAGCCACCGCATCCATCAGACGTTCGCGCACGAAGGTGCCTTCATAGCGTCCCGGCGCGCGATAGGTCGCGGCCGGTGTCTTGTTGGTTAGCCGAAAATGCGCCGTGCTGCGGAATGCCGGCATGTGATAGGGACCCGACAACATGCCGGCGGTGAGTTCAGGCACGCGCGCGCCGTGGGTGCGCACATAGGCACCTTGCGAATGGAAGAATTCATCGTCCATCGCCAGCACGCGCCCCTCGGCATCCACCGCCGCGCGCACATGGTGACGCTGCTCGCGCGAATGATTGGCGGCGAGAAGATGTTCGCGCCGATCCTCGATCCATTTCACCGGGCGCCCAAAGCGCAACGCGGCGAGCGAAACGAGCGCGTCTTCGGGATAAAGCTCGCCGCGGATGCCGAAGCCGCCGCCGACATGGCCTTCCTTCAGATGGACGGATTCGGGTTTGCGGCCGAGCATGCGAGCGAGATTGTCGCGCGTGCGATGAGGCACTTTCGCCGCGCCGTAGAGCTCCAGAACATCGCGAGCCGCATCGTAGCGGGCCAGCGCGCCGCGCGTTTCCAGCGGCACGCCGGAGTGGCGCCCGATGGAAAGCTCAAGTTCGATGACATGGGCGCACGCCGCAAATGCCGCGTCGAGATCGCCATAGGAATTGCGCAGGACGACCGGCTCGGTGGAAAACCCGACAGCGAATGCGGCGGGCGCTTCGCTCGCCGACATCAGCGGCGGCAATTCCTCCACCTCGATCATCACGAGGGCGGCGGCGTCTTCCGCGACATAGGGATCGGTCGCAAATATCGCGGCGACCGGCTCACCGACATAGCGCACAATGTCTTGCGCGAGCGCCGGTTGCCGGTAGGGCTTCAGCGCCTCCGCGGCCGGATCACGGAAATCGATCGGCGGGAGGTCCTTGATGTCGGCGCCGGTCCACACCGCGACAACTCCGTCAGCCGCGCGTGCAGCCGCAATGTCGATGGCGGTCACCCGGCCATGGGCGTGCTGGGAGCGCACCACCCGCATATGAAGTTGATCGGGAAATCCGATGTCGTCGGTGAAACGCCCCTGACCCAGCAGCAATGGCTCATCCTCGAGCCGCAGGAGGGAGCGGCCGATGACCTTGCCTTTGCGCATCGCGTCGGGGAAACGATTCAGCATTTGGGGTCGAAATCGCGAAAGTTTGTCCGGAATTTCCGCTGTACTACGGCAGGCATTTACCTACAATGATTCCCACATCCCTATTGCAGCAATGACGAAGGAGAAACGCTTGGCCCGGGCAGGTAGCGAGGCAAGTTTGAAACTGGTTGAAGGCGGCTATGGCGGCCTGCGCGGTTGGATCGATCGAGTAGAGAAGATGGGCGAGCTCGTCCGCGTCAATGGTGCGAGCTGGGACGCCGAGATGGGCGCCATCACCCATATGCTCACCGAGCACAGCCACGGTACAGCGCCCGCGCTGTTGTTCGACGAGATTCCGGGCTATCCCAAGGGGTACCGCACCCTCTATGGCCATTTCTCATCGGTGAAGCGCGTAGCGCTGACCCTCGGCCTTCCGCTGGAGCGTGAGCGCAAGATCGACATCGTCAAGCAATATTACGACCGCATCCAGACGATGAAGCACATTCCGCCGCGCACCGTGAAAGACGGGCCGATCCTCGAAAATGTGTTGGAAGGCGACAAGATCGATGTCCTGAAATTCCCCGTGCCGCGCCATCATGAGATGGACAAAGCGCGCTATATCGGCACCGCCAATTGCGTCATAACACAGGACCCGGACGCGGGCTGGTTCAATCTCGGTTGCTATCGCAACCAAGTCTATGACGGCAAGACCATCGGCTGTCAGATCACCGAAGGAAAGCACGGCCGCATCCATCGCGACAAATATTTCGCGCGCGGCGAAACGATGAAAGTCGTGGTCCTGGTTGGTCAGGACCCGCTGCTGTTCATGCTGGCGGCGAGCCCGCTTCCTGACGGCATCAGCGAACTGGATTTCGCCGGCGGCCTGAGGGGCGAGCCGATCGATGTGATCCGCGGGCCTTATACCGGTTTTCCCATTCCCGCCGACGCCGAAATCGCTATCGAAGCTGAAGCGGTGCCCGGACACTCGCGCGAGGAAGGGCCGTTCGGCGAATGGATGGGCTATTATTCCGACGATACGGTTGCGCGGCCCTATCTGGACATCAAGACGATCCTGCATCGCAACAATCCCATCCTCACCTGCGCGCCGCAGCACAAGCCCGTCGATGAGACGGGGCTTCTGAAGGGGATTGCCGGCGCGGCGCAGGTCTGGCGCGCACTGGAAGCCTGCGGGCTTCCCGATATCCTGGGCGTGTGGAATCACGAGGCGGGGCCGGCGACGCGCTTCACTGCGATCCAGATCAAGCAGCGTTATCCTGGTCACGCGCGCAACGTTCTGCACGTGGCCTGCTCGTGCCAGGGCGGGGCCTATGCCGGGAAATGGACCGTCGTGGTCGATGAAGACATCGATGCGGGCGATCTCGATCAGGTGCTGTGGGCGATGTCGACGCGCTTCGATCCGGTTACGGATATCGATCTGGTGCAGAAGGCCTGGGCGTCCAAGCGCGATCCGCTCTATCTTCCCGGGAATTTCAACAATCGCATCCTGATCGACGCCTGCATCCCCTATGACAAACTGATCAAGGGCGCGTTCCCACCTGTTGTCGATGTCAGTCCGAAGCTACGCTCCGATCTCAAGGCGAAGTTCCCACAGCTGTTCGGCTAACCTGCCGGCCGAGGAGGATGCAACGACGATGGGCCGCTTCCTCTCCCCGAATAAGCGTGCCGTATTCGGGCTCGGCGCCGCGGCGATGTTGCTCGCCTCTTCGCATGCCGCTGCCGCTCCCGCCGAATTCTACAAGGGCCGCACGATCTTCGTGATCATCGGCTATTCGGCAGGCGGGGGTTACGATCTCTATGCGCGTGTGCTGGCGCAGCATTTGGGCAGGCACATTCCCGGCAACCCCACCGTGATTCCGCAGAACATGCCGGGCGCCGGCAGCATCAAGGCCGCCAATTACGTGTTCTCGGTGGCCCCGAAAGACGGCACCGTCATCGGAACGTTTGCGCGCGGCATGGCAGGCGCTGCGCTGATCGGCCAAGCGAATTTCGACGCGCGGAAATTCACCTGGCTGGGCAGCATTACGAAGGATGTGACGCTGTGCATCAGCTGGAACACATCGCCGATCAAGACGTGGAACGACGCGATGAATAAGCAGTTCACCGCCGGTGGCGAAGGCGCGGCCGGCGATCCGGATATTTTCGCCAAGCTCTACAAGAACGTGTTCGGCGCCAAGATCCGGCTGGCCACCGGTTTCCCCGGCACCACCGACATCACCCTGGCGATGCAGCGCCACGAGGTAGACGGGCTGTGCGGCATTTCCTGGAGCACGGTGAAGAGTCGCTATGGGAATTGGGTCGCGGAGAAGAAGATCAACATCCTGATCCAGGCTGCTCCGAACAAAGCGCCCGATCTGCCGGATGTCCCGCTCGCGAGCTCCTTCGCCAAGACGACGGAGCAACGCCAAATCCTCGACTTCGCGGTGGCGAGCGAAGTTCTGGCGCGGCCCTTCGTGGCGCCGCCGGGTATTCCCGCGGCGCGCAAAGCGGTGCTCCGCGCCGCCTTCGACGCGACATTGAGGGACCCCGCTTTCCTCGCCGATGCGAAGAAGACGATGATCGACATCGATCCGGTAAGCGGGCCGGAGGCGGAAGCTGTGGTCGATTCGCTATACGGGCTTCCGAAGGACGTGGTCGCGAAAGCCGCGCGCGCAATCTATTGAGCTCGAAGACGATGGATGTCCGGGACGGCCGCATAGGCTCGCGTTTCCGGCGGCTAGAAGACGCAGCGCTTTTGACCGGCCAAGGGCGCTTTGTCGACGACATCAATCTTCCGGGTCTGCTGCAGGTCGGTTTTGTGCGCAGCCAGCATGCCCATGCCGGCATCCGCGGCATCGATGTGGCGGCAGCGCGCGCCCTCCCCGGCGTCTATGCGGTCTTGACGCTGGACGACCTTGCGCCGGCGCTGGCCAAACGGCGCATGGTGCGCGAACCGGGCCAGGGCGGAAAGCCGCGCGAGGATATGTGGCCCTACCCGCTGGCGCACCGCGAGGTCGCCTTTGTCGGCGAACCCATCGCCTTGGTCGCGGCAGCGAGCCGCTATGTTGCCGAGGATGCCGCCGCGCTGGTCGAGGTGGATTACGAGATCCTCACCCCCGTTACCGATGCGAGGCTATCGGCCCAGCCCGGTTCGCCGCCTGTGCGGCGCGAGCTTTCTTCCAATGTGGTGACCACCTATCGCGTCGCTTATGGCGATGTGGATGCCGCGTTCCGCGCTGCCGCTCATGTGTATCGCGAGGAGTATTTTCAGCATCGCGGCGGCGCGCACTCGCTCGAGGGGCGCGGCGGAGTTGCCGAATATGCCTCCGCGGTGGGCGGCATCACGCTTTGGGCATCGACGCAAAAGGCGCATGACCTGCATCAGAATTTGTGCGCGCTGACCGGCGTCGACGAAAACCGCCTGCGCGTGGCGGCGCCCGACATCGGCGGCGGCTTCGGCCCCAAGCTCTGCACCTATCCCGAAGACGTCGCCTTGGTCGCCGCGGCGAAGCTTCTGAAGCGCTCGCTGAAATGGGTGGAGGACCGGCGCGAACATTTCATCGCCGCGGTGCAGGAGCGCGACCAATATTGGACGGTGGAGATCGCGGTCGATGCGAGCGCACGTGTGCTGGGCATTCGCGGCAAGCTCGTTCACGATCAAGGCGCCTATGCGCTGCAGGACGTCAACCTGCCCTACAATTCGGCTTCGGCCATCACCGGCCCCTATGTGGTGCCGGCGCTCTTCATGGATGTGGTGGTCGCCTATACCAACAAGGTACCGGTCTCCTCGGTTAGAGGCGCGGGATACCCGCAAGCAGCCTTTGCCACCGAACGGTTGATGGACCGCGTCGCGCGAGAGATGAAGTTGGATCGGACGGACGTTCGCGCGCGCAATCTGATCCCGCCTGAGAAGATGCCCTATGAGAGCCCGCTGAAGGCGCGGTCTGGCGCGCCGATCCTATACGACAGTGGCGATTATCCCGCGACGCAGGCCGAGATGCTTGTCCGCGCCGCATGGGACGATTTCCCACGCCGGCAGAAGGAGGCGCGCAAAGCCAACCGCTATTTGGGGATCGGACTCGCCCATGGCTTGAAGGGCACCGGCCGCGGCCCGTTCGAGATGGCGCTGGTGCGGGTCAGCGGAACGGGACGGGTCTCGGTCCTGACCGGCGCCTCCGCGATGGGCCAGGGGCTTTGCACGGCCCTGGCGCAGATCTGCGCCCAGGAATTGGGCCTTAGACCCGCAGATGTGACGGTGGTTGCGGGCGATTCCTCGGTCGTGCCGGTTGGCCTCGGCGGATTTGCCAGCCGGCAAACCGTGACCGCGGGCAATTCGGTGATGCTAGCGGCACGCGAAGTCGCAGCGAAAGCCAAGAACCTCGCCGGCATGATGATGCAGCGTTCTGCCGATGATCTCGAACTCTCGGGCGGCGTGGTGCGGATGAAGGACTCGCCGGAACGGTCGATGTCGCTTGGTGAACTCGCGCGGGCTCTGCGCGGCGGGCCGGGCTATGCCTTTCCGCCGGGCTTCGATCCGGGACTGGAAGCGCGCGCGGCGTTCCGCGTCGACCAGCTTGCTTACGCCAATGCCTGCCACGTGGCCGAGGTGGACGTCGACATCGAAACCGGCGGGGTGCGTATTTTGCGCTATCTCGCGCTGCACGATCATGGCGTACAGGTGAATCCCATGATGGTCGACGGCCAGACTCGGGGCGGCATCGCGCATGGCATCGGCAACGCGCTTTACGAATTCATGGGTTATGACGATGCTGGCCAGCCCACGACGACAAGCTTTGCCGATTATCTCATGCCGACCGCGACCGAGGTGCCGGGGATCGAGAGCTTCTATCGCAGCTCGCCTTCGCCATTGAATCCGCTCGGGGTGAAGGGAGCAGGCGAAGCAGGCGTCATCCCTTGCGCGGCGGCAGTGATCTCGGCAGTCGAGAACGCACTCGAATGTTTCCAGGTTCGCATTGGACAAGTGCCTCTTTCGCCTTACAGATTGTTGCAATTGATCGAAACAGGACGAACCAGGAGAGCGTGAATTATGGGTGGCTACCGATTGGCAAATTATCAAGGGGCGAACGGTCCGCGTGCCGGAATCATCATCGGCGATTCCATATTCGATGCGGCGAAGCTTTTAGGCAGCACTTCCTACGCGACCATGCTCGGCATCTTGGAAGATTGGCCGCGCACGGCAGATTTGATCCAAACGGCGACCGGCAGCCGTCCCAGCGATGGTTTCCCTCTTGCACAAGCGCATCTGCGCGCGCCTGTGCTGTGGCCGAGTGCGATCTATTGCGCGGGTGCCAATTACCGCGACCACGCCGCCGAAATGGCCCAACGCCTGGGTCGCCCGCAAGACCCCGATCCCAAGGCGAGCGGCGGACAGCCTTGGCATTTCCTCAAGGCACCGCACAGCGTGGCCGATCCGGGCGCAAGCATCGCCGCGACGGGGTACTCCAAGAAGCTCGACTGGGAGGTCGAGCTGGCCGCCGTGATCGGGAGGCCTGCGAAAAATGTTCCCGCCGAACGCGCGCTCGATTTCGTTGCCGGTTACACCTGCGCCAACGATCTTTCCGCACGCGATCTGTCGAAGCGACTCGAAGCGAGTGAAAAATCGCCATTCCACTTCGATTGGACCGGGCAGAAATCTTTCGACGGCGCCTGCCCCCTGGGACCTTGGATCGTGCCCGCCGACGACATCCCGGATCCGCAGGATCTTTCGCTCAAGCTCTGGGTGAACGACGTCCCCAAACAGGATTCGAACACGCGCGAGATGATCTTCACGCTCGCCGAGCAGATCGCCCAGCTGTCGCGGGGTATGACGCTTTATCCCGGCGATGTCATTCTCACCGGCACGCCGGCAGGGGTCGGCACCGGGCGCGGCGAATTCCTCAAGGCGGGCGATGTGGTGAAGATCGAAATCGAACGGATCGGAACGCTCACCAATATTATCGTTTAGCGGCCTTCTCTTTATCGATAAGGGTTTCGCTCTCGGATTCGAGTCTTGCGGAGAGGCGCTCATATGTTTCGGCAAGGCGAAACAACGCAGCCCGGCTTTCGGGATGTTTGATGTCTTTTGCCGCGGAGCGAATCTCCTCCGCATGTGCGCGATAACGTTTCGCGCGTTCCGAACTCGTCTCGTCCAACCCCTGTGCTCCCGCTAGCCCAACCGGGAGCCCGCCTGCCCCCCTAAAGGCAGGCACACCTCGAGCCTTTTTTGATCTCAAGGCGCGCGAATGATACGCAGCCATGTCGTTATGGCAAGCGCTAAGCAGAAGTTCCCTTCACAAAGTGACAGGGTGCGGGGTTCGAATCCCGGTTGAACTTGCTTAACGCCCGATCTTGTCGCGCATCGCGCCGCCCGGCCTGTCATGGTGGGGAACGGGCACGGGCCCTTCGTCCACCGATTCCTCGGATGGCACCGACGGCTGCACGATCGCATTGATATCGGCGGGACCGCGTACGCCCTTGCGGTGTTCCGGCTCACCCTGCTGGGCGTCCGGATTGGTGATGTATGAGTCCTTACCCATGACATTCTCCTTTGGGTGGTTGAGGAGTCAATCGCGGGGCTGAGCATTGGTTCCTAGCTTGAACGTATCGTCGGGCTGCAATGGGCGGATAAGACCGCTAACATGGTCGAGAGAACGCAAAAAGGAGAGATCAGGGTGGCAGGCAAGGGATCGGCGCGATTCAACAGCATCAAGCTCGAGCGGGAGGAGGGTGTTACATTCGTCATCCTCAATCGACCGGAGAAGCGCAATGCGATGAGCCCGGAGCTGCATCGCGAAATGTGCGAGGCACTGGACGACTTGGAGACGGATGAGGAGACCAAGATCGTCGTGGTGACAGGCGCGGGCGATTCCTTCTCGGCGGGCCAGGACATCAAGCTTTATTTCCGCGGCACGGAGGACAATCCGAAGGGGCGCGCGCAGGCGCGTCATGATTCCCACCACTGGCGCTGGGAGAAATTGTCGAAATACGCCAAGCCGACCATCGCGATGGTGAACGGATTTTGCTTCGGCGGCGCCTTCACGCAGCTTTGCGCCTGCGATTTTGCCGTCGCAGCCGATGAAGCGACCTTCGGTCTTTCGGAAGTCAATTGGGCGATCCTTCCCGGCGGCATCGTGAGTTGGAACGTGGCCCAGATGATGAGCTATCGCGACGCGATGTATTACGCCTGCACCGGCGAGACCTTCGACGGCAAACAGGCTGCCTCCATGAAGCTGGTGAATTTTTCCGTGCCGCGCGCGGAGCTGAAGGCGGCGACGTTGAAATTCGCAGCGGGCTTGATGAGGAAGAATCCGGCGGCGCTGCGCTATACCAAGGAATGCATCCGCGCCGTGCGCGGCATGGACGTGCAGCAGGCGGCCGATTACCTCAATGCGAAGAGCGATGCCCTGCGGTTCCGCGATCCGGAAAAGGGCCGTGCCGAAGCGACCAAGCAATTCCTCGACGAGAAGAGTTTCAAACCCGGGTTGGGCGAATACAATCGCAAGTCGGGGTGAGGCGCGGCTTTGGATTGAGAGTACTCAATCTCTCACCATGGCCGGACTTGATCCGGCCACGGATTAGGCTCGGCACGACGTTGGCGATTCATCCAGCCCGCGGATTCGGGCTCACTGGATGGCAGGGTCGAGCCCTGCCACGGTGAATTGGTGAGGGTGGCGGCGATCAGCGGAAGAGTTGGCGGAATACATCGTCCCAGTGCTTGCGGTTTTTTTCGACGTAAGCCGGTGTGGCGACGGTTGCCTTGAATCCACCGGCGGCCGGCAGGAGCTTGGGGTTCAGCGGCGGCACGTCGGGCCGGGCGGGAATATAGCCGGCGTTGCGGAACAGGGTTTGGCCCTCGCGCGAGAGCGTGTAATCGAGAAAGAGCAGCGCCGCATTGGGATGGGGTCCCTGCGCCGTCAGGCCCATCTGTTCGGAGAAGATCATGCCTTGCAGCGGTATCCAATCCACCGGCGCGCCCTCTTTGTGGCTGATCTCCACATTGTGGTTGGTCATCGCCAAGGCCATGGGATATTCGCCGGCCACGACCTGATCGAGCACCGCGCGGTCGCTCATGCTGAGAGTCACCACTCTCTGCTTGGCGAGCTTGCGGAGGTAATCCATCCCCTTCTCCTCGCCCATGCTGGTCAGGACATTGGCGATGAACCCGGTGGCGCCGGTGAGGTTGGTGGGCCGCCATGCCATCTTGCCCGCCCATTTGGGATCGAGGAGGTCTTCGAAACTCTTCGGACGCTCGGAGACGGGAACGAGCTTGGTGTTGATTGCGGGCTCCAGCACATAGATGCGATCGGCAACCCAGTAGCCGTTAGGGTCCCTGTATTGCGCCGGCAGTTCGTCAACATTTCCCGAACGGAATTTGCGAATGGCGCCCGACGCGATCAGCGGCTCGATGCCGAGCGACGTGGTGAAGACGTCGGCGGCGGCGCGGTGCGCGCGATATTCGTTGATCACCTTCAAGACGACGGCGTCGCTGTCCATCCGGATGTAATCGACGGGAATGCCATATTTGGCGCGGAATGCGGCCACCAGCGGGCGGAGGATCTGATCGACGATAAGGGGCGAATAGAAGGTGACGCGGCCTTCTTTTTTCGCCGCGGCCACGATTTGCGGATCGATGTCGGCGCCCCTCGCCGGGGCGGCGCCTGGCGCAAGAACGCAAGCAAAGACGAGCGCGGCCAGGACGCGCGCGAACGCGTGAGTTTTGGCAGCTCCCACCGGCCCTCCGGACGTTCCCATTCTCCCGCGCCGACGCTCCTATGCTAGTAGAGGCCTGTCAAGGATGAGAGAAGGACCGGCCATGCGCATCTTGCTGCTGAACCAGGCGCCCCGCACGGCCGCACGTGGCCCGGCCTATGAGGTCGAGCCGATCGAAAAGCTAGTCAATTCCTATGCCTCGCCGGGTACCAGGATCGAGATCGGTTTTCCGGAAAATTTCGAGGGTTCGGAAGTCTTCCACACGCTGGGAGCGCAAAGCGGGCTGAATGGCCTGCATCATATGATCGAGACGCCTTCCATCGTGCGCAAGATCATCTGGGCCGCCGAGAACGGGTATGACGCCGTCATTTCCAGCAACACCTTCGATCCGGGGGTCGATGGCGGCCGGCTCGCCGTCGATATTCCGGTGATCGGGCCCTTGCGCACCGCCATGCATGCCGCCCTCACGCTCGCCGACCGCGTCGGAATCACGGTGCCGCTGGCCAGCCATCTGCCTTACACGCGGCGTATCTTGCGCTCCTATGGGCTGGAGAGTTTCGTCACCGGGATCAAGCCGATTGGAGTCTACGGCGAGGACATCAAATCGCGCAAAGCCGAGATATTCGACATCACCACCAAACTGATCCGTACCCTGATCGATGAAGGCGCGGAGATCATCGTGCCATTGGGCGGCGCTCTCATCCCCTATGTTGTGGACCCGGCCGACTTAACGGCAGCGACCGGCGTGCAGGTGCTCAACACCAAAGCGATCTGTGTGCGCTTTGCCGAGATGTGCGTGAATTTCAAGATGACCCAGAGCGCGCTGACCTATCCGCGCGGCAAACTGACATCGGCGGATTTCACGCGGTCTTAGCAGAGAACCAATCACCTCTTCCGCGTTATGGCCCGCAACAGCGGGCCATCCAGGCGGGCATAGAACTCATTCGTCGCGCAGACGCGCGGCGGCTGGGTGGCCCGGTCAAGCCGGGCCATGACAATTAGATTAGGACCACCAAGGCATCCAGAGCGACGCCGCCGCGCCGTTTGAGCAGGAACGGGTTGACGTCGATGGATTGCAGACGGGGGCCCGCATCCATCGCGAGCTGCGAAAGACCGAGCAACGCTTTCACCAGCGCCTTGCGGTCCAAGGCTTTGCTGCCGCGATAGCCTTCGATGATCTTAGCCACGCGCGTGCGCGCGATGAGAGCCAAAGCGGCGGCTTCGTCCAGTGGCGGCGCCGCAAGAGCGACATCGGGGTGCAGCTCCAGTTCGATGCCACCCGCGCCGAAGAGGATCACGGGTCCCATTTCGGGATCGCGGTGGACGCCCAGCACGAGTTCGATGCCGTCCGACATCTGCTCGGCGATCAGCACGCCGTCGAGCGCGACCTTCGCGCGCCTTCCTGCCGCCATGATGCGTTTGTAAGCAACGCGCACATCCTTGCCGGATTTGAGATCGAGCAAGACGGCGCCGGCCTCGGTCTTGTGGGCGAGCGCCGCGCTCACAGCCTTGGCGACCAGTGGAAAGCCGATCCGCGCCGCCGAAGCGACGGCTTCCTTCTCGCTGCGCGCGACGGATTCTTTCGGGGCCGCAATTCCGTAAGCTTTCAGCAGCGCTTTGGAGTCGACTTCGTTCAGTGCGCCGGCGCGCGACAATATTTTCGTCAGTTGTGGTTTAGGTTTTTGCGAGAAGCCGGTGGCCGAGATTTTCTCGCGCGCGACTTGTGCATGGGCGATCACCGAGCGCATCGCAGCCAGGGATTTTTCGACCTCCTGCAGGAACGCGACATTCGGCAGCTCGGACCGCAGATTGCGGCTGTAATCGGTGAGGCCATGCGAGATCATGGTGACGAAGGCGATGGGTTTTACCGCGCGCGCCGCTATGGCGTTGACCGCCTTGAGATTCGCCTCTTTGCGTTCGGTGCCGGGACCGCGCGGGAGCTCTTCTTGCAGCAGCAGCGCGTCGATGCCGGGATCGCCCAACAGCGCCTCGATGCAGTTGAGATAGGCATCCTGGCTGGTCAGCGCAGCAAAGCCGGCATCGAGCGGATTGCCGATGATCGTGCCCACGGCGACAAGCGCTTCGATCCGCCGGCGCGTCGCCTCTGCGAGGGGCGTAAACCGCAAACCATGCGCCGCGGCCGCATCCAGCAGCATGCCGCGCAAGCCGCCGGAGAAGGTGATGGCGCCAAGGCCCGCGCCCTTGGGCAAGGGCGCGTGGACGAGATATTCGACGGCCTCCACCACGGCATCGAGATTGCGCACGCGGATGACACCTGCCGTACCCGCCACCGCATCGAAGGCTTCCATCGCGCCGGCTAACCGTCCGGTATGGGCAAGCGCCGCCTCGCGTCCCGCATCGGACGCGCCGAGCTTGACCACGACGACCGCTTTGCCGCTCGCGCGCGCCGCGCGGCACGCGGCCAGGAAGGCATCCGTGTCATGCACCGATTCCAGATAGGAGACGATCGCGCGCACCCCGGGCTGATGCGCGAAATAGCCGATGTAATCCGCCGTCGTGAGTCCGGTTTCGTTGCCTGACGTGATGACAGAGCCGGTATCGACGCCGCGCTCTTCCAGCGTGCGCTTGATGGCCATGGCGATGCCGCCGGACTGACCGATGATCGCCACCGGCCCGGCCGCGAGCTTCTGCGGTCGGTCGTCCGGCATGGTCATGAGACTTGCCGGCGCATGGATATTGCCCAGGCAATTGGGACCTGAAATCGCGATTCCCGTTTCGGCGACGACGGCCTTCAGTTTCCGCGTGAGTTCGGCGGCGCCCGCATCTTCAGATTCCGCGAAGCCGGAGGTCATGATTGTCGCGCTGCGCGCACCGGCGCGCGCCGCATCGGCGAGGGCAGCCGGGACCGCGTGCGCCGGGATCAACACCACCAGATGATCCGGCCGTTCGGGCAAGGACGCGAAATCACGATAGCAGCGCGTGTCCCAAACGGTGTCCCGGCCCGGATTGAACGGATAGATGGGGTGCGGAAAATTGTAGCGATTGAGATTGCGCCAGACCCGCTGCGCCCAATTTCCGGGGCGGTCCGTGGCACCGACGATCACCACATTCTTCGGATTGAGCAGCGCCTCAACACCCGCCCCTGCCTTGCCCGCCCGTGTTCCGCTCAACGGAAGATCTCGTCATAGACCTTCTTCCAGTGCGGCATTTTCTCGGCGGTCTCTTCGGGCGAAAAGAATCGCGAGCGGAATTTGCCGCCCTCGGGCTTGAGCGTCGGATCAAGCGCGGGGACAGCCGGGTCGGCGGGCAGATATTCCGCCGCCTGATAGGCGCGCTGCCCCTCCTTCGACACCAGGAAATCCTCGAACAGCTTGGCGGCGTTGGGGTGCGGCGCGTTTTTCGGAATCGAGACGACGGAGAGAAGGCCGGTGGCGGGCTCCATGGCGATCCATTTCACCGGCGCGCCTTTCTTGGCGCTGATCACCGCGTGATGATTGAAAATCTGCAGCGCAACGGCATATTCCCCGGCGATCACTTGATCGAGCACTTGGCGCGCGGAGACATCGACCGACGCGATGCGCTGCTGCTGCAATTGGCGCAAATAGGCGATGCCCTTGTCCTCGCCCATCTGATCCAGCACCGTGCCGATGAAGCCGGTCGCCGCAGAGCTCGACAGGCTGGCCGCCCACACCATCTTGCCGCGATATTTCGGATCGAGCAGTGCCTGGAAATTCTTCGGCTCCTGGCCCACCGGGATGCTGCGCGTGTTGAACGCCGGCGTTAGAACATAGATGTTGGTGGCGATCCAATAGCCTTCCGGGTCCTTATATTGCGGCGGATAATCCTTCGCGGCGTCGGGCAGCCATTTGAGGACGTAGCCTTCCCGCTTCAGCGGCACCACGGTCACGGTGCCGTCGAACACGTCGGATTGATTCTTGCCGGCGCGGTTTTCCTGCAGGATCTTGATCGCCGCCGTCGTCGCATTGGTGCGCGAGAGGCGGACCTTGATTCCGGGATAGAGGCGCTCGAACGCTGCCGCCGCCGGTCGGGCGAATTGATCGACGATCTGGGTCGTGTACCAGACGACGGTGCCTTCTTTCTTTGCCGCAGCAATCAGCGCCGGGTCCGCCGCCTGGGCGGAAAACGCGAGACAGCAAAGAAGAGCGGCCGTCGGAGGCAAGGAGCGCATATCGCATCTACCAGCGGGAGCTGCCGGGCGAGTCCCGTTCGGCCGGCTGGGAAACGGTTTCGTCCAGGGCCGCGGGATCTTTCAGCGTCGTATCCTGGCCCTTCACAGGGTCCAACACCGCCGCTTTCAGGCTCCGCGCAAGTTTCCATTCCGAGGATGGGCGAATGACACCATCGGGTTTCACCCGATCCAGGCCCCAATAGATTTCCAGCCGGTGACCGTCGGGGTCGCGGAATTCCACCGCGATCTGCACCCCGGCGCGCCGCCGGCCCTCGAAATCGATTTTGACCCCGTGTTTCCTCAGATGATTGCGGGCGCGGATCACCTCATCGAGGGTGGCGACTTCGAAGGCCATGTGGTTGAGCTCGACATTGGGCGAACCGCCCTTCATCGAGCCGACCAGCGCCACGCCATGATGGTCCTCGTTAAAGCGCATGAAGACCATGCCGCCCGGCACCATCTCGTCGGGATAGACGTCGGAAATCTCGAAACCAAGGACCTCGGTGTAGAAGCGGGCCGAACGCTCCACGTCGGTACAATTGAGGACGACATGACCAAGCTTGACGATCTCGAAGGGTAGCCCCTCGGGTCGCCTGAGTTTCACAATCGCATCCGGATCGACCGCCATTCCGCTGCGCCTGCCAATCAGCTTCTCAACTCGCCTTTCATTCTATACCGCCCGCGCTTTACATGTCCTACGGAATAGGCAGGCTTAGGCTGTCCTCGCCTTCGCCATCAGATCGACGGAACCGATGATATCCGATCCCATACTCCAGGCCTTTCAATTGTTTCAAAACGGGCAGCACGACGAGGCCGCGGAACGGTGCCGGCACTTTCTCACCGGAGATCCCGAGCATGCCGAGATGAACCATCTGCTTGGCGTCATCCGGTTCCATCAGGGACGGACGGCCGAGGCGCTCGACCTGATGAAACGCGCCGTCTCCGCGCCCGCCGCAACCGCCGAGATGCATAACAATTACGGCGCCGTCCTCAACAAGGTCGGCCGCACCGACGACGCCGTCAACGCGTTCAACCGGGCGCTGGCACTGAAACCCAATTATGCCGACGCGTTGAACAATCTCGGCGTCATCTATCGTGACGCCAAGAAAACCGATGCCGCCATCGCGGCCTTCCGTAAGGCGATCGAGCTCGGCCCCGACTCGCCGCAGGCCAAAGCCAATCTGCGCTCAGCCTATCGCGACGTGGTGCCGGCCTGGCATTTCGCGATGATGGACGATCGGCGGCGCAACAGCGCCTATGACGCGGTGATCCGGCGCGCGGTACCGGGCAAGCGCGTCCTCGACATCGGCACGGGCTCGGGCCTCCTGGCGATGATGGCTGCGCGCGGGGGGGCCGCCAGCGTCACCACCTGCGAGACGGTCGGAGTGATCGCGGACCATGCTCGCGAGATCATCGCGCGCAACGGCTTGGCCCAGGCCCTCAAGGTCTGGGGCAAGCCTTCGACCGAGCTCGCCGTGGGCCGGGAGCTTCCCGAACGCGCGCAAGTGCTCATCACCGAAACTTTCGCGAGCAGCCTGATCGGCGAAAATGTGCTCCCGACGCTCGAGCACGCGCATGAGCATTTGCTGACGCCGGATGCGACGATCATACCGGCTATAGGCTCGGTGATGGGCTATCTCGCCGGCGGCGACACGCTGAAGGGCATGTTGTTCGTCGACCGAATCGAGGGCTTTGACCTTACGCTCTTCAACGATTTCGCGCCGCCCATGCTCGCCGCGCCGATGAACGGCGTTGCGCATCAACCGATGTCCTCCGATATCGAGCTCTTGCGGTTCGACTTCAAGGAAAGAAGCTTTCCGATGGCGAACCGGAAACTTGCCGTCACCGCCACCGCGTCCGGAGCTTGCGTCGGAATGGTCCAATGGATCCGGCTGGAGCTAGATCGCGACACGGCTTACGACAATCGGCCCTCGCAAGGCGCCCCGTTCAACGGCCACTGGGCGCATATCCTGCATCGCTTTCCGCGACTGCTCCATGTGAGTGCCGGGGACGTCGTCCCCATCGTCGTCCGGCATGACCGCTCGCAGGTCGGTATCGACCTGATGGAATAGCGGCGCTTGGTCAAAGCTTGAGCAGGCGCGCCGCCGTCCCTCGAAGGATCAAATCCTTGTCGCGTGCCGCAAGGCCCAGCGCATCGAGATCCTGTACGGGCCGCAGATAGCCCATGTCGAGGCAGTAGTCGCTGCCCAGCATCACGCGGTCCGCACCGACTTCCGAGATGAGGAATTTCACCACCGAAGCGGCGTGGCCAATGGTGTCATAGGTGAAGCGGCGCATATATTCGCTCGGCGGATGGGGCAAGTTCGGCACGTCGCGACGCACCGCGTAGCCGTGGTCCATGCGCCCGATCAGCATCGGCAGTGCACCGCCGGCATGGGGCAGGTTGATCTGCAGGTTGGGACATTTGTCCATCACGCCGCCATAAATGAGATGACAAGCGGCGATGGTGGTGTCGAACGGATTGCCGAGGATATTTGCCAGATAGAACGGATCGAAGCGCTTGCCCCCGACCGCGCCGTTGGGATGCAGAAACACCGGCAGCCCGAGCGCCTCGATGCGCTGGAACACGGGCAGGAATTCCGGATCGGAAAAATCACGCCCCTCGATATTGCAGCCGAGATAGACGCCGCGAATGCCGGGCAGCTTGGCAGCGCGCTCCAGCTCGTCGAGGGTGCGGTCCTTATCGCTCATGGGGAGCGCCATCAGCCCGACGAAACGATCCGGGTACTGACGATGCGCGTCATTGGCCGCATCGTTGAAAGCGCGGGCCAGCTTCAGCGCGAAATCGGGACTGCCGAAATAGGGCATGGGCCGGGTGAGCGACAGCGCATGAACCTGCACCCCTTGCGCGTCCATATCGGCAAGGCGCAGCTTCAGATCGGTGAATTTCGCGGGGAAGGGTCCGCCGGAAAACCCGCCGCCCTTGAGGATGTAGCCCTGGGGCGTTGGCGTGTACTCGCCGCCGAAGGGCTTGCCGTCTTCGCCCATCACGTCGAGATAGGCTTGCGGGTAGTAATGCGCGTGGATGTCGATGCCCAGGCGCTGGCGCGGCACCGCCATCGAGGACGTGCCTTCCAGCGTGTGGGGCGCGGTCCGCCCGGGCAGCGTGCCTTCGGCAACACCCACGCCGGAAATCTGCGCGGCCCCCTGCGAGGGCGCCAGGGCCAAGCCGGCCGCCGTCGCCAAGCCCGCCTGCAGGATCTTGCGCCGCGAAGGATGGGCCTGGCAGCCGCAATGTTCTGGATGATCCGATGGGTTAGTCATGTGTCCCTCCCGCGAACAACCCGCCAAGTCTATGCGCTTTTCCGGTTATGGGCAGCAAACACGGCCCTCCGGCGATGCCTTTCTCCCATCTGTGACCTTTCCGAATCGAGGCCTAGGGCGGTACACTGGCAACGGACAGTTTTCTCTGCCCGATCCTACCTTTACGCGATGTTGGAAGGAGTGAGGATGCGCATCGAAGCGAGAGTTCTGGCAGGCTTGCTGATGGCAGGTTTCGTTGGCGCGGCTTTTCTCATCACATTCTTGGTTCCCGTTGCCAATCCGGCGCCGAGCGTCGGGGATCTCACGCTGGCGGATGCCGTCCAGAAGCAAGACAAGGACGCGGTGCGATCCCTGCTGCGGCAACGCCCGGACGTGAATACGCGCCAGTCGGACGGCGCGACCGCGTTACATTGGGCGGCGCATTGGGATGATCTGGACACTGCGAACCTGTTGATCCGCGCCCGCGCCGATGTGAACGCGAAGAATGATTATGGCGCTACGCCTCTCTGGCTCGCCTGCACCAACGGCAACGCCGCAATGGTCGAGAAACTGTTGGCAGCCGGGGCGGATGCCAATATGGCCTCGCCTTCGGGGGAGACCCCGCTGATGCAGTGCGCGCGAACGGGCAACGCCGACGCGGTGAAATCGCTGCTGCAGCGCAAAGTGGATGTGAACGCCAAGGAGAAGGAGCAGGGACAGACCGCGTTGATGTGGGCGGTGGCGCAAAAACACCCTGCAGTGGCGCAAGCGCTGATCGCGGGCGGCGCAGACATTCACGCCCATTCGAAGGGCGGCTTCACGCCATTGCTGTTTGCCGCGCGGGTGGGCGACACGGAGTCGGCTGCGATTCTTTTGGGTGCCGGCGGGGACGTCAATGAGATGGGGCCGGAGGGGATGACGCCCTTGCTGCTGGCAAGTGCCGGCGGCCAGGAGGCGATGGGCATCTTCCTGCTGGACAAGGGCGCCGACCCCAACGTCAAGGATGAGAATGGCGCGACCGCGCTGCATTACGCGGTGTTGAAAGGAATCACCGCGCTCAATGGCGTGCGCTACGCCAATTACGTCGCGCATCTGTTCCGTCCGAGCGAGGAAGGCCTGGTCAAGGCGCTGCTGGCGCATAAGGCCGATCCGAATGCGCAGCTCGTCAAAGCGCCGCGGCTGGGCGGAGGGTCCCCTCCGACCGCCATTGGCGCAACGCCGTTCATGCTGGCAGCCGCAACGCCCGATGTGAAAGTCATGCGCCTGTTGGCGGCTGCGGGCGCCGATCCGAAGATTGCGACCAAGGGCAAGATCACGCCCTTGATGGCCGCCGCCGGATTGGCCCGCGGCCAGGACTTCACGGATGAGGACAAAGCCATCGCGTCGGAGGCGGTCCGCTTCGCAGCCGAGCTGGGCGGGGACGTCAATGCCGCCAACGAGGATGGCCAGACAGCGCTGCTCGGCGCTGCGGGCAACGGCGCCAACGACGTCGTGACGTTCCTGGTGCAGAAAGGCGCCAAGATGGACGTCAGAGACAAATATCAGCAGACGCCGTTGAGCGTCGCTACGGGGATAAGGCTGCCCTGGATTCCTTACGGCGAAGAGCTAGGCGAGATCATCCAGCCGAGCACGGCGGAGCTGTTGCTCAAATTGGGCGCAACGCCGGTGAGCGCGCCGGGCTATTTCAAGCCCCCGAAGGAAGATGCGGGCGTCGCCTTCCAATTCAACCAGAGTCAACGCTATGGGAGCCCGGTCGCGCCCGCCCTGACGACGGGTCCTGGGGATTCCCGCGGCGGCGGACCTTAGAGACGCGGGCCCACGTAATTTATCCACCCTCCCCTTGAGGGAGGGTCGAACCGCGAAGCGGTTCGGGGAGGGGTACGCCGCTTTCCTGGACGGCACGCCAGATGGCGTCGAGCACGGATTGGGGATCGCGTAAGAACTCCGAGTTCGAGCACCGCAGAACACGAATATTGTTGGCCATAAGCCAACGGGTTCGCGCCTCGTCGTAGAGAAGGTGCCGATCTTCGCCGTGCTGATCGCCATCAAGCTCGACCACCAGCTTGGCAACCGAACAATAAAAGTCGACGATGTAGGGGCCGATGGTCTGTGGTCAAAGGCGCCGCTCCGACTCGGTAGCGGATGAACGTAATTCGCGCGCACGTTCGTGCTTCAGCGTTCGGCGCCGCGGGTTAGATTGTGCAAGCGATCGCAAGTTCCCCTCCCCAGTCCGCAAACGGCGGACTGACCCTCCCTCAAGGGGAGGGTAGAAATTGCTCTCGCCCTCCGACCCTCCCGCCTTCGCCAAGGCTTCGGCGGACAAGCAAGGGGAGGGTAGGTTTTATTGCGGCAGAGCGAAGACGTAGATGCCGTTGTTGCCGCTGGCCATGTCCGCCTCCGGCGTCATGCCCATCTGGAGTCCCGCCACACCGCCGCCCCCCGCCGCAATCGCAACGTATTGGCGGCCGTTGACCGAATAAGTGATGGCGCCGCCGACGGTCTGCGAAGGAAGTCGCGTCTGCCACACCACTTGGCCGTTGTCGGCATCGAATGCGCGCAAGTAACGGTCCAGATTGCCGTTAAAGAGCAGCCCACTTCCCGTTGCGAGCAGCGGCGAGTAATTCGCCACGCGCGTCTCCCAGCTCCACACTGTCCGGCCGGTCTCGACCGAGATCGCGTCGATGCGGCCGACCTTGTCCTTGCCGGTCGGAAAGCGTCCGACATTGGTCGTGTTGTAGACGAATTCCGGTTTGGCCTCGCGATCGGTGCGCGCGGTCTCGTCGATGCAGGCATTGCTGAGGGGCATGAACATGACATTGGTCTTGGGATTGTAGGCGCCCATCGGCCAGTCGCGGCCGCCGCTAAAGGTCGGGCACACGCGATAGGTCTTGTTCACGTCGCTAAGCACGACGTCCTCATTCACCGAAACGGCCCCTTTGCCGTCGATCCTGGCGACGAGGTTCTGTTCGACCGTCGATCTCGCCCAGAGGAATTCGCCGGTCGCGGCATCGAAGCTCCAAGCGATGCCGGTCTTGCACGGAACGCCCGTCAGCGTCTTGCGCGGTCCGCGTCGCGCGTCCGGATTGGTCGACAACATGCCGGCCGCAGCCGCATCGGGATTGACCGGCGAGTTGATGATCATCATTTCGAAGGTGCATTCCTGGTCCCAATTGTCGCGCGGCAAGGTTTGATGCTTCCACACGACTTCGCCGGTCTTGGGCTTGACCGCCCAGCGCGTGTCGGTGCCCGCCATGGTGCCGCCGATCGTGCCACGCTGCACCTCCGAAGCAGGTCCAGCCCCACTCGATCCGTAAAACACCATGTCGAGCTCGGGATCATAGGTGAGATGACCCCAGACGCCGGTCATCCAGCGCTTTTCAAAGGGAGCCCCGCCCCACGTCTCGTCCCCCGGCTGGCCGGGCTTGGGGATCATCTCGTTGCGCCAAAGCTCTTCGCCGTTTCTGGCGTCGTGACCGGTGACGTAGCAGCCATGGCCGGCGACCTGGCAGGTGCTGCCCGCGATGACCATGCCATTGGCGACGAGCGGGCCGCTGGAATTTTGCACGAAGAGGTCGCCGCCGCGATTGCTCTGCCACGCCAGCTTTCCGGTGCGGGCGTCGAGGCCGACAATGTAATTGTTCCAGGTGGCGAAGATAACGAAGTTGCCATAGAGCGCGATTGAGCGCTTGCGCTGACCGTGGGTGGCGGGAAAGGATTCTCTCGCGGGCAATGGATGGCGATACTCCCAGATGAGATCGCCATTGGTGGCATCGATCGCCTGGATCACATCGCCGGGATTACCCAGATACATCACGCCATTGTAGACAATGGGGGTGATCTCATTGAGGCCGGGCTCCATCACGCGCGACCACGCCAGCTGCAAATTCTTGACGTTGGCCTTGTTGACCTGATCGAGCGGGCTGTAGCCCCAGCCCTGATAATTGCCGCGGTACAACAGCCAGTCTTCGGGCTTGGGCGCGCGCATCATCGCATCGGTCACCGGCACGAAGTTCTGCACCGTTCGCTGCGGGGCCGGCGGCGTGGGCGCCGGCGGGGGCGCCTGCGCGTAGGCCATCGCGGTCAACGCGCAGACCAGGGCGGTGCTCAGCAGCAGGGATTTCCGAATGGGATGTCTCATCGCACTTCCCCCGTGGTTCAAATTATTGCGGCAAGGCGAAGACGTAGACGGCATTGCTGCCGCTGGTCATGTCCGCTTCCTTGGTCATGCCGACTTGAAGCCCAGCGAGCGCGCCGCCGCCGGCGGAGATCGCAACATATTGCCGTCCATTGACCGAATAGGTGATTGCGCCGCCGACGGTCTGGGAGGGCAGCCGCGATTGCCAGATCACCTGGCCGCTGTCGGCATCGAGCGCGCGCAGATAACGGTCGAGCCCGCCATTGAACAAGAGGCCGCTGCCTGTCGCTAGCAGCGGCGAGTAGTTCGAGACGCGCGTCTCCCAGCTCCACATGGTCTTGCCGGTCTCAGCGGAGATGGCGTCGATGCGGCCGACCTTGTCCTTGCCGGTTGCGAAGCGACCGACACTGCTCGTGTTGTAACCCTGGGCCGGAGTCGGCGTGTCGGGCTTCGCTTTGACGGCGATGCAGAGATTGGTCATCGGCACGAAGAAGACGTTGGATTTCGGATTGTAGGCGCCCATTGGCCAATCGCGGCCGCCGGCATAGGTCGGACAAATATTGTAGGTCTTGGTGACGTCCTTCATCACCATGTCCTCGTTCACCGTGACCTGTCCCTTGGGGCCGATATTGGTGACGAGGTTCTGTTCAACCGTTTGCTTCGCCCAGAGGAATTCTCCGTTGGCGGCATCGAAGCTCCAGGCGATGCCGGTTTTGCAAGGTATGCCGGTGAGCGTCTTGCGCGGCCCTTTGCGCGCGTCGGGATTGATCGACATCATGCCGGTGGCACCCGCATCGGGATTGACCGGCGTGTTGATGACCATCATCTCGAAGGTGCATTCCTGATCCCAATTGTCGCGCGGCATGGTCTGGTGCCGCCAGACGATTTCGCCGGTCTTGGGATGCACCGCGAAGCGCGTGTCGGTGCCGGCCAATGTTGCGCCCGGTGCCTTGCGCTGCGCTTCGGACGCCGGCGCCACGCCGCTCGATCCGTAATAGACCAGATCGAGATCGGGATCGTAGGTGATATGGCCCCAGACTCCCGTATGCCAGCGGTTCTCGAAGGGCGTGCCGGCCCAGGTTTCGTCCCCCGGCTCTCCGGGATGCGGGATCAGCTCTTTGCGCCAGAGCTCTTCGCCGTTCTTGGCGTCATGGCCGCTGACATAGCCGCCGCCATAGCCATTGGCCGTGCTGCCCGCGACGACCATGCCGTTGGCGACGAGCACGCCCGACGAATTGGTGACATAGCCGTCGCCGCCGCGAGGCTGCTGCCACGCCCTTTGGCCGGTGCGCGCGTCGAGCCCAACCACGATATTGTCGAACGACACGAAGATGATGAAGTTGCCATAAAGCGCGAGGCTGCGTTTATGTTCGCCCTGATGGTTGTGCAGTTGCTCGCGGGCCGGCAGCGGATGTTTGTATTCCCACAACAGGTCGCCTGTGGTCGCATCGATGGCCTGAATCACGTCGTTGGGGTTGGCGATGTACATGACGCCGTTGTAGACGATCGGCGTGATCTCGTTGTCGCCGGGCGCCATGGCGCGGGACCAGACGAGCTGCAGGTTCTTGACGTTCGTCTTGTTGATCTTATCGAGCGGGCTGTAGGCCCAGCCGGCATAATTGCCGCGATACATCAGCCAGTCTTCGGGTTTGGGGGCGCGCATCATCGCGTCGGTGACCGGCACGAAATTCGCCACCGGTTTCAGCGTCAGCGTGTTCGCCGCAGCAGGTGCCGCAGGTGCCGTTGGCGCTTGCGCCGCGTAGCCGGCGGGGCCTGCGGCGCATACCAGGACGGTACACAGTAGGGATGCCCGGAACGGATATCTCATCGCACTCTCCCCTCGGTTCAGAAATGATGTCGTGTCGATGACGCGAACGCAATTTCACGCGTGGCGAGTCGGTCCGCGGGATGCGGGGCACACATTCCCCTCCCCGATCCGGCTTCGCGCTTTGCGCTACGCCAGATCGACCCTCCCTCAAGGGGAGGGTAAAAAAAGCTTTAGGCTGTGGGCAGGCTAAGTCTTCCGGTGCTGTCGCCTAGCTTGTCCTGGTGGACCCCCACCGTGTCGAGCATGGTCAGCAGAAGATTTGTCATCGGCGTATCCTTGGGATAGCGGATGTGCCGACCGCCCTTCATCTGGCCCGATGCGCCGCCGACCAACACGACCGGCAAATTGTCGTGCAGGTGCGAATTGCCGTCGGAGATGCCACCGCCATAAAGCACCGTCATATGATCGAGCAGCGAGCCGTCTCCGTCCGGGGTGTTGCGCAGCTTGTCGAGATAATAGGCGAAGTGCTTGGCGTGATAGGTCTGGATCTGAATCACTTTGGCGATCTTGGCCGGATTGTACATGTGATGAGTCAGCGCGTGGTAACCTTCCGGAATACCGATCTCGCGATAGGTGCGGCCGCCGAATTCGCGTCCCATCATGAAGGTGATGACGCGCGTGAGGTCGGTCTGGAAGGCGAGCACCTGCATATCGAACATCAGCTTGGCATGGTCGGTGAAGGTGTCGGGAACGCCGGCGGGACGGGTGAGCGTCGGCAGTTCGCGCCCCGATTGTTCCTCGGCCGTCTGAATGCGGCGCTCGATATCGCGAATGGCGTCGAGATATTCGGTCAGCTTGCCCTGATCGGCCGGGCCGAGCTCTGCGCGCAGACGGGCAGCCTTCTTGTTCACCGAATCCAGAATGCTGCGGTCTTGCTTGACGCGGCGAAGGCGAACCGCAGGGTCCGTGCTCTCGCTGTCGCCAAACAGGCGCTCGAACACGACGCGGGGCCGGTCTTCCATCGGCATCGGCGTGGTCGGCGTGCGCCAGCAGATGGAGTTCATATAGGCGCAGCTATAGCCGGCCTCGCACTGGCCGAGCAGCTCCGGCGTGTCGACGCAGAGTTCCAGTGAGGCGAACTGGGTCTTCTTGCCAAGCTCCTTGGCGGCGATCTGATCCATCGAGACGCCGGCTTCGGTGTCGGCGCCCTCGGTCTTCTTGGGATGCACGCCGGAGAGATAGGTAGCACCGGCACGAGCATGGTCTCCGGTGTTCTCACCCGCTTGCGCGCGGCCGCTGCTGTGAGCGAGGCCGGATACGACCAGCATGCGATCCTTGAACGGAGCGAGCGGCTCCATGATCGGCATCAGCTTGAACCCGGCGCCCTCGGTCGCCGGTGTCCATTTGTCCATCATGACGCCGTTGGGAAGATAGACGGTGGAGATACGGTTCGGCGACTTCAGCGCCGCGCTTTGCGCGCGGGCGAGCGCGGGAACCATTGCGTCCAGCATGGGCAAGGCCAGAACCGTGCCGAGGCCCTTCAACAGGGTGCGGCGGGGAATCGCTTTGCGGGTGATGATCATGTTTCTCGAGACCTCCTCATCTGGAACGGGGTGCTCTTGACGATGCCGAGTATGAGTGTCGACCAACGGTAATTGCCCGTCTCGGAATCCCGCATGATCTTGCGCAAGGCGGGAGCATCGTAATATTCGACGCCCCGGCCGAGTGCGTAAGTGAGCAGCTTGGAAGCCACGGTGTTGACGAATTGATCGGGGTGGGAGAGCAAATATTTGCGCAAATCCGCCGGCCCGTTCAATGGGAAGCCATCGGGGGCTACACCGGAAGCATCGATCGGGTTTCCGCCATCATTGGTCCGCCATTTTCCGGTCGCATCGAAATTCTCCAGCGCGAAACCGAGCGGGTCCATGACCTTGTGGCAGGCGGCGCAGGCCGGATTCTTGCGGTGCTCCTCCATCTGTTGGCGCATGGTGAGAAGCTTGCCGTTCTCGCCCTTCTTCAGATCGAGCGAGGGAACATTCGCCGGCGGCGGCGGCGGCGGCACACCGAGAATGTTTTCCAGCATCCAGCGGCCACGAATGGTCGGCGCCGTTCTTGTGGCATAGGACGTCACCGTCAGGATGCTGCCCTCGCCAAGCACGCCTTGCCGTCTCGAATCGGGGAACTGGACGCGCCGGAATTGGCTACCGTAAATATTGGGGATGTCGTAGTGGCGCGCCAGGCGCTCATTGACGAAGGTGTAGTTCGCATTCAGCAGATCGAGCACGCTGTGGTCTTCTTTCAGCATGCTGTCGAAGAAGAGCTCGCTCTCCTTCAGGAACGCATCCCTGAGATTGGCATCGAAATCGGGGAAGACGTCCGGATTGGGCCATACCTGCTGCACGTTGCGCAGGAACAACCACTGTCCGGCAAAGTTTTTCAGCAAAGCTTGTGAGCGGGAATCGGCGAGCATGCGCCGGACCTGCTGTTCCAGTACTTCCGGATTGCTGAGCTTGCCCTGTTGGGCGAGGTCGAGAAGCTGATCGTCGGGGACGCTGCTCCAAAGGAAGAATGAGAGCCGCGAGGCCAATTCGAGATCGCTCAGGCGATAGGCAGTGCTGGGCGCGGCCTTCGGAGGATCCTTTTCGATGCGGAAGAGAAATTCCGGGTCGACCAGAATGCGCTGCAGCCCGGCCTGGATTCCGTCCTCGAACGTGCCGCCCTTGCGGCCGTCCTGATAGAACGGAAGCAGGTCCTGAACGTCCCCATCCGTAACCGGGCGGCGGAAAGCGCCACGCGCGAGGGTCGACAGAATTCGCCTGGCGCAAGGCTCCTCGTCTTTGGCCTCTGTCGGGTTGCAGGTGAAAATCTTGGCGCGGCTCGGCGTCTGACCGATACCCTTGGCGTTGTAGGGTCCGCCGACGGTGAGGCTGGCCACGGCTGGCTCCATGTCGCGGCGGCCATAGCTCAAGGCGTAGGAATAGTCCGCCACGGGCGGCTGAAATACGCCCTCGGGTTCGGCGTTCTGGTTCGGGAATGTGACCTGAAGCACGTGCATCCCCGCCTTCGCCGGGAAGCGCAGTTCCAGATGCCCGTCGGCATTCATCAAATAGCGTTCGTAATCGCCCTGCCCAAAGGAGCTGGGTTGCAGCGGCCTTTTGCCCTTGTAATCGCCGCCGACCGTGAACTGCCTGATGCGCTGGCCGTCGACGCGAATGTCGATCTGCCGCTCATGCTCCGTACCGAGAATATAAGTATAGCCGTTCCGCTGCAGGCGGATGCGAAGCGTATATTCGGCGTCGAGCGGAAAATGATGGCGAACCGCCAAACCACCGCGCGATCCCAAGGGAAGATCTTCGCCCATGCGGTCGTTCTGGATGAGGAATTTCGGGACTTCATAGGTCTCCGAGACCGGGCCGGCGGTGCGATCCCCAACAGCGACGCGGCTGATCTTGCGCGCGGCCGAGAGGTATCCCTCGAGCAGCACCGGCGAGACCGTCAGCACATCGCCGATATTGTCGAAGCCGTAGCCGGAATCATCGGTGGGAAGCAGCGAAGGGAGGTCCACCGCGCTGGTGTCCACTGCGATCAGGTCGCGTATGGCATTGGAATATTCGGTGCGGTTGAGGCGATGGACGGCCGGGCGCCCGGGATTGAGCTTGGCGGCGGCGGCGCGATCCAGATTGGTCTCCAGATAAGAGACCATGGATTCGTAAGTGGCTTCGTCGGGCCGCGCCATTCCCTGCGGTGGCATTGCCCGCATGCGCAGCTTGCGAACGACCTTTTCGAACACCGCCGCGTCGGCACTGGGATTCTCGACATTGGCCTTGTCGAGCTCCAGGCTCGCGGTCTTCAGTATCCCGTTGTGGCACCCGATGCAGTAGGTGTCGACGACCTCACGGTAGTGCGAAGGAGCCAGAATCGCGGCCGCTGGTTTTGCGGCAGCCGAAGGTGCGCTCGAAGGAGAGGGGCTCGCTGCCTGCAAATAGCCGATTCCGACAAGCCCGGTGCCGATGGCGACGCCGCCCAAGATGACCGCGGCGCCGAGACGCGTGTTCGGTCGCCAGCCACGGAATAAGCGAAGCGTGCGATCACGGAAATTGTGCCCGGTCCCCATGCTTCCTCCACTCGGCAACGATCTGGCCACTATAACATAGCGCTAAGAAAACCTGCCTAGCGGCCGGGTGGTTTTCCGCCGGCCTGAAGGTAGGCTTTATAGCGTTTGTCGCTTTCGTTGAGCCAAGTGCCCCAGGGGCGAGCGTCGGCCTCGCTCCAATTGAAGCCCGGGTCGCCAGGAATGTGCTCGTTAAGCAAGCCATTCGCGTCCATGAAGACCTTGGGCGAGGGCCCATTGGTGTCGCTGCAGGTGTTGTAAAGCGGCCTCTCTGTGGGGGCATTGTCTTTGTCGAGCCGGTAATTGAGCTTGGTGGTGATCGGGCGCACGAACACTTCCGGATCGTAAATGGTGATCTCGCCTTCGATCCGATCCCCGACGCGGCGGTACTTTTCGACGGCTTCCAGATTGTCGGTATATTCCTCCAGACCGCCTTTCCACGCTTTGATCTGGTTGGTGTGAACGATCAGCGTGTCGCCGTTCCAGAAGCCGATCGACTCGCCCGCCCATTTGGGGAATTGCAAGTCCTCGGCCGTGTGTCCGGTCCCGTCGGTGTAGATCCAGCGGATGCCGTTCCAGCCATTGCCTTCGGTCAAGGTCCACACCCGGTCGGGCATGACGATGAACTCCCCGGCTGCGAGCGTCGGGAAGAAGCCGTTCGGAAGACAGAAGGCGTTCGCCGACCAAATACGCCCCTCGGTCGCGGCCTTCAGGTCCTGAACGTAATATTCCTGATATTTCGACGTCAGCAGTTTGACGACGTCGCTCGCCGGAGCCCCTCCGCCACCGAATCCGCCGCCCCCGCCGTCCCAACGGCCGCTCCAATCGGGGATGCTGGTTTTCGTATGCTTGGTGCCGCCCTTGGCGTCTTTGAGCCACGCTTGATAGTGCTCCGTCGCGGTCTTGAACGGATAGGGGCTGACGAGATTCGCAGCGCCCACCTTGCCCGTCCCCTCGGTGCCGTAGACCCGGGAGGAACCTACCTGGCCGGTGTTTTCGTAAGGCACGATGCCGATCGCCATGCCGCGGAGCTGCCCCGCCGTGTTGTTCTTATAATAAGCGGGGTTGGTCCACAGCGCGCGGTCCTGGTGAAAATCCTTGGTGGTGAAGATGGTCGTTTGCGCCGCGGCCGGAACCGCTAGCGACAGGCTGACGAGCAGCGCGGCCATCGAAGCCGTCGCCGTAAAATGTGTGCCCAAGATGAGTCCTCCCGTGCAAGCAGGGTTGCTGGCAAATCCAAACCTGGCGAATGATTATTCGAAGGTGTGGTCGCCGGTCTTGATGGTGACGTAGCTGCCGCCCGGACGGCCGTCCTTCAGCGGATGCATCTTGATCGTCACATTGTCACCTGGCTTGAAGGTGGTTTTTTTGATGCCGCGGCTGACCATGTTGGTCAGGTTGGACATCTCGATCCAGTATTTCACCATCTTGCCTTTTTCCATGACGGCGACGTCGAGAGAGCCGTGCGGATTGACATAGGCGAAATTCATCACCGTCCCGCTGATGAAAACATCCTTCTCATGGTCGTACATTGCATGTGAATGGTGTGAGGCGGCCGGCGACACGGCGCCCAGCGCGATCGCGCCCGCCGTCAAACAGGTCCAGTGCAGATTTCTCATCAATGATCCTCCCTCTCGTCTTCAGGTCTTGGCTCGGCGGGTGCAGCCTTTTTGGGCTGTCTCCTTGCGATCGAAGCTAGCAAAAAAGGGTGGCGGCCACCACCGGCCCTCGCCCCTGGCTTTGAAGAAACCATGCCCAAATCGATGGCGGCAAAATCGCCCCGTTCGCCCGCCAGATCAATGCGCTGCCATCAACCGGGCGTAGTTCGATTGCAGGTCCGTTCCCGTCTTGCGGTCATAGGCCCCTAGGGCCCGCGCGGCGAGACCCCAGGACCGGTAATTCTCGTGCAGGATGGCGGCGAGCTTCAGCAGGGCGGGCGGGTCCAGTCGTTCAAAGGCGGGGAAGTCGCGCACATAGACCGCGTCGCCCCAAGATGACTGTTGCGACGTAGCGGCACCGTCGCGCTGGACCAATTTCGATTTGAAGGGCAGCCCGTAATGTTGAAGCTGGTGCAGCATGAATCCGCAAGAACGCAGAAACGCGTCGACGTCCGCGAAGAGCGGCTGATTCTTGTATAGAGGAATGAAATCCACCTCCACATCGACGACCAGCGCCGATTTCAAACATTCGAGCGCACCCTGGAACACCAGGATTTCGGCGCCTTGCACGTCGACTTTCAGAAAATCCACGTCTGCCATTTCGGCAATATCATCGAGCCGCATGGTCCGAACCTCATGCGTCCTAACCAGCTGGAAGCATTCCGCGAGATGTTCGAAATTCTCTGCCATGGCGAGATCGGGTTCGAACAGCGACGAGGTGAAGGGCGCCCGGCACTCGTAGAAGGTGCGCGCCGAACCATCCCCGATCATGTAGGGGAAATAGCGGTGTTGCGGCCGGTTCTGCGCGACCAACCTATGGTACTCGGCGGCGACCGGTTCGAACCCGATGATCTCGCAAGGCAAGGCATTCTCAAGCCTGGTGTAGCGGTCGGCGTCGGGACCTGTAAACATCGCACCGACATCGACGATCTTGATGCGCGGCAGCGGCGGCAGAATTGTCGCGATGGACGGAAAGCGATTCTCCGCGGGCACTATCTCGGCAGCGCCAGCTCGGTCGAACCCTTCTCCGCACGGTCGGCGCGGAACGCCAGCGAGTCGACAAATCGTCCCATATCGGGGGTGAGGTAATCGCCATTGGCCGGGAGCACCGTTGCCTGCAGCGAGATAAGGCGCCCATTGATGAAATAGAACGCGGCGAGCGTGCGGCCGCCATTGTTGGGCTGATCGACGGTGAGCTTGCGGCCGTACAGTCCATCGACTCGGCCGAACGTATCCATCAGAAGCTTCTTCTTGTCCTGGAAGAAGAATGTCGCTTCTCCCATGAGAACCGCCCCTTCGCCCGCGCGCGGCGTGAAATCGACCACGGTCGCTTTGTATTCGATGTTGTCGTCGACCGAGCGGTAGACGATCGCGTCGTGCTTACCCGCAAGCGCGGCTTCGTAGGTTCCCTTTTGGGTCTTGAGATCGCCGGGTGCTTCGAAGGAGAATCCCAAAGAGCGGCTGATGTAGCTCTTCCAGGCGGCTTCCGCCGGCGCCGTCAGGATCGCAAGCGTCGCGCCCACCAGAGTCGCCAGAGTCGTGAATCTCATCCGTGCCTCCCCTAAAATTCCCCATCGACCGAAAGACCTATCAACGGCGGCAAGTATAGCGTGTTTGCGGTTCGCCGTTCGCCAAAAACGAAGCGCCGGCCGGAATGATTTTCCGGCCGACGCTTCCCTCGTCGTTACAGCCTATTCTCAGTTCCGATCCCAGGACGGGGGCCTGTTGTAAGTGTCCCGATCCTGCGACCGATCATTATAGTCCGGGTATTGAGGGCCGTTATCATAGTAGGGCCGGCGGTCGTTCGGATATCCGCCAGTGTCGGTCGCGATATCGACCCGCGCGCGATACCCTTCCGTCGGACGGCAGTCGAAATCCACGCGGTCGATGGAACGCTGGCTGCCCGGCAGATTGATCGTGATCCTCTGGCCGCGCGGCAACTCACCGCGGAAGATTTCGCGCGTCCGGCCATTCCCGAACGTCGCCATCACGCTGTCGCACATCACGTCGGAATTGCGTGCCGTGAGGCCGACCGCATAGCCTTTGAAATTGCCCAAAGTCGCATCGTGGGTGTCGCGGTAGGAAAAATCCACCGACCCCACCCGATCCCAAGCCGCCAGGGCCGGGACGGCCGCGCCACACGATAGCAGCGCCGCCAAGATCATCGCGCCAGAACGTTTCATGGCAAGTCTCCTTTTCGCGTTGTTTGCCCAACGTCGTCAGAGAGATAACGGGCGTGATGGGCGGCTGTTCCTTCTGTATAGGTCAAGCTGATCCCGTGATCGTTTGAGGCCCTGGGGCGTTATGTGACGAGGGGAAATTTCGCGGAAGGTTTTCGTCTTGAACAAACATGTGCCGCAACCGCCCCTAGACAGCGGCGACGCGAACTCTGCCAAAAAAACCGCCAAGCAGGGCGGAGAGGCGGACATCAAGGAATTGCCGCCGGCGAAACCCGCGCAAGCCAAATCCCCCACTCCGCAGCAACCGCTCGAAAAACCGCAAGCCGACAAGCCGCAATCCAACGAAGCGGAGGCGCGCAAGCTGGAATCGCCGACATCTGAAACCAAACCGCTCCTGCGGAAATTTTGGACACGCGATCGCCTCACGCTCGGCGCCATCCTGGGCGCGATTGTTGTCGGAGTGATCCTGTGGTGGTCATGGGGAGGCGGTGGATCCAAAACCGTTTATGCATTCACCAAAGCGGCGTACGGGACCGTCACGGTGAGCGTGCGTGCAGCCGGCACTCTGGCTGCTCATGACTCGCTGGACATCATGGCGCCGGTCGGTGGGCGGGTGCAGAGCGTCGCCGTCAAGAGCGGCGACCGGGTCATGAAGGGGCAGCTTCTGGCGCGGCTCGACTCGGCCTCAGCGCGCGATGAGGTGTTGCGTGCCCAGACCCAGATCGCCGCTATGCAAGCACGCGTGGCGCAAGCCGACGCCGATGTCGACGAAGCCCGCGCTACCGTGTTGCGTGCGAAAAACGAACCCAAACCCGGCGCCTATGACACCGCGCAGGCAAACCTTGCGCGGGCGCTGGCTCGGGCCAGCGAATTGCAAGCCGGGCTTCGCGAAGCGCAGGCCCAATTGACAGCCGCGCGCGGAGTCATCGGCAGTCTGGAAGTGCGCGCACCCATCGACGGAGTCGTGCTGAAGAGCGATATCGAACCCGGAAAATATGTGTCCGCCGCGGTGGGCGGGCGAGCACTCTTCACCCTCACCTCTGGACTGTCGCAATTGAAGCTCGTCGCCGATATTCCCGAATCGCAGCTGGGCGGCGTGCATGTCGGCGAACCAGCCCAATTCACCGTGCCGGCTGCGCCGAGGCAGGTCTTTCCGGCGATGCTGACTGCGCTCGAGCTGTGGCCGAAGAAAGAGATCAAAGAGGAAAAGGAGATCATCACCTATTCCGCGACGCTTACGACCGATAATCCCGACGACACGTTGCGTCCGGGCATGAGCGCCAATGTCGACATCATCACCGCACAGGCGCGCAACGTGCTTGTTGTTCCCAATCAGGCTCTAACCTTCTCACCGCCGCCGGACATCGAAAGCAAATATCCCAAGCTCACGCCGTCTGGCGCGGGGCAACGCGTAGGGCGCGTCTGGGTCCTGAACGGTGACACTCCCGAACCACGGGAGGTCACGCTAGGTCTGACGGATGGCCGTATCACCCAGATCAAGGCGGG
>DATHDZ010000109.1:0-18670 GCA_035318785.1 Micropepsaceae bacterium
CGCTTCTGTCTCTATTGGGAAAAGAGCAAGGCCGGGTCGAGCTGAATCTCATGATCGATGACCGGGGCCGGGTGACATCCACCCAAGCACCCGTGTCCAGCGGGTTTGCCCGACTTGACGAGCAAGCGATCCAAATCGCCAAGACGCGGTGGAGTTTCCGCCCGGCGGAAAGGAACGGGCAGCCCGTCGAGTCCTCTATCAAGGCTGAGGTGATCTGGAAGTTACCGCTCGAACCTATACAGAAGCTTCATGTGGATGTTCCTGCCGCACCTCAGGGGACGGTCCCGGCCAAGGCTATTAACAGCCATGCAGTAGTCGCCGGCGATTACCCCATCGATTCCCTCCGGTTTTCCGAACAAGGCAACGTGGTGTTGCGATATGCCGTCCAACCGGACGGCACGGTCGGCGAGGTTCAGGTCGTTGGAACCAGCACCTATGATCGACTGGACAAGTCAGCTGCGCGCATCGTGCAACGGTGGAGATTTGAGCCAGCCACGGTCGGCAGCAAGACCATCGCATGGTGGCAGAGTGCATCGGTAACATACGTCTTGATTGGTAGAGGGGCTGCTTCGCATTGTTATGCCAGGCCACCCGGAGACGATGCTCAAGAGAGCGTGCTGGTCACCGCATCGCTGATTGGCGGGCCGCTGTCGGGCCCGATCCTGGATCGCTGGGCATTTGTGTCACGAGGAGGCCCGGTTTCCGATGTATTGATCGGCACCCCAAACTTGCTCGGCACTCAAGACGGCTTGTGGCGCGTGAGCAAACCCCTCGTCTCCCAAATGGCGCAAAACGTCACCTACCCTCGTTCGGACAGAACGAGCGAATGTTGGTATCACGACCAGGTTCCCCTCAGTCGTTAGGGTTCCGGCGATGCGTGCAGCCTGATTCCGGGCCTGAGGCCGATTGACGCGGCGCCTGACGGCTGCAATCCTTAGGCACAAGAAGAGGGTTGGGAGGGTCTCATGATCGACATGCGCACTGCACCTTATGCGACGTTTCTCTTGAGGGTCACGCTCGGGATCTTTGCCATCGCGCATCTCTATTGGAAGTTTTTCGTCCGGCCCGATGGGTTCGACGGCTGGTGGAATGGCCTCAACACAGCAGGGTATCCGAACTGGGTCATCCTCTATGTGTTGTCGGGGGAATTCCTCGGTGCGCTTCTGCTGATTCCGGGCATCTTCACGCGCTGGGTGGCGCTTTACACGCTGCCGCTGATCATCGGCGCGGCGCAATTCTGGGCGGTCCGGAAGGGCTTTTTCTTCACCGGCGCCGGGGCCGAGCTTCCCACTCTGTGGGCGGTTGCGCTTCTGGTTCAGGCGGGATTGGGCGACGGCGCCTTCGCGATGGTCCCCTCGCCGCCCTTCCCGTTCATCGGCAACCAGCGCCGGCCGATGCCCGCCGAATAGGCGCGCAAAAGTTCAACCCCGCACACTTGCGCTCAATGAGCGCGATGTGCGGCGTTTGCGTTCAGCGCATAGGCCCACCATAAAGCGGCCGCGAAGAGAACGAGTGCGCCGATCTGATGCAGTGCCGCGAGCGGCAGCGCCACCATGCTCACGACCGTGAAAATTCCCAGCGCGATCTGCAGCGCCGTCAGAACGACGGCATGGATGCCGGCGATGCGCAAGCTTCGATCGGCTCCGGCGCGGCGCAGCGCGACATAGAGCGCCACCACCAGAAGCGCCACGGCGTAACCGACGCTGCGATGCTGGAAATGCACCAGCGCGGGATTTTCGAAATGATTGATCCACCAGGGAGAGAGGTCATAAAGGCCGCGCGGAATCCAAGCGCCCGCATAGGTCGGCCAGCTTGAAAAGGCGAGACCCGCATCGAGCCCGGCCATGAAGGCGCCGAGCAATATCTGCACGAAGATCAGCGCCACGAGAAAGATTGCCCAGGTTTGGAAACGTGCCGGCAACGCGATGCGGGTTCGCGCCGCGCCGACCACTTCGAGCGCGGTCCAGAAGACATAGCCGAACAGGATCATCGCGAGGCCCAGATGCGCAGCCAGACGATATTGGCTGACCGCGATTCGCGCGCCGGTGAGTCCGGACTGCACCATCCACCAGCCGAGCACGCCTTGCGCGGCGCCAAGGAGGAAGATGATGGCGAGCCGCATCGCGATTCCGCGGTCGATGCGGCCCTGCCGAAGGAAGATTAGAAACGGGATCAGGAACACCGCGCCCAGCAAGCGGCCCAGCATCCGATGAGTCCATTCCCACCAATAGATCGCCTTGAAGCCGGCGAGACCGATACCGCGATTGAGCAGCTCATATTGCGGGGTGCCCTGATATTTGGCGAATTCCGACTGCCAGGCGGCGTCGCTGAGGGGCGGAATCACGCCCGTCACCGGCTGCCATTCGGTGATGGAAAGACCCGAGCCTGTGAGGCGCGTCAGGCCGCCCACCACGACCATCAGCCCGATCATCGCGGCGATCAGGAACAGCCACAGCCCGACGCCGCGATCGGTGCGCACGGGGCTGGTGGCCGGAGTGGAAATGGCGCTGACGGACATCGCGATTACCCTGCAGGCGCGTTAGATTGGCCCATCCCTATCGAAGCCGTGCGGAATCGTCCAGGCGGCGCAAGGTCCTTGCCATCACATGCGCGCCCTCTCACCCCGGACCAAGAAGCTGATCGCCACGATCGCGCTTCTCGTCTGGCTGCCGATTTATGCGCTCGCCGCGATGCGCGTGGGTGTCGCGGTGCTGCCCGACGCGGGATCGTTGCTGACGCTTCTTTACTATGCGCTGGCCGGCACCGTTTGGATTCTTCCGGTGGGCCTGATGCTGCCCTGGATGCACCGCTAAGGGTGCACCGTCTGGGTGAAATAGCGGTCGTCCAGATTGAGCCCGATTTTCCGTTTCAGCGCTTCGCGATAGACGATGGATCCTATCGCCGCGAATTGCAGGCCGAGGCCCTGATAATTGTGGAAACAGGTGATCTCGTCCGCCGATTGGCGCCCTGAGACCTTGCCCGACACCATGTCCTTCAGCTCGGGCACTTTGGAAAGGTCCGCGACGCCGGAATGAGAGTTGCGGTCGCCCTGGTTGAAGCCGCCGATTTCGGGCGAGTTGCGCGCCGTGAAACTCTTGCCGCCCTCGCGGGCGTTGACGATGAGCCGCGTGATTTTCTCGAATACCGGCGGCGCCAGTTCGGTACGGTTGACGCTGGAAAGATGGATTCCCGGCCGCAGCCATTCGGCATTGATGGTCGGGCTGACCGAATTGGTGGCCGTGACCAGGACGTCGGCGCCGTCTGCCGCCTCGTCCGGCGAATCCACGGCGCGAATATCCAGATCGAGGGTTTTGCGATAATGCTCGGCGAAACGCCGGCGATTTTCCGCGTTCGGACTGAAGACCCTTATCTTTTCGAAACGGCGCACGGATGAGATCGCTTCGAGCTGACCGCCCGCCTGGAAACCCGTGCCGAGCAGCCCAAGCACCTTGGCGTCTTTGCGCGCCAGATATTTTGCCGCCACCCCGCTGGTCGCGCCGACGCGGGCGCGCTGCATCATGCCGTCATTCACCATCGCCAGAAGCTGGCCCGTATCGGTCGAAAACAACAGCACCTGGCCATTGTAGCGTCCACCGGGTTCGGAAAGGTGCAATTTCACCCGGCGCGGCAAGCCATTCACGATAGGGCCGGTGACGATGTCGGAATTCAGTCTGATCGCTGCGATGCCGGAAGCCGGCCAGCTTCCCGACATGGTCTTGAGATCGTGAACGGCCCCTGCGCGCGCGTTCGGCACGATGGCGTCCTGGCGCGGAATGTCGACCGCGTCCTCATTGCCGAGATCGCGGAACGCCGCCTCGATTGCCAGAATGCACTCTGGCATGGTGAGAAGGGGTTCGACGTCTTCATTGGTGAGAAGAATCACGGGGCGCGCGTCCTTTTTGTGCAGCTCCGCGACGATAGCGATATCCTTTGGGCACGGCAAAGGCCGAGGGGCGGAACATGTCGGATGAGAAGAGCAGCGGCGGGAAAGGCACGGTAAACGCGCTCGCCCGAATCGTGCTGCGGGCGGATGAGGCGGCGTTTTCCGCGGCCGCCATTCGCCAGGCACAATTGTTATTGCTCGACACGATCGGATGCGGACTCGCGGGCGCGCCCGAAGACGTCTCGCGAGCCATCGCCGATGTTGCGTTGCGCGATGGCGGAAAGGGGGAATGTCCTCTTATCGGCCGTGCCGAAAAGACCGGCATGCTGAATGCGGTGCTCGCCAATGGCGTCGCCGTTCGTGTGCTCGACCTCAACGATTATCTGATCGGCGAATCCAAAGGTGAGCCGGAAACCGGTGGTCATCCAAGCGATCTCATCCCGGTGGCGCTTGCCGCCGGCGCTGAGCGTAGGTGTTCGGGCGCAGCCATTCTCGAATCCATCATCGTCGGATACGAGCTCTATGCGCGGCTGCAGGAGATGATGAACCGAAGCGGCGAGTGGGACGGCGTCAGCGTGTCGGGCCTCGTCGCGCCCGCGATGGCAGGACGGTTGATGGGTTTGGAGGAGGGCCGCCTTGCGCATGCGATGGCATTGGGCGCGGCGCGCGCGGCGACGCCTTCCATCGTCAGAAGAGGCGACATGTCCGCGGCAAAATCCATCGCCAACGCGCTGGTCGCGCAAGCCGGTGTGCAGGCGGCACTTCTGGCCGAACGCGGCATCACCGGGCCACTGGCGATTCTCGATGACGCAAAAGGATTGCGCGATCTCTTTGCGGATGGAGATCGTGAAGTGCTCACCGCGCCGATCCCTGCGAGAAGCGCCATTCGCCGCGCGCACGTGAAAACCTATCCTTGCATCAACACTGGCCAGAGTGCCGTCGCCGCCGCTCTCAAGCTCCGCGCGATGCTGGAGGGGGGCGTCGAGAAACTTTCGCGAGTCGAAATCATCATGGCCGATTATCGCGTGGTCAAACGGCACCAAGAGGATCCGGGCCGCATCCATCCGCTGTCTCGCGAGGCGGCCGATCATAGTTTCCCATTCCTCGTCGCCGTGACTCTGATCGACGGCGCATTGGGATCGGCGCAGTTCGAGAATGACCGCTGGCACGACCCCAAGGTAAAGGCGCTGATGACGAAGATCGTCACGTCGCGCGATGCAAAGTGGAACGCGCGCGCGCCAGGCGCCTACCCCTGCACCATCCGAGCCAGCGACAGCGGCGGGCGGGATTTCATCGCCGAAATCCCCTACCCGCCCGGCTTCTCGCAATCGGGTCTCGATGACGCCGCGGTCGTTGATAAATTCCACTCGGTCGCAGCGTCCGTTCTCGATTCCGCCGCGCGCCAGCAGATCGTGGACGCAGTGATGGAATTCCACCATAGTCCGTCCACAGCCACACTTGACGCAGCAATTTCCACACGGGGACCCTCACATTGAGCGAAGACATACTTGATCATTCCGACGGCGGCCTTCTCACCATCACGCTCAACCGGCCGGAACAAGGAAACGGATTGAACGATACCGCGATCGCGGAATTGACCGCGCTGCTGCAGGGCGCCGCGGCAAGGGCGCGCCTGGTGGTGTTGAAAGCGGCAGGACATGATTTTTGCGTCGGACGCATCGCGCCGCGCGGTGCAGCCGCTCCAAAACTGGAAGCGCTTGCGGTGCGGCGCGGACGCGATGTCATCTTCAATTGCTACGCGGCGTTCCGGGAATCTCCTATCCCCATCATCTCCGCGGTGAAGGGTCGTGCGCTGGGATTTGGATGCGCGATCGCGGCATGCGCCGACATCACCATGGCCGACGAGGCCGCCGTCTTCCAAATGCCGGAGTTTGGCGAGAACATCATGCCGACCATCGCGATGTCCGCGCTACTGGGAAAAGTCACGCAAAAACAGTTGATGTATATCGCCTATTCGACCGCTCAACTTTCCGCCGAGCGCGCCGAACGGATGGGTTTCGTCAGCGAAGTGGCTCCGGCCGGCGGACTTGATGCAGCGGTGGAACGAATCTGCGCGCAGATTCTGAAAGCACCGCAACCAGCCGTTCTCGCGATCAAGGAATATGCGCGGGTCGCAACGTCCATGGACATTCGCGGCGCGGTCGACTACGCGCGCAGCCTTCATGCGGTGATCAACTCTTCGAGCGAAATGCGTCCATGATGTGTCAAACTGTGTCGAAACTGTCGCGTGCAAATCGCTTGACACAAAATTGACCCTATTCCTCGTTTTCCGCGACGTAACGCCACACAAAGGTGTGAAAGTGCCGCTGGTCGAACGACAGCGCACACGTGTTATAAGCCGCCTCCGCAACGCTGCAGAGAAAGATTCCATGACCAACTTTGTGAGTAAGAGTGCAGTAGCTGTGGCCCTCGTCGCACTGTTCGCGGCATCGGCTTATGCTCAAGGCCAGGCCCCCGCCGGCGAGGGTCCCCCCGTCCTCGCGAACAAAATCGCTCCCGCGAAGGGCGGCAGTTCGCGCCTCCTCGTCACCTCGGGTGCATTTGTTTCGGGCGGCGATCTCGACGACAAATTCACGCAGAACGGCGACAACATGTCCCCCGGCATTACGTGGTCCAAGGGTCCGCAGGGAACGCAGTCCTACGTGGTGCTGGCTGAAGATTCCGGCGTGAATCGCGCCGAGCCGATCGTTCATTGGGTGATTTATAACATCCCATCGACGGCAACCAGTCTGCCGCAGAACGTGCCGACGGATGCGACGCTCGAAAACGGCGCCTCGCAAGGCAAGAACATTCGCGGCACGGCCGGTTATATCGGTCCGAAGCCGCCGGCGGGGCAAACCCACCCGTATCACTTCCAGGTTTTCGCCATAAACGGCAGGTTGAACATCGATCCCGCGACTGCCGATCGCAACACCGTGGTGAATGCGATGAAGAATCGCGTCCTCGCGTCGGGCGACCTCGTGGCCAATTACACGGGCAAATAATTCCGGCCAAAATGCCACGGTGACAATGGCGCGCGGGAGGGTCACGCGCGCCATTGTTTTTTCTCACTTGATCGTCCTTCATCGACTGGCTCCCGCCTCGGACAGACCGGCGGCAGGGTCAGCGACGCTTCGCGTTCTCGCGAGCACTGGAGGCGAACCATGAAAATCCTCGCAATCACAGGCGGTGGGCAGGGCATCGGCCGCGGCATCGCGTTCCGCTTCGCTCAAAGCGGCTATGCGGTCTCCATTCTAGATGCGGACGATAAGGCTGGGCGCGAAGCGCGCGACAAAATAGAAGCGCTGGGAGCCGCGGCGATCTTCATTCGCGGAGACGTATCGCGAGAGCGCGATGTCGAGGACTGGATCGACCAGACGGCCGCGAAACTTGGCTGCCCCGATGTGCTGGTCAACAATGCGGGCATCAATCGCAACGGTCCGTTCTTGAAACTGACGGCGGAGGATTTCGACCGTGTGATCGCCGTCAATCTGCGCGGAACCTTTCTCTGTTCGCAAATCGCCGCACGATGGATGATCAAGCAAAAATTGCGTGGCGCGATCGTGAATATCGCTTCCACCAGGGCGTTCATGTCGGAGCCCAACACCGAAGCCTATAGTGCGTCGAAGGGCGGCATCGCCGCGCTTACCCATGCCATGGCGATGAGCCTCGCGGAGCATCGCATTCGGGTGAATTGCGTCAGTCCTGGGTGGATCGAAGTTCGCGACTGGCAATATTCGAAGCGCGCCGGCACGCCACGGCACAGCAAACGCGACCGCGAGCAACATCCCGTTGGCCGCGTCGGCACGCCCGACGATATCGCCGAGGGATGCCTGTTCCTGGCCGAGCATGCGGGATTTATGACCGGCCAGAACATCGTCATCGACGGCGGTATGAGTGTGAAGATGATCTACGAAGAATGAGGGCGCATATCGCCGACGAGCGCCGGCAGATCGGCCAGTGATGCTACGACGCGATCCGGCGCACCCGGCAGCCGCTCACGCTTTTGGCCGTAGCGATTGCACCATATGGCGCGCATGCCGAAGGCGGACGCCGCATGGGCGTCCCAGCCATTGGCGGAAACGAAGGCGATGTGCGCCGCCGGAATGTCGAGGCGGTTCACCGCAAGCCCGTACACATACGGATGCGGCTTGAACACACCGACGTCCTCGACCGACAGGACAGCATCGAGCAGCGGGCCGAGCTTCGCCGCCTCAACGACGGCGCGAAGCATGGCCGGCGATCCGTTGGAAAGAATGGCAGTGGCGAATCGCGCCTTCTTCAATCGCACGAGTATGTCGAAGACTTCCGGGAAGGGCTCGAGCGTGAGGTAGAGATTCATCAGCTTTGCGCGCAAACCCGCGTCGGCGATGCCAAGGCTGTCCATGGTGAAGTCCAACGCGTCGCCGGTGACCTGCCAGAAATCCGCGTGGCGGTTCTGGCTCGCGCGCAGCCATGTGTATTGCAACTGCTTCTCGCGCCAGAGCGCGTTCAGCTTCGCGAAATTCTCGCCCAGCAAGTCGGCGCAACGCGCTGCCGCGGAGCCGTAGTCGAATAGGGTTCCATACGCGTCGAAGACACAGGCGTGGATGCCTTCCAGCATCGGCTCGTTCATCGCTTGTTCCCTCGCCGTTTCGGGCTATAGACTTAACGAACACATATTTGGAGAGAATGTCATGTCCCGCAATTTTGCCGCCCGGATGGCGGCCGGCGCCGCTGGCGTCGCGACTGTTTCTTCCTTTGCTCTCGCCGCCCCTGCCGGGCAGTTGACGCTGACCAGCGCCGAGGCCGCCAATGGCAAGATGATGGCCATGGAGCAGGTGCTGAACGGTTTTGGATGCGCGGGAGGGAACGTGTCGCCCGGGCTCAAATGGAGCGACGCGCCGGCAGGGACCAAGAGCTTTGCGCTCACGCTTTACGATCCGGACGCGCCGACCGGCAGCGGCTGGTGGCACTGGGTGGTCGTGGATATTCCGGCGAATACGCGCGAACTTCCCAAAGGCGTGGGCAAAAGCGGCACCGTGATGCTGCCCGGTGGCGCTCGGCAGACTCGGACCGATTTTGGCGCCCCGGGCTATGGCGGCCCCTGCCCGCCGCCGGGCAAACCGCATCGCTACGTCATCACCCTGACCGCCTTGGACATCGACAAGCTTCCGGTTCCGGACGACGCATCGGGCGCGCTGGTTGGATTCAACGTTGGTGCCCACAGTCTGGCCAAGGGAATGATCACCGCGCAATACGGACGCTGATTGCCCAAATTGGGGCAAGCCGCCCGGCGCAGGACTTAGATGGTTAGCGATTCGCAAATCCGCGCGTCGCTCCCGCCTTGTTAACGCTGTCTTTTAGATTGCGTTGAACAATGGCAGGAGGAGCAAGGAGTGCGCTCATGTCGCAACTGGCATCGCAGAGTCTTCCCGGGGGTTCCGTCTCGAACCCCATGAAATCCAGGAATGGCCTGCACACCCTTACCGCCCTCATCATCGACGACAATGTCCATATGAGGCGGCTGCTGCGCACGCTGTTGATCGGCTATGGCCTCAATGACGTGCATGATGCCGCGGACGGAGAAACCGGCATTAGAATGTTGAATAGGGTAAAACCTGATTTCGTGTTGTGCGATTACGACATGAAGCCGATGAACGGCATAGGCTTCGTCAAGGCGGTTCGGAACACTTGTCCTCCACCACTGGCGTGGATTCCCATCATCATGATCACCGCGCATGCGGAGCGGCGTCGCTTGGAGAAGGCGCGGGATGCCGGAATCACCGAGGCGCTTTTAAAACCCGTCACGCCGCGAAATCTTTACGACCGTATCGTCCAGATCATCGAACGGCCACGCCGATTCGTGAAGACCCCGCAATATGCCGGACCGGACCGGCGCCGGCGCAAGGACGCCAATTATAAAGGTCCGGAGCGGCGCCTCGAGGATCGCGCGGAAACCGACATTCGCGAGGTTTGAACGTCCGGTCATACCCCGAGCCATTGCCGCATAAAGAAGAACATTAGCGGGTGCTCCTGCGTTATCCTTCCATATGGCGCTCGGGACCAACCCAGAAATCAGGCGAAGGCATTCCAGCCATTCGGACAAACCAGACGGCGGCGCCCCCGCGAAGCGCCGCTTGAGATGGTGGGTGTTGCTGGGCCTGTTGGTCATTCTCCCGGCCCTGCTCAGCGTTTCGGTGTATCTGGGGCGCAAACCCATAGCCGCCTTTCTGGTGCAGAGTTATCTGCAGAGGCACGGGGTCGCGTCGGTTGTAGAATTCGACCGCCTTGCGCGCGGCGGATTTACGGCCCGCATCCGATTGGGACCGGCAACGCCTGAGTTCACCGCCGAGATCTTCGATGTGACGCTCGATTACACCGGGCCGTTCGCCTTTCCAAGGATCGGCACAGTGAGATTGGTCAGACCCGTGTTGCGGGCCACCTATGATGGACAGCGACTCTATCTCGGTACGCTGCAGCAACTGGTCGAAGAAGCGTTGGCAAAGCCGCCGGAGCCTCCGGGACCCAGCGTTTCGATCGAGGACGGCCGGCTCTTCGTTTCGACACCCTATGGTTTGGTGCAATTTGGGGTTGCCGCGAAGATCGACCATGGCAGCCTTGCTTCTCTCGATGCAAATTTGGAACCGGCCGTCTTGCGGGGCCAGGGAGTCGCCGCGGACATTTCCGGCGGCACGGTAAAGGCCAGCACGGTGATGTCGGCGGTTGACGCGAGCGTGGCGCTCAAAATCAAAACCGTCAGCGTAAAATCCGATACGGCCATCGAGGGCCGCGGCATCGATGCCTCGGCGGATCTTCACGGTATCGATTGGGTCAGGGGTACCGAGAGCACGGATTTTTCCCTGACCGGGATCCTGCTCAAGATCACATCGGACACCGCGACGACCGCAGGCTTTTCTGCCGCAACATCCGACGCCGATCTCGCGCTGGAGAATCTGAAGGGAAGCTACCGCAATTCGCAAATCGATTTTTCGCTGCCAGCGGCCCAACTCAGGATCAAATCCGCGAGCGTGGGAGCTGCGGGATTTTCTGCCGCGCAATCCGATTCCAATCTCGCTTTGAAGGATCTCCATGGAAGCTATGGGGATGGAAAACTCCACACGACGGCTCGCACCGATCTGACGACAGAACTGACGGCATTGAACGCCCCCGAAGGCTCCGCCGGCAAAGTTTCTGCGCATATCTCGCTGGAGCGCGCGGACCTGGAATTATCCGACGGTGCTTGGGCTCTTGGGGGCGCGGGACAAATGGCTTTCCAGGGAACGAACGCTCGCTACAGGCTGAAGGCGGGCGATATCGCCATTCGCGCCGCCGATGGAGCATTCGCGGTTTCTGGAAACATCGGAAACTCCCGCGCCGACGGCAAGTTTGAAGGGGCGCTGGGCGGGCGGGCGAATGTGCCGCGACGCGTCGCGCTTGATTTGGTGAGCGCCGTTCCGGCGATCGGCACCGATCCGCCGATTTCCGGTGTGCTCGCGGATTCGCTTCGCGATGTGAATTTGCGCTTTCCCAAGCTTGTCATCACCCGTGTCGGCATGGACACATCTGTCGCGGCCCCCACTCCCATATCGCTCACTGGCGCCGATGGCGTGAGGCTCACGATTTCGCCGCAGGGCGTGCGCCCGATTCTGCACATAGTGGGCACAGCGACGGATGGCGCTTTCGGATTGGACATCAGCGGCGGCGGACTTCCCGAGCTGAAGCTGGTCGTTCCCGCCTATCGCACGCGCGACGAAACATTGACGGCTTCGACGCAATTCGACGCGAAGCTGAATCTGCCCTCGTTCAAGAACATCCATTTATCGGGCGGCGGCGACGTGGAGCGGCGGAGCGGACGCCTGACTTTTCTGACCGCGCGCTGCACCGACATCGACATCGGTGCGCTTCTTGGCCGCGGCAGCACCCTGGTGAGCGGGGTCAAGGGTAGGCTTTGCGCCGAACCGATGCGGCCGGTTTTGATTGCGGACAATGCCGGATGGCGTATTGCCGGAACCTGGACCGGTGCGTCGGCCCAGCTTCCACTGGCGCAGAGCGCCATCGCAGGCGGTGAAGGGCGTATCGAGTTCGCCGGCGACGCCTCCGGGCCGCGCAGCGGCCACGTCGTCGTGAACCGGGCGCTGCTTTCCGATTCTCAGCCACAGCCACGCTTCCGGCCGATCAGCGTCAGTGGCGATATGGACCTTGCAGGCACGCAATGGCAGGGCGCCCTGGGGCTTACGACGCAAGACAGCCGCTTGGCGACGGCTTCCATCCGTCATGAGATGCAGACAGGCGCGGGAAGCGCGACGATCGAAGCCAAGGATCTGTCTTTCGAGCCGGGAAAACTTCAACCCACCGACATCTCTCCGCTGCTTGCATCTGTCGGCACACGCGTTGCGGGAAAGGCGCATTTCACTGGGCTAGTAACCTGGAACGAGAAAGGCATGGAGAGCAATGGCCGGCTCGATTTGATGTCGGTCAATTTGCAGACCCGCTACGGAGCGGTGCAAGGGGTGAATGGCGATCTTGCGTTGAGTTCGCTCATGCCCCCTGTGCTCGCGCCAAGCCAGGGAATCGCCGTCGATCGAGTCGATTGGCTGATACCCGTCGAACAGATCAAGGTGCAATTCTCGATTCGGCCCACCGAGATCCAATTGGAATCGGCGAGCGCAAACGTGGCGGCGGGACGTATCAGCCTTGATCCGCTGAATTTCTCCTTCGCACCCGGGTCGGCGACACAAGGCGCGCTGCATTTGGAGCATGTGGACCTCACGCCGCTTCTGTTCACCGCGGGGCTTGGAGGCCGGGTGGAAGTCGCGGCACGCATCGGAGGCGTGCTCCCTTTCACCTATGGGCCGCAGGGCCTGCGTTTCGCCAATGGCCGCATCGCCGCCGAGGGGCCGGGACGTCTGTCGATCCAACGTCAAGCATTGATCGCGGCCGTGGGCGTCGGCGAGGGCACTCAGCCTCCGCCTAGCGCCGTTCAGGATTTTGCCTATCAAGCCCTGGAGAACCTGTCGTTCGAGCAGCTCAGTGGGGATGTCAACAGCCTGCCGATGGGACGGCTGGGCTTGCTGTTGCACATCAAGGGACAGCACGATCCCGCTCAAGCGATGGAAACGCGCATCGGCGTTCTGGATCTTTTGCGCGGCCGCGCTTTCGATAAGCCGTTGTCGCTGCCCAAAGGCACGCCAATCGACCTGACGCTGGACACGTCGCTGAATTTGGACGAGCTTCTTGCTTCCTACTTCGGTTCCAGCGGCGGTGCCATGGCGCCTCCTCAATGAGTAACAGAGGATGAAATTGTGCAAAGCTTGTGGATGACGAGAACAGGACCTCATATCAAACCGCTGATCCCTATCGCGGCCGGTGCGTTTACGCTCTGCGCGGCGCTGTCCGCGGCGGGCTGCACCCCGACAGTTCGGGTCGAAGTCGCCCCGATCAATATTTATGCGCGGTTGGATGCGGATGTGCGCGTGCGTCTGGACCAGGAGGTCCAGACGCTGATCCAGCGAAACCCGAATCTTTTCTGATATTTCCCGGAGTAAGGCACATGGTCTTTTCGCAATTTCGCGCTTCAACGCTCGTTTCGGCGCTGGCCGCCGCGCTGTTCTTGGTCGCGGGCGGCAGCGCTCTGTTGCCGGCGAGCGTTGTTCCTGCGGCGGCGCAGTCGGACGCCGCCAAGATGCTCGTTGATTCCGCCAAGATGCGCGGATTGGTGGGGGAACAGGGGGATGGATTCCTGGGCTTCGTCATGCCGGCGGCCGATCCCGCGCTCGCGGCGGCGGTTGCCGAGATCAACGCAGGACGGGCGCAGGTTTATCGCGAAATCGCCGCCCGCACAGCCGTGACACCGGAGGCGGCGGGGCAAGCGACCGCACAACAGCTTTTCGAGCGGCTGCCGGGCGGCCAATATTTCAAGACGCTCACCGGCATGTGGGTCCGGAAATAAGCGATCAGAAGTCGGCTTTATCGGCCTGCGGAATCGGCACCACGTCATAGCCGAAGAACGCGACATTGTTCTCGGCGCAATATTCTTCGAGCATGGCGCGCTCTTCCAGGCGGCGCCAACGCTGGATCGCGGTCCAGGGCATGTTGTAGGCGCCGGAATCCTCGACGGTCATCGTCACCTGCAGCGTCTTGCCGCCATCGATCATCTTGAACCGCTCCACCACATGGAGCTGATCGGTATGAGGCGTGCGGTAATTGTCGACGAAGGTCTTGTCGTTGAGGCCGATGGTGTCGATGACCAATTCGTCGCCATCATAGTGACCGACGGATTCGCCGTACCAGGTCGGCGTCACGTGCGCCGAATGCGGCACGTTGAGATAGACGTGGCGAATCTGGGTGTTCAGCTCATTGACGATCAGGACCTGCTTCGCGGTCTGTATGAAATAGATCGGCTGACCACGGGTATAGATATTGAGGGCGGGGACGCCGGCGGGCCAACATCTCTCGCGCGCGATATACGGAACTTTGCCGGCCATGACGTCGTCATTGGCCTTTTTCATTTTCTCGATCACCCAGGGTTTCAGAATCGGATTGGTGAGATCGGCGATTCTGTAGGTTGGCTGCCTTCCGCCGCCATTGGGAACATAAGGATGGGCCGGGTCGGACATCACCGGTCCCGCTCCGCTGGGCGGCGGAATGAAGTCATCGCTCGTCGGACGGTTCGTCGACCAGGCGGTGGTGGGAGTCGGGGAAAAATTGGGGATGGCGGCGCTGTCCGCGGCGAATGCGGGCCAGAGTGCGGTCCCAGCGCAAAGTGCGGCGGCAAAGACGCCGAGCTTCGGGGAAATCCGTGGGAGATATCGATTGGAAATCACACGGCGCATATGCCTTCCCTCCCGCTGTTTATTCTTTACGCGAATGTCCAAAACCGACCGGCGCTCGCGCTTTGGAAGATAGGCTAGCATCTTTACCGCTCGGCCTAAATCGTCTCGGCCGCGCTTCATGATATTGCCGCGCCGAAGCCACATGGCGAGAGACGCCAAAACCCAGCGATTTGCGTCTGAAAAACAGTATTTTATCGGGTTTTGCGCCGCGGAACATGAGTTTCTGGACGGCGTTTTCTTCCTGAGGGCATTTGGAGGGACCGTCACGGCGCGAGGCCTTGGCTGGTCCATTGTGGGCAGCCCAAACAATCAGGGCGCCGAAAGAAGGAGACGGTAATGAGTACTCTCATCAAAGGCGCCATCGTTGCTCTGGCCTTGACCGGAGCCACGATGGGCACAGCAAATGCGGCCGCCCGTTTTTATGTCGGTCCGGACGGCGTTCGCGTGGCCTATTCGGAAGGTTATTATTACGATAGCCGCCACCATCGGCAGATGTACCGCTATCCGGCCGATTGGCGGCGCTATCATCATCCTCAGCGTTGGTACCGCGAGCACCGCGAATGGTATCGCGATTCCGATTGGTACCGCCGCTGAATGTGGCTTCCAGCTTTAGGCCCGGCTGCTGAGCGGCCGGGCCTTTTTTTGTCACGCGCCGCGCAGGCGGTTTTGCGGAAAAATGCATAGCGCGTGGAACCAATCGGCGAGCTATGTGTTTGCCAGCATTATCCGGACGCGCGCTCAACGCGAAGCTGGCCGGTCGGGCGCGCGCACAATCCATTGCTGAGGGTGACGAATGTTTAACCGATTCTATCCTGGTGATCCCTGCCCGGAGTGTGCTTACCCGCTCGAGAGGCATGGACGGTCGATTCTGACCCTGTTCCTGCGGGAGCCTTATCTGAAATGTCCTCATTGCAAACTGATTTTTGCCCGCTTCCCTTCGCGCGCTATCCCGCGGACTGGAAGGTACCGCCCCGAGGAGTCGCGGGCCTTCGCTGAATTCACGCGCAGGCGTACGCCCGATCTATCTGCTTAGCAGCGGGTCAGACTCGCCGCCGCGGCGCAACACCGATCGGCGTTAGAGCGTGCCGCGGGCGATGGATTTTGCCTCGATGTCGCGCGCCAGGTTCTCGTATTCAGCCGCAATGTCCATGAGTTGCTCACGTTCGGCGCGGTCGTAAATACCCTCGGCGATCCTGCGGACCGTCGCCGCGCGGGCGCGATAGCGGGCGGCCAGTTCCATCCGATCCTGCATCTCGCATCCTTCCAACGCCGCGCAGATTCAAGTGGTAACGTTCTGATGGTCAAGATGGATCAGCGCGAGCATCAGCACGCATATATTTATTTTGCGGGGTCGCAGCGATACCAAGCGCTCGCGTCTGAGGCGTGCTCGGGAGAAAGATCGGCGGTAGGAGTGCTTAGGAGCCGAAAGCGATCACATCGCGTAGCCGAACGATGGCCAATGTTTTTCCACTGCCGTCTTCAATCTCCACTTGCCCCCTGACGGGTTTGTCGTTTGTGACGGCTGCACCGGCCAGATCCCTCGCGGAGCAAACAGCTTCACGGCGCGCGTGCTCGAGATCGTCAAACTCCTCCCCTTCAAGGTCCCGGCAGAACGTCGTACCTTGGCGAATGTGCAAATAATATCGGGGCATCGCTAGCGCCCCTTCGGTTGGCGTTCACGCTCGGCCGCCAATCCGTCCCAGGTTGCTGCCGTCGCGTGACGTTGCGCGCGGCCTTGGGGTTTTCGAGCTTTCCTCGCCAGCATACGGCCCCCCCCGCATGCTGCCGGTAATCTGTTGCCTTTTTTCATTCCGCGTCCCGTGCATTGCCTCCCCCGACACGGCACAGCGCCACACAGTAACCTCGAATAAGAGCACATGGGAAGGCGAAAGACCGCGCGGTTTGGTACACCGTTGGGCTGCCGGCTTACTATTTGCCTTCGCCCTGCCCTATCAGGCTCGGACAAACCCGCTGGCCTTATGAACCGATGGGGAACAACCCGTCAGGCGCGCATATTCCGCTTCCGGCACTCCGTAAATCGCATGTGCAAACTGCTCCAACCCTGGCCGATTGGTCACAGCGATACTTCCGCGCTTTGGGCTGACAAAGCCTCGGCTTTCCAAATGCTGCAGCGCCTGCGTGACTCCGGCGCGCCGCACGCCCAGTACCAAAGCGAGGAATTCATGTGTCAGCACAAGGTCGCCAGTGAGCCGATCATGCGCCATCAACATCCAACGCGCGAGCCTTTCCTCGAGCGTGGCTTGGCTGTTCGCCAAAGCGGCGTAGGACACCTGAATCAAGAAAGCATGTGCATAATGAATCAGCAGATCGCGCAACGATGAACTCCTATTCATCGCGCGGCGCAGTGAATCGCTCGTGATCCGAAATCCCTCTCCAGCAACTTGCACCAACGTCGCATGAACCGATCGATCGCTCCCCATGACGACAGCGATCCCGCTCATGCCTTCGCGACCAATTAACCCCGCTTCGACTCGTGCGTCCCCTCTGCCGAGAGCGAGAACGGACGACAAGCCCTCCTCGATAAAATAGACGTATTCAACGACTCTTCCTGGGTGTTCATATTGAAACCGAGCGTTCATGGCGTGACGTTCAAGATGCGGAGCCACCAGCCCGATATCCATAGGCGACATGCGCGAGAGCAGATGATTCTTGAACTTAAGCAGCTCTGCCATGGTGTTCCGTCGGCAAATGCCGGGCGCATGCGCTAAGGGAGTTTAGCTATCCGGAATTGCCCCCAACGCGATCCGGATAATACTTCTGACGGCGCATTAGATAAATTCGATTTGCGACACAGCTTTAACCATAACGTCCCGCATGCGAAATTCTGAGTGATAAAAAATGGACAGGCCCTGCGTTTCTGGTTGTAATGTGGTCCCTCAACGTTGATCGCCTGAGAAAGATAGGCATTGCACAGTCGAAAAATTCGGCATCTGGCACACCTGCTCGTACGGCGGCATGGAGCCGACGCTGAGGATATGGCAACCCGTCATGGCGAGCAGGTAGACGAAGCCGAAAATCCGCAGGCGAAAGCGATGTGGAAGCTGACCCTGGCGGCGGTTCGCGAGATACGCGGAAAGTGACGCTGCGGCGCACCTCGTTCAAAGGATCGCGCGACGATTCGATGAGTTCGACATCCTCGAAACTTCGCCGGATTGCGGGGCCTTTTTTCCTCGCTGTATCATATTGAACAGAATTGCTGCATTGCAAGGTTTAAGCTGGACATCGCCCACATAAGCCATCGGCGACGGCGAGAAGGCGCGTAATGGCCATCTATCGCTACGGGTTCTTGAGCATGACCGGGCGAGTAGAGGCCGACTTCACTCTGTGCTGGCCATCTGATGACATCGCCTCCGAGCTGGCCAGAGAAATGCTCGCGTCAAGCGGATTTGCTTCGCTTGAAATGCATAAGAGTACCGAACTCATCTACCGCATCGGACAAACCGATGCCCACCGTACCGTGGAACGCCGGCTGCGGTCGTGGTGTGGGGTTTCGCCAGCAGACCCAAGTCATGCCATAAAATCTGTGCGCACGGAAACCCTTCGACTCGTGCCGAGCGGCAGCCGCGCGAACAAGGCAGCGGACGGGATCGAATGAGTTAACGGCACTCCCGATTCGCGATGGCTCGCGATATCGCTCGTTAAAGTGGGCCAACCGGTCAATTCAATACAGATTCATTCCATACCGCGTGCCTAACTCATCAACGCTTCGGGAAGGCCCACGCGCTTCCCCGGCGAATCGTTGTCCGGACGGGATCATCCTTTTCTGACAGCGGAGTGATTGAAAGGGCATTTTCGAAATGAGATCGGCGAACGCTTTCTTGCTATGCAATGTCGGACTCATTCCATTTGCGGCTCTTCTGTGCGCGGCTTCCCCGGCATCGGCGACACCGTCGTTCCTCGGCTCGGCACAAAGCTTTGCGGTCTTGGGAGCATCGACGGTGACCAATACCGG
>DATHDZ010000110.1:0-2159 GCA_035318785.1 Micropepsaceae bacterium
AAATCGGCGCGGAACTCGGGATTCTTCATCATCGCTTGGACCGCGAGCGTGGCGGCAATATGGCCGCCTTCGAAGTCGGACGGATAGGCCGCGCCGCTGGTGATCCGGTGAATGCCATATTCCCAGCCGCGCTCGTAAAGCGCTTCACGCTTCTCCGGCACCATCATGCCCAGGATCAGTGCGACTTCGGCGCCGCTCGTGCTGTGGCCACTCGGATAGGTCGGGCCTCCCGCGGCTTTGGCGATATCGTCCGGCGTCTGGATTTCCTTGCTGAATTGGAAAGGACGCAGCTTCTTGTATTTCTGCTTGATCGGGCCGACGCCGACGCCGCCGTCCTTGACCACCTTGTCGATGAAGGCGCCCACCATCGGGAAATTCGCTTTGGTGAATTTCGGACCCAATACGGGACCGGCGATGGTGTAGACGCTCTGGTCGAGGTCGGTCCGGATCGCCGCCATCCGCTCGGGTGTCATATTCTTTTGCAGATCCAGGATCGCCTGCAGGTCGCGCTTGCCGGCGGGCGAAGCCTCGGTCGGGGGCGGCGGCAGAAGGCCGGGGAAGTCGACATCGGTCGCGCTGATATAAGGCTTGTCGGAAAGCGAGGCGGCCGGCGTGGCAGCGAGGCATAGAAGCAGGATCGGGGCGAGAGCGAGCTTGCGCATAAGTTCCTCCGTGGGGGTCCGGGTTATTATCGAGTTTCCAGAAAGAATTCCAATTTTTTGCGTGTGGAATCGGGCACGCGGCGCGGCCGCCCGTCAAGCGTGATGACGCACACCTCGACCGTAGCCTTCACCAGGATATCGTCGGCGCGCGCGATCCTCTGGTCGAGGCGCATGCGGGCGCCGGCGAGCTCCAGCACACTGGTGCGGACCGTGAGAGTTTCTTCCATGCGAGCCGGGCGGTCGAAATCGACATTCATGCGTCGCACCGCCCAGACCAGCGGTTCGCTGGCCGCGAACAGACCCTGATGGCCTGCGCCGGACATGCGCAGGAACTCGGAACGTCCGCGCTCCATGAAGCGCAGATAATTGGCGTGATAGACCACGCCGGAGAAATCCGTGTCCTCGTAATAGACGCGGACCGGAAAGACGTGGGTGCGTCCCTCGAACCAGCCGCCGGTGGGTTCTTGCGCTTGGCCGTCCATCGAATCCCTTAAAGGGCAATCTGCCAGTAGCCGACGTCGATCCACCGGCCGAATTTGAATCCCACTTCGCTCAGATGCGCGACTTTCTTGAAGCCGCATTTCTCGTGCAAGGCAACGCTGGCCGCATTGGGCAAAGCGATCCCACCAACCACAACATGGATATTCGATAGCCGCAGCCGTTCAAGCAGAGCTGTGTAAAGTATCGTTCCGATACCCTTGCGTTGCGCCTTCTCGTCCACATAGATCGTCGAAAAGACCGAATGCCGGTAGGCGGAGCGGTCGCTGAAATTACCGGCATAAGCATAGCCGAGAAGCGCGCCGTTCTGCTCCACGACCAGCCAAGGGAAACTCTGAATTATCCCTGCGATGCGCGTGCTCATCTCGCTCGGCGCCACTTCGATTTCTTCAAAGGTGACGATCGAGCCCCGAATGTGGGGATTGTAAATCCCGCAGACGGCGTCCGCATCGCGCACGGTCGCGGAACGGATCGTGATGTCAGGGTTCGTCATCGCCGAAAAGAAGCGGCTGCTGTGGCTTTGGCGTCGGACCCGGAAGTCCGAGATGCGCATAGGCCTGGCCGGTCAGCATGCGCCCGCGCGGCGTGCGCTGCACCAGGCTCTGCTGAATCAGATAGGGCTCGACGATCTCCTCGATGGCGTCGCGCGGTTCCCCGAGCGCTGCCGCCAAAGTCTCCACTCCGACGGGACCGCCATTATAGGCTTCGGCGATCAGCGCAAGATAGCGCCGGTCGAAAGCATCAAGGCCGCGCTTGTCGACTTCCAGCCGCGCGAGCGCGGCATCGGCCACGACCTGATCGACCTCGACGCGTCCGGCAACGGCGGCGAAATCGCGCACGCGTTTCAACAGCCTGCCCGCGATGCGCGGCGTGCCGCGCGAGCGCATGGCGATCTCATGGGCGCCGTCGGTGGTAAGCGGCAGACCGAGCACGCGCGCGCCGCGCGCCACGATCTGCATCAGCTCCTTGGTCTCGTAGAAGGACAGGCGCATCGGAATC
>DATHDZ010000111.1:0-22185 GCA_035318785.1 Micropepsaceae bacterium
CGCCCTTGCGCCCCTCAGCCCGGCGAAGCACCGCCTTGACGCGCTCCAGCAGCAGGCGCTGCGAAAACGGTTTGCGGATGTAGTCATCCGCGCCGGCGTTCAGTCCCATCAACTCGTCGATTTCCTCGTCCTTCGAGGTCAGGAAGATCACCGGGATTTCGGTGGCCTGGCGCAGCCGTCTCAGCAGTTCCATGCCGTCCATCCGCGGCATCTTGATATCCAAGATCGCCATGTCGGGAGGATTCGCTGCGAGCGCCGTCAGGGCGGACGCGCCATCGGTATAGCTCCGCACGTGGTAGCCCTCTTGCTCCAAGAGCATGGTCACGGAAGCGAGGATATTCTTGTCGTCGTCAACGAGGGCGATGGTCGCCATGGAGCGGCCTCTGGGTTGCTGCGCATAATATAGGGGTAGGAAAAGCTCTAGTGTGGTGAATTTGAGGCGGGTTCCCCCCTCCGGAGGGAGGAAGCGCGTTCTGGCTAGCTTCTTGATGGTTTGTAAAGGCTGCGCTGGCGCGTAGCCGGGGTTGGCAGACGCGAATACGTCGGGCGGATGACCGCGGAGCGGCAGCGCTTGGGTGTTCAGGCGAAGGGGGCGCTAGTCCTCAAATCGTTCTTCGATCGAATCGACGCGACTGGGATAAAAGGCGAGATAATCCTTAATGAGCCACACCGCCGCGTAAGGCGCTTCATAGGTCCACGCGGCGTTCGTCGCACGATCCCCGCCGAGGGGAATACTGAAATAGGAACAATCGCCCTTGTAGGGACAATAGGTGGCGTGATCCGTGCGGTCGAGGAGCGTCATGTCCACGTCCTTGCGGGGCACGTACTGAACCGCGGGATAGCCCGCCTCGCGGAGGATCAGGGCGTTCCTCGTGTCCACGACGACGCGGCCCGCGACCGTGACCACGACACGGTTGGGATTGCGCTCGATAGTGATCGGATGATCCGGCCCCGGAACCTTGATGGTCTTCAGCGCCGGCATAACCTGCTTTGACATGGCTCTCACCCCGCAGTCTTGCCGCCATCGGCGGTCAAGATGTGGCCCGTTACAAACGAGGCCTTGTCGGACGCAAGGAACATGATGGCCCGGGCGATTTCCTCCGGCGCACCGACGCGCCCCAGCGGCACGCCGGAGGCCAGAGCGCCTTTCCTCTCCGCCGTTCCGGTGAATCGGTTCAGCAGGCCGGTGTCGGTCGGGCCAGGAGCTACGGCGTTGATCCGCACGCCCGAAGAGGCGGCTTCGAGCGCGGCCGACTTGGTCAAGCCCTCGACGGCGTGCTTGCTGCCCGCGTAGACAGATGCGCCTCGAGCGCCCTCATGACCATACGTCGAGGAAATGTTGACGATGCTGCCGCTGCCCTGCGCCTGCATGATACGCAATTCGTGCTTCATGCTCAGCAGCGTGCCGAGCACGTTGGTATCGAAGGTCGCAGCGTAGCTTTCCGCGGTTTGCTGCGTCACCGGGCCGGGATGGCCCTCGGTGCCGGCGTTATTGACGGCCGCGTCCAGACGGCCAAAGCGGGCGACGGTCTGATCGACCAGATCGCGGACTTCTTCGTCATGACGAACATCGGCGTTGATGAAGGAGGCTTCGGCACCGAGGCCGCGAAGTTCGGCTTCGAGGGCTTTGCCTTCCGCGTCCCGTCTGCCGGCAACGACGATGCGCGCGCCCTCCTTGGCGAAGGCGAGGGCGGTGGCGCGGCCGATGCCCGTCAGGGCGCCGGTGATCAAGACAACGGGAGTGCTCATATTCCTGCTCCTCACGTATTGGTTCGACCTGCCCGTGAGGACATAGGTAGTGCAAGCGCCTTCGAAAAAGACTTTATAAGCTTGCGGCCATACCTGTCAGGCATGGGTAAAAACTCGGGCCGATCTTGATCGAAATACACCGGATTCAATGGGCCGGTTCGATACCGGCTTCCTTCCAACGGCCGGCCGCTTCCGCACGGGCGAGAAAACGGATGAAATCCGTCGCTTCCTTGGGGCTGATGCTCTTGGTCGCCACGCCGGCGGCGTAGGTGGTATAGACCTGCAAGGGGGCCGGCAGCATGCCCGCCAGTTTCACGCCCTTCACCGGCACGATTTCGCTGACGTTCTGGATGGCGAGTTCGACTTCGCCGGACGCCACGCGGTCGGCGGAATAGCCCGATTGGGTGAGTTTGGTCTTCTTGGCGACATCCTCGGCGATGCCCAAATCCCGCAGGATTTTCGCCGTGGCGATGCCCGAAGAAGCGCCCTGGGCGGGGTCCATATAAGTCAGGGACTTCGCCCTCAAAATGGCTTCCTTGAACTTCTCGGCCGTAGAGATGTCCGGCGTCGGCGCGCCTTCCTTGACCCCGACGCCAATGCCGATGCGGCCTAGCGAGGTGCCGCTCTTAGAGCGGATTTCGCCGGTCTTCTCGAGCTGCTCCAGCGCCGTGGTGGAAACCACGATGACATCGGCAGGAGCGCCGCTCTTCAGCTTCTCCTGAATCTGGCCCACCGTGCCGACCGTGAAATTGACCTTATTCCCGGTCGCTTCCCGGAAATCTTCGGCGAGAGCCTTCTCGGCCTCCTGCACTGCGCCGGCGGACAGCACGTTGATCTCCACGGCAAACGCATCACCCGCGCCTACCGCGGACGCCAACAGAAAACCAGCGCACAGCAAAGCCTTGCGCAACGCTTCCCCCTTAACGGCCAATCAAGCGAATTGCACCTTCAAGATTTCATAGGAGCGCGCACCACCCGGGGCCGCGACCTCGACCGTATCGCCCGCCGTCTTGCCGATCAGCGCGCGCGCAATCGGCGAGGAGATCGAAATCCTGCCTTTTTTTGCGTCCGCTTCGAGATCACCGACGATCATATATTTGACCTTGGTGTCGGTATCCTCATCGGCCAGCGTCACCGTCGCGCCGAACTTCACGGTTTTGCCGGAGAGCTTCGACACGTCGATGATTTCGGCCCGGCTCACCTTGTCCTCTAGGTCCATCACGCGCCCCTCAATGAAGGCTTGGCGCTCTTTGGCCGCATGGTATTCGGCGTTTTCCGAAAGGTCGCCATGGGCGCGCGCTTCCGTGATCATCTTGATGACGGCGGGGCGCTCCACCAGCTTCAAATTCTGGATCTCGTCCTCCAGGGCCTTATAGCCCGCGGCTGTCATCGGAATACGTTCCATCCGCTTCACCTCGAATCGACAAACTACCTAGCTCCGGGCGGCCCGTTCCAACGTGAACGGACATACCAGAACGCATGAACACAACGCTTGAGATTTGGTCACCGTTTCCGGCGGCTCTAAGGCTCAAGACCAGTTTTTAAGCATATGACTGCAGGGGGGCGACTTCAAGGGAGCCGGACTTCAACGAATGGATGGCCTGGGTCACGGCGGCGGCCCCGGCCATGGTGGTGCAATAGGGAATTTTCATGTGCAAGGCGGTCTTGCGTATGGAGGCCGAGTCCGACAAAGCCTGGGCGCCGTCGGTCGTGTTGAAGACCAGGGAAATCTCGCCGTTTTTCATCTCGTCCACGATGTGTGGGCGCCCCTCCATAACCTTGTTGATGATCCTGACGGGCAATCCGGCCGCCTGGAGATATTTGGCGGTTCCCCGCGTGGCGACGATGTCGAAGCCCATGGCGATCAGCTCGGCCGCCGGCTTGGGAGCGTCACCCTTGTCGGCGTCCCTGACCGAGATGAAGACGGTTCCCGACAGTGGAAGCTTGGTGCCCCCGCCGATCTGGCTCTTGGCAAAGGCGCGGCCGAAATCGGTGTCGAGCCCCATGACCTCGCCGGTGGAGCGCATCTCGGGGCCAAGGATCGTGTCCACCCCGGGGAAGCGCGCGAAGGGAAGCACCGCCTCCTTGACGGCGATATGCGATTTCTTCGAGCGCGCGAGCGGCAGGTCAGCGAGATGCTCACCCGCCATCACGCGCGCGGCAAGCCCGGCGACCGGAAGGCCGATGGCCTTGGCGACGAAGGGAACCGTGCGCGACGCGCGCGGGTTCACTTCAAGCACGAAGATCTCGCCATTCTGGATAGCGTATTGCACGTTCATCAGACCACAGACGCCCAGAGCCCGCGCCAGCGCCACCGTCTGACGCTCGAGTTCGGCAATGGTGTCCGCGCTTATGGAGTGAGGGGGCAGGGCGCAGGCTGAGTCGCCGGAATGGATGCCTGCTTCTTCGATATGCTCCATGATTCCGGCGATGAAGACTTCGCCCGTTTCATCGGCGATGGCGGCGACGTCGATCTCCGTCGCATGCTGCAGGAAACGGTCGATCAGCACGGGATTGTCGCCGGAAATGCGGAACAGCTCGCCCGATTTCAGCGCGTTTTTCAGCGACGGCTCGTCCGCGACAATGATCATGCCGCGTCCGCCCAGCACATAGGATGGGCGCAGAATCGTCGGATAACCGATCTCGCGCGCGACCTTCACCGCGGTCTCGATATCCCGCGCGGTGCCGTTTTCGGGCTGCTTCAAATCGAGTTGGTGCAGCAGCTCCAGGAAGCGCTGGCGGTCTTCGGCCAGATCGATGGCATCCGCCGATGTGCCAAGGATGGGGATTCCAGCGCGGCCCAATGCGCCGGCGAGCTTCAGCGGCGTCTGGCCGCCGAATTGCACGATGACGCCCGCGAGCGTGCCTTTGCTCTCTTCCAGCCGGATGATCTCCAGCACGTCTTCCGCGGTAAGCGGCTCGAAATAGAGCCGATCGGACGTGTCGTAATCGGTCGAGACCGTTTCGGGGTTGCAATTGATCATGATGGTTTCGAAGCCGCGCTCGGAAAGCGCAAAACATGCGTGGCAGCAGCAATAGTCGAACTCGATGCCCTGCCCGATACGGTTGGGACCACCGCCGAGAATGATGACTTTGCGCTTCTCGCTGGGGCGCGCCTCGCATTCGACCTCGCCGCCCACCGGCGATTCATAGGTCGAGTACATGTAGGAGGTGAGGGCGGCGAATTCGGCGGCACAGGTGTCGATGCGCTTGAAGACCGGATGCACGCGGAGCTTGGCGCGCGCCTCCGCCACAGCGCTTTCTTTTGTGCCGGTCAGCGTGGCCAGCCGCGCGTCGGAGAATCCCATCCCCTTCAGGCGGCGCAAGCCATCTGTGTCTTTCGGAAGACCCGTTTGCCGGACCGCATCTTCGGCGCGCAGGATTTCTGCGATCTCTCCGATGAACCACGGGTCATAACCGGTGATCCGCGTCAGCTCGCCTTCGCTCATGCCGAGCCGCAAGGCTTGGGCGGCGACGCGGAGGCGATCTGGCGTGGGGCGGCCGAGAGCGGCGCGGATCGCGTTGGTGTCATCGCCCTGACCGAGATTGGGGATGGCGATCTCGTCCAGTCCCGACAGACCGGTTTCCAGCGAACGCAGAGCCTTCTGCAGCGATTCCGCGAAGGTGCGGCCGATGGCCATCGCTTCACCCACCGATTTCATCGATGTCGTGAGGATCGGCTCCGCCCCCGGAAATTTCTCGAAGGCGAAGCGCGGAATCTTGGTGACGATGTAATCGATGGTGGGTTCGAACGCGGCCGGCGTCACCCGCGTGATGTCATTGGTGAGCTCGTCCAACGTGTAGCCGACGGCGAGTTTGGCTGCGATTTTCGCGATGGGAAACCCGGTCGCCTTGGAAGCCAGCGCCGAGGACCGGGACACGCGCGGGTTCATCTCGATGATGACCATCCGCCCGTCGGCGGGGTTGAGCGCGAACTGCACATTCGATCCGCCGGTCTCCACGCCGATCTCGCGCAACACCGCGATCGAAGCGGTGCGCATGCGCTGATATTCCTTATCCGTGAGCGTGAGGGCCGGTGCCACCGTGATGGAATCGCCGGTGTGGACGCCCATGGGGTCGATATTTTCGATGGAGCAGACGATGATGGCGTTGTCGTGTTTGTCACGCACCACCTCCATCTCATATTCCTTCCAGCCCAGCACCGACTCCTCGATCAGGATGCCGTGGCCGCGAGATGCTTCGAGCGCGCCGGCTGCGAGCTCGGCGAACTCCTCGCGGTTATAGGCGATGCCGCCGCCGGTGCCGCCGAGCGTGAAGGAGGGCCGGATGATGGTCGGAAGCCCGATGCGTTCGAGCGCCGCCATCGCCGACTTCTGATCCAGCACGAACACCGAGCGCGGGGATTCGAGCCCGATATGCTCCATGGCTTCGCGGAACAGCTGGCGGTCCTCGGCCTTGGCGATGACGTCGGCCTTGGCGCCGATCATCTCGATCCCGTGTCTGGCCAGCGCGCCACTTTCATAAAGGTCGAGCGCCGTGTTGAGCGCGGTCTGGCCGCCCATCGTGGGAAGCAGCGCGAAGACGCGCCCTTCCGGCACGTTCGGCTTTTCGCGTATGATGATCTTCTCGACGAATTCCGGCGTGATCGGCTCGATATAGGTCGCATCCGCCAGGCCCGGATCGGTCATGATCGTGGCCGGGTTGGAATTCACCAGCACGATGCGATAGCCCTCGGCGCGCAGCGCTTTGCAGGCTTGCGCGCCGGAATAATCGAATTCGCAGGCCTGGCCGATGACGATCGGCCCGGCGCCGATGATCATGATCGTATGGATGTCTACGCGCTTAGGCATATTCGCTCACTCACTCGATCAAAATCCCCTCTCCCCTTGAGGGAGAGGGCGGCGCGCCGCGCGCATCGCGTGCTTCTGGCGCGCCGGGTGAGGGGTGATTCCTTCTGCCCCCCACCCGCTCGCACTTACGTGCTCGCGATCCCCGATCAGGTCGGGGACAGGCTCTCCCCGCGTTGGGGGAGGTGGAAAGCGGGGCATACCTGTAACCACGCAAAATCATTTCACGACACCTAATAAAACGCCCTCGCGAACGAGGGCGGGATCAGCTTCGCCAGCGGAGCGTCCGCTCCTGGACGGGATTCTCGAACGGCTTGCCGCTCTCCACCGATTCAGCCCAAGTCTTCTTGAGGCGGTGGTACCATGTCGCCGGCACGTCCGCGTCCTGAATTAGCATCTGCGGCGGCGCAAATTTAAGCCCTTCGTTCTGCAATTCCACGATTCGGCGATCCTGCGCCAAAAAGGCGCGCGCAAAGGGGCGAAAGAAAGGCTTGATGGCGCCGAGCCAAGGCGAGTTCCAATAGAACACCTGCGTCACCAGCGTATGCGTGGCGTCCTGCGGCGTCACGGCGGTGAAGCCCAACACCTCGCGTTTGCCGGCGCGGATATGTTCGAAACGCAGGCTCGGCAGCTCGAAGCGTATCTCGGTCGTCAGACCACCGCCCAGGATCTTATAAAAGAAGGAATTGGACGAGGGCGGATGGCTGACCATGTTGAAGCCCCTTAGCGACGGCGCATGGTGTTTCGCCTTGGCGTGGATGGAAGCCTCGCTCCGCCACCACCAGGCGCGATGCACGAATGGGCCATGTGCGGGGTCCATCAAACCCACCACCGCGTGATCGACCTCGCAGGGGAAAAGCTGCGCTTCGACGAAGCGCGGGATCGCGTGGCCATCGGCGGCGCCGATGGGAATTCGCGGTGGGTCCAGCACCGGCGCAGTGATCGCCTTGGGATCGGCGGCGAAATAGACCCAGATCAGCCCGTCCTGTTCGCGGCAGGGATAGCTCCGCACCTGGATGCGCGTGACATCGATGGTGCTCTCTTGCAGGACCGACGGGATATGCGCGCATTGGCCGTCGGGCCTGAAGCGCCAGCCATGATAGGGGCACTCGACGGTATCGTCCTTGAAGCGCCCGGCCGATAGAGGCGCGGCGCGATGCGGGCAGATGTCTCGCAGCGCAAAAGCGCGTCCGTTTTTGCCGCGGGCGAGCAGAACCGGCTCGCCACAGATCATCTCACGGCGCAATCCTCCGGGCTTCAGCGACGCCGAGAGCCCGGCCATGTACCAGAGATTGGTGAGAAAAAGCGGTTCTTCGGTCAAACGGCAACTGCCCCATGCGACATTTCCACCCTCCCCTTGAGGGAGGGTCGGAATTTTCAAGCGCAGCGAGAAAATTTCGGGGAGGGGTTATTGCCCAAAATCGACCCCTCCCCGAAATCTGCGTTCGCTTCGCTTTAGCAGATTTCGACCCTCCCTCAAGGGGAGGGTCGTGCATTTAGCACCCTCAGCGCGTCCGTATTGCGCCCGGCAGGCCAGGAACGGAAGGAGCCGTCGCCGCCGCCGGTCCGCCTGGCGGCTTGAGCAGAATCTCGCGCGCCGGGACGATCTGCTCCATTTTCATCTCCGGCAGCCTGAACGCCCAGCCATTGAGGCGCGCATTGATCGCGCTCGCCTCGGTCAGTGTCGCCGGATTCATGCCCGCAGCGGCAATCATCGCCCAATGATCCATGCCTTTGGTGGCGATCTTCACCGTCACGTCCAGACCATCGAAGGTGTGGAACACCGATTGCGGCGCATTGGCGAAATCGGATGGATTGACCTTGGCCACATCGTCGATGGTGAGTCCCACGATGGCTCCGGCAACGCCGTCGGGCGAACCCTCGAAGGACAGCGAACGTCCCGCCGGCAATTCCACCAGCTTGAAATCCTGCTGATCCTTGGAATCGCGCACCAGCGTGTAGCTCGGCCCCATCGCCGGCGTCACATTTGCACCCTTTACGCGGGCGGCCGCGATATTGATGACGTTCTTGTCCAGCCAGTCGGCGGCGTTGGGCCGCGGCGCGAGTTGGCCGCGCGCGAGCCAGGATTGGTTTTCATTCGGCCGCCGCACATAAAGCGTCTGGCGCCCCAGCACGTCCGCGGCGCCCTGGGCCCGCCCGACCAGCACCTCCGCCATGGGTTTGCCCATGGTATCGGCGAGCGTCAGATTGACCGCGTCCCCACCCTTGTCGGGTGCGCCAAGGCCGACATAGGTGAGCCAGTCGGCGCGGCCCGTCTTCGGCTCCATCATCGTCAAGTCGGAGACGCCCGCGGCAATTGCGCGAATCTGGCCGACATCTGCGGGGAAGGAATCCTTCTCGACCACGACCCATTTGCCCTGCTGAAGCCGCAAGTGGAAGGTGCCGCTTTTCGATGTGACGGTGATCTCACCCAGATCGTTGATGTGATCGGTCAGGCCGGGAAAGAACGGCCGCTGCTCGAATTGCGGCGCCAGGGAGCGCGCCTGCTGGATCACCGCGAATACCGCGAGGATGAGGAAGAACGCGGTGAGGCCGCCGAGAATGGCGAGATTGCGCTTCCTCGGGTCGGCTCCCATTGTCATTGCGTTCGCCATGTCAGAGCCCCACCGCACGGGCGCGCCGGCGTCGGCGCAGGAAGGACAGCACGATCGCTGCCGCCCCGATCAGTATCGGCACCAGCGCGATATTGAGGAACTGGAGCAGCGTGCCGAGACTCTCGACGTTCAGGCGCAAATTCGCCTGCACCTGGCGCAGGCTGGCGCGCGTGTCGACGAGGTCGCGCCGCAGCTTGTCGATCTGCGCCTGCTGCTCCTTATTGAGCACCGGAGCGCCGGCCGTCGGGTTCTGCTGGTTCTGACCCTGCAGGGCGCGCAAATTCGCTTCCGTGGTGGTCACCTTTTCCTGCAGCGCCTGCTGTTCGGCGAGGAACCGGCCCTCCGCGTCGCGGCGGATTCGATCGACCACCACGAAGGGCCGCGCGGAACGTTCGCGTGTGCGCAGCGAGATCAGCCCGTTGGAGCCCATCATGTTCTCGACCGCGTTCATCACCAGCGCGCCATTGTCGGCGGAGGGCTGTGCGATGCGCTGACCGAGCAGATTCTGCACCTGGACCCAGAAGCGATCTTCGAAGAGATCGCTGTCCGCGACCACGATGACATTGATGTCTTTTGCGTCTTTCACCTGCGCCGGCAGCGCGCCCGCGTCGGGCTTGGGGGGGGCGTTTGGGTCGGCCGGCGGTTTGGGAGGCGCGTTGGGCGCGCCGTTCGGGAAAGCGGTCTTCGCCGGACCGGAGATGCGCGCGCCAATGACGAATTTCTCGCCCGTCGGCTCGAAACGGCGGAGCAGGTCGGACGGATTCTGCACCACCCGGACCAGCATGGCATCGATCATGGCCGCATTGGCGGAGCTCGTCAGCAGGGGCGTGAATTTCGTCGTCGCGCCTTGATGGGGCTTCAGCGCGCCCGCGGTCGGGATATTGAGCGTCTGCAGATTGGCGGTGACGGGATCGCTGGTGTTGAAATTGAGCGGCGTCATGCGCAGCCAGGCGATGTAGTCGATCACCTGCGGCTGACCGGCCGCGCCGCCGAACTGGACCGGCTGCGCCAGATCGGCGTCTGTGACCACTTTGGTCGGGTCGAAATCGATGCCCCATGCCGTCAGCACGGGGCCAAGTGTCGAGCTCGTCTTGTCGCCCTGATCCACCTGGCCTGGTCCCTGGGCGGCGGAGGCTTCCGACATCGGATCGACAAAGACGATGGCGTGGCCGCCCCGCAAGACGAATTGGTCGATGGCATATTGGAGGGAAGCGTCGAAATTCGCGGGGTGGACAACCAGCAACGTCGAGACATTCGCTGGGATGCGATCGGTCGTCATCGGATCGAGCATCTGAACGTCGAACGTGTCGCGAAGCTGCTGATAGATCACATAGGGCTGCGAATTGCCCGCGAGCGCGGCTTGCAGCCCGCCCGCGCCCGCCTCGAGCGGCAGCGTCGAAAGGATTCCCAGCTTCGGCTTCTGCGGGACCGACAGCTTGTCGACCATCGAGGTCAGATCGTATTCGAGATATTCCTCGCGCGCCTGGTCGAAGAACGGAATGACCTCGTGCCCCGCCAGCGTGTTGGTGCCGATAAGGCCGAAATAGACGTTGTCGCCTTCCTGCGTCGGCGCTCCGGTCAAGCCTTGCGCGACGGCGTCGTCCTCGGCGGGCGTGAAGGGGCGGGGATCGATCTCTTCGAAGATGATCTTGCCATGGCCAAGCGCGGAATATTCCTGCAGCAGATCGCGCACGCGCTGCGCATAGGCCACGATGCTCGCATATGACGAGGCGGGCTCGCGCGAGAAATAAAAGCGCAGCGTCACCGGCTCCGGCAATTTGTCGAGCGTCGCCTTGGTGCCCGGGGAAACCGTGTAGAGCTGGTTCTGGGTCAGATCGAGTTGCGCCGTGCCGAGCCACGTGTTGGAGACGATGTTGAGAGAGACAAACAGCACCACCGCCAGCGCGATGGCGATGAGGGCATAAACTCTGCGCGAAAGAAGCTTCATCCTGCTCAATCCGTTTTTCTAAGATCGATCAGCACGACATTCACCAACAGAAACAATGTGATCAGCGAACTGAAATAGACAAGATCGCGAAGATCGATCACGCCCGACGAAATCGCTTGGAAATGGGTGAGGAAACTGAACCCGGAAATCGTGTTCACCAGCACGATGGGCGCCCAGTTCTGGAAGAAATCCAGCACCAGCGGCGCGCCGGAAATCGTGAAGAGGAAGCACACCAGCACGCTCACCACGAAGGCGATGACCTGATTGTCCGTCATGGCCGAAATCGCCGCCGCGATCGCGAGATAGGCGCCCGCCATCAGGAAGCTGCCGACATAGCTCGCGACGATCACGCCATTGTCGGGATTGCCGAGGTAATTCACCGTGATCCAGATCGGGAAGGTGAGAAGCAGCGCGACGCCGATGAAGGCCCAGGCGGCGAGGAACTTGCCCAGCACGCTCGCCCAGATCGGAATGGGCAGCGTCAGCAGCAGCTCCATCGTGCCAAGTCGGCGCTCCTCGGCCCAAAGCCGCATGCCGACCGCCGGCACCAGGAAAAGATAGAGCCAGGGATGATAGCCGAAGAACACCGAAAGGTTGGCAACGCCATTGTCGTAGAAATGGCCGACGGAAAAGGTGAACGCGCCCATCGCCAGCAGGAAGATCACGATGAACACATAGGCGAGCGGCGTCGCAAAATAGGCGGCGAATTCACGTTTGAAGATCGCCATCACCGGTCTCATGCCGTGGCTCCCACGCGTTCGCGGGCGCGCTGCGCATCGTGCGTGGTGATGGCGCGGAACACATCGTCCAGCCGCCCGGCCTCCGCATAGAGCTCCTTCACGTCCCATCGCTCCGAACTCGCCAGCGCGCTGACCTGTTCGACGATCAGCGTGTTGGCGCGCGGATAGGCGGTCAGCGTCGCCACCCCGTCGGCACGCGCGATCTCTTCGACCGATAGAATCCCCGGCTGCGCTTCGAGCGCGGCTTTGGCGCTTGCGATTTGCCCGACAGGCAACGACAAGGTGACGGCGTTGTGATGGCGCGAGCGCGAGAGCAGATAGGAAGGCGTGCCATCGGCCACGATCCTGCCGCGGTCGATGATGACGGCGCGCGTGCAGACCGCTTCGACCTCCTCCAGCAGATGGGTGGAGATGATGATCGCCTTCTCCGCGGCCATCCCGAGGATGAGCTTGCGCACGCTGTGCTTCTGATTGGGATCCAGACCGTCGGTCGGCTCGTCCATCACCAGCACGGGCGGATCGTGGAGGATGGCTTGCGCCAGTCCGACGCGCCGCTTGAAGCCCTTCGACAGCGTGTCGATCGGCTGCTCCATGACCGGCTCCAATTCGGTCTTCGCCGCGGCTTCCGCGGCCCGCTTCTTGGATTCCTTGCCGGTGAAACCACGGACCTCCGCGATGAAGCCGAGGAATTGGCGCGGTGTCATGTCGCCATAGGCCGGCGCGCCTTCGGGCAGATAACCGAGATTGGCTTGCGCAGCGATGGTGTCGGTTTCCACGTCGTGACCGCAGATCGAGACCCGGCCTGCCGTCGGCGTGAAATAGCCGGCGATCATCTTCATGGTGGTCGACTTGCCCGCGCCGTTGGGCCCGAGGAAGCCCAGCACTTCGCCCTTGGCCACGGTCAGGTCGATCCCCGACACGGCGGCGATGGAGCCGAATTTCTTGGTCAGTCCTTGGATGATGATCATGGCGGCGGGTGGCTCAAAGGACGCTGTAACCTTTGGGTGTGTTCCCTTAGAAAAATCGGTTCATCGCCGCAAGGGGTTCCTTGGTTCTGGGTGCGGAGGAAGTCGTCACGCCTGCGCGATTGGCCGACTCTTTCCGACTGTCATTCCCGGCCGGGCCGCCGGAGGCGGCGAGGGGAAGGGAAACCATCTGCCGAATGGGTCCCCTTCCCTCGCCGTGGCTATCGCCACGGGCTCGCCGGGGATGACTTCAATTTAATGAAGGGTCACGCAAATTTTCGGGCCGAAAGATGTGCTGCCCGAACAGAATACCGGCCCCGAAAAGGGGCCGGTGAGACGTGTCTGAAAAAATGGGTGTGGGAGGAAAGTCGGTCGGAGCAAGATCTCCCGGCCGGCAGGGGCTGGGGGGCTGGGTAATACTCCCGGTCGAGGTTCTGCACCGACCGACAGGTTCCAACATGGGAGGTCAAAGCGGCGCGCCCGTGTTCTCAATGGGGCATTTTTGGGGCGGGCTCGCCCATCAACGCCATGTGAACCGGCATGGATGCGGGAGCGGGCGGCCCGAAAAAGTCTTGACACAAGAACGTCGTAAAACCCTTGCCGCGGCTCACGCGACGTTCCATGCTCGCTTCGATGACTGATGAACCCGTGGCTCTGAGCCGTGCGGAATCGCCCTATTCCGCACGGTCTTCCTTCCGGGGCGAAACGTCGGACGGCACCACCGGCCGGCCGGCCGAGCAGCGTGATCCGAACATCCGTTTTGACAGGCCCGAGCTCAAGCGCATCTTGAACACCTATGGCCGCATGGTGATGGCGGGCGAGTGGCGCGATTACGCCATCGATTTTCGCGACGACGTTGCGGTGTTTTCGGTGTTCCGCAGCACGAGCGAAATGCCGCTCTATTCCATCGAGAAACGTCCCAAGCAAAAGGATCGTCAGGGGCAATATTCGGTGATCGCCGCCGGCGGCCAGGTGCTCAAACGCGGCCACGATCTGGCGGGCGTGCTGCGCGTTCTGGACCGCAAGCTGCTGAGACCGGTCACTGCGCCGTACTGACGCCGCGAAAAACAACACCCTGGCGCGGTATTTGTCGGCCTGACATACTTTGGCGCCAGCGGAATAATATGCTGCAGCCACATTGATCTGAAAGTTTCCGGGGGACCGCATGTTCAATGATCGGGAAGCGCGTCAGATTGCTTCGTCTATCTGCAACGCGGCTAAGCAGATTACCGACACATTGGAAAAGATGATCGCCGATCTTCCTCAGGGCGCGGCGCCGGAAATGGCGATGCAGTGCCTTGCGGTGGAGCTGTCTGACTCGCAGCCGCTTTTGGTGAAAGCCATGATGGAAAGTGAACAGGCGCGAATCCGCTTGCCGGCCGCGCGTGCTTCGTCTCAAGAATCCTTCGGCGGGGCGGGCCAATACGCCACTAATGAGAGGACTTAGAATCCTTCCCGTGCGTCGCTTTGAGGCGGACAATAGATTCATAAGTCTGTTTGGCTATTTTAAGATGATCGGCCGGGATCATCTGCAACCAAGCCTGCGCGAGCTTCAACCACGACACGCGATAGATATCGCTCGATGCGGTGAGAGCCATCTGTAGGCAATCATCGGCGTTGCGATGATACTCGTCGTATTTACCGCTCACACCAAACCTCACCTATGCACATAAAACGCTTGGGCCGTGGAAATGGTCCACAGCCAGGCAGCTAAGAAAATTCGTCGTCGCCCGATCGATTACCGCCCGTACTCCTCCACATCCCGCATGATGGTGATGGCCATCGCCTCCCACGAGTCGGCGATTCTCAGAAACTCATCTCTTTCCACCGGCGAAGAACTCTTGGCGGCGGACTCGCGAGCTTTCGCCGCGAGCCGTCGAAACCGCCCCATCCGCTGCTCCGGCGTCTCCGAATAATCCTGGTCCACAGTGCCGAACCCCAGACTCTTGCTCCTGGGAATAACGGCATCGCTGGCGCTTAGGTTCTCAGAAAGATGGAACTTTTTTAGGCCTCAGCTTAAGCGGAACTGTCTGCACGGAACGGTCTTGCGCCTACCATCTTAGACGGACGGCGCGTTTTGCGCTCTTTGCGCTCGCGAGTTGCTGATCGCCTTGGTCTTCTCGGCAGGTGACCTTGCCGCCTTTTTCCTCCGGGCTGCGTCGTGGGAAAGGCGTTGCTCGCGCAGCCTGGCGATTTTTACCGCAATGACGCGGCGTTCGGCTTCGCGTGCTGCACGTTTCTTCATACCGAACATCTTTGGGCCCTTCGGGCGATCAGGCGGCCTTGGCGCCCGAGAAACTCCCACAGTCGGAGCATTCCTTCCCACTCGGCCGCGTCGGCTTCCAGAGCGGAAGCGTAGCTGAGAAGATCGGTTACTGTTCTCTCATCCGCGAAAATTGCGGCGAATTTACGGGTCTCGGCAGCTTATGCACGAAATTCTCCAATCTCGCCTGATTTCTTCGGGCTTCAACGTTTTTCGAACCATGGAAGTAGGGGTTGTCCGAAACGTTTGAGGCCATCTGGCTGTTTGCCTCTGACGCAAAAATGCGAACGGATTGAACCCGATAGGGGGCAACAAGCTCTAGCCGCTTCGATGCCACGGCGGAGATCAAGGCGTCCCAAGAAAAAAGCCCCGGAGAATCACTCCGGGGCTTTGCTGTTTATGCGGTGCGGTCTAGCGCCGGTCGCCCATCAAGCGGAGGAGCATCAGGAACAGGTTGATGAAGTCGAGATAGAGGCGCAGCGCGCCCATGATCGCCTTCTTGCCCGTCACCGTTCCGTCGTCACCGACGAAATAGGTCTCCTTGATCGACTGCGTGTCATAGGCGGTAAGGCCGGTGAAGATCAGCACACCGAGCACCGAGATGATCCACTGCATCATGCCCGACTGCAGGAACATGTTGACCACGGATGCGATCAGGATCCCGATCAGTCCCATGAACAGGAACGAGCCGAAGCCGGACAGGTCGCGTTTTGTGGTGTAGCCCCACAGGCTCATGGCACCGAAGGTCGCAGCGGTGGTGAAGAACACCTGCGCCACGCTCGCGCCCGTGTAGAGCAGCAGGATGGGCGTCAAGCCGATGCCCATCAGCCCGGCATAGACCCAGAATGTCGCCTGGGCGGTCGCAAAGCTCATCTGCTGGATGCGGAAGCTGATGAAGAACACCAAAGCCAACGGCGCCAGCAGCACGATCCAACCCAGACCCGAAAGCGAATAACCGCCCGCGGCCTGGGTGAAGAACAGCTGCGCAAATGCCGGCGTGCTCGCCGTGAACCAGGCCGTGAGCCCGGTGAGCCCAAGGCCCATCAGCATGTAGTTGTAGACACGAAGCATATAGGCCCTGAGGCCTGCATCGATCGCGACGTCCGACGTCGCGCCGTAGCTCCGAACCCTATTATCGTATTCGGCCATAATGGCGACTCTCCTGAAATCTCTGGTCATACAGACCGCCGCTAATATCGGACTTCGCGCCTCCAACATCAAGGCACGCTTAGGCTTGTATTAAATGGTTCGTTAAGGGTTCCTAAGTCTTGCCGCAGGCTTTGCCGCCATGGCTGCAAAGCCGCCCGATAGGCCAAGGACGAGCGTGCCCAGCGCCCCTCCCGCAATCGTGAACGCGACGGCGCGACCGGCGAAGACCAACGGAACGTCCAGTACGAAATAAGCGATGGCCCATGCCGCCGCGGTTCCGGCGATAAGCGCGGCGAGGCCCGCCAGCGCGCCGAGCAAACCATATTCGACCGCATAGACCATTCCGAGTCGCGCCCGAGTCGCGCCCAGCACCTTGAGCACCACCGCATCGTAGAGGCGCGCGCGGTGGCCCGCCGCGATGGCTCCGGCGAGCACCAGCACGCCGGCAAGAATGGTGACGAGGCTCGCAATCGCGATGCCGCGGGCAAGCGCGGCCAGAAGCTCGCCCACTTGCGCCAGGGCTTCCTTGACGCGCACCACCGTCACATTGGGAAAGTCCTTCGACACCGCAGCGAACATCGCTTCCTCCTGGTCGGGCGCGGCTCGCACAGTAGAAAGGAATGTGTGCGGCGCCTGATCGACGATTCCGGGTGATGTCATCAAGACGAAATTCATGCCGCCGGTGCGGAAATCAATGTCGCGCAAATTGAAGATGCGCAAATCCAGGTCGCGCCCGATGATATTCACCGTGATCGTGTCGCCGATCTTCAGCCCCATGCCGCGGGCCAGATCGCGCGAAAACGAAACCAGGCTCGGGCCGCGATAGTCGGCTGGCCACCAGCTCGGACCTTCCACGACCCGCGCGTCCTTCGGCCGCGTCGTCGAATAGGTGATGGCGCGGTCGCCATCCACCGCCCAGCGTGAATCGGTGGCGACCTTGGCCTCGCCGACGGGCACGCCGTTTAGCTTGACGATTCGCGCCCGCAACATCGGGGTGGCGTTGAAATCCGCCGCGGTGGGAAACCCCGACACGAGTTTGGTGAAGCCCTCGATCTGATTCTGCTGGATATCGACGAAGAAGAAGCTTGGCGCGCGATCCGGCAATTGATCTTCGACCTGCGCTTCGACGCTCGCCTGGATCAGCGCCACCGTCGCAAGCAAAGTGAGGCCGAGGCCCAGCGCGACGATGATGCTGGCGGTCGGCGTGCCCGGCCGTGTGAGATTGGCCAAAGCGAGGCGCAGAAGTTGAGACTTGCGGCGCGGCATCCGCACGAGGAGATGGCGGAAACCGGTCGCGATCAAACGCAGCGCCAACAAGACCGCGAAGCTTCCGCCGAGGAAGCCGAGATTGAACAAAGGATAGGGCGACAGGAGTACCGAGAGCGCAGCTATGATCGCAAACGCGCCGAAGGCCGCGACGCGATAAGGCCACCTCCCATGGCGCGAGGAAGGCGCCACCAGATCGCGGAACAATCCGGCAGGCGCGATTTCCCGCGCGCGCGCCAGAGGAAGAATGGCAAAGCCCAGCGCCGCCAGCGTGCCGAAGGCCGCGGCGAGCACGAGCGGTCCGGGATAGACCGCGTAATGCGCCGGCGCGGGAATTTCCTCGCCGAAGAAATGCTCGACCGCAAAGGGCAGCGCCGCGCCGAGAACGAGCCCCAGAACCAGGCCAACAGCCGCAACGGCCATGATCTGCAGCAGATAGATCAGGAAGATATCATTGCCCTCCGCGCCCATGGCCTTCAGGGTGGCGATGGTCGCGCGCCGCCTTTGCAGGAAGGCTTCGACGGCCTGTCCCGCGCCGACGCCCGCCACCACCAGTGCGGTCAGGCCGACCAGCGTCAGGAACATCGTGGCCTGCCCGACAAAGCGCGTCACACGCGGGATGGCGTTGCTGCGATCATTGATTTCCCAAACCGCGTCGGGGAAAGCCGCGGCGAGCGCTGCGCGAAACAGTTCCGGCGTGGTCTCGCCCGCAAAAGCGATGCGGTAGGAATAATTGAGCAGGCTTCCGGGCGTGATCAGCTTCGCGCGCGAAAGCCCCTCGCTCGAAAGCAGCACGCGCGGTCCCAAGGTGAATCCGCCCGCGACGCGATCCGGCTCGGTCACGATGCGGGCGCGCACGACAAAATCGGAATCGCCGATATGGACGGCTTCTCCCGTTTTGATTCCTAGACGGGCGAGGAGCGCCTCTTCGACCACGGCGCCGCATCCCGACGCATCGCACGCCAGCGCTGCCTGTAGATCACCAGCGGGCGCGAGCACTGTCTGTCCCAACAGCGGATAAGAAGGATCGACCGCCTTCAACTCCACCAAAGTGCGCTTCGCCGGATTGTTTACCGCGGTCGCCATGCTGCGCAGGGTGGCGGATTCCGACACCGCGCCGTAACTCGTCATGAACTGGCGTTCGGTGTCGGTTGCGGGCTGGTAAAGCCGTTGCAGCCGGACATCGCCGCCGAGCAATGTGCGCCCCTGCTCGGAGAGGCCGGTCAGGAAGGCCTGGCCCAGGGAGCCCACGCCCGCGATGGCCGCGACACCCAGCGTCAGGGCGGCGAGAAAGATCCGGAAACCGGAAAGCCCACTCCTCAGCTCCCGGCGCGCAAAGCGGATCGCCAGCGCCAGCGAACTCATTTCGTCCGCTCCTCGGCCACAATCAGGCCGTCCTTCATGCGCAGGATGCGGTCGCAGCGTGTGGCTAGGGCCTCCTCATGGGTGACAAGAAACAAGGTCGCACGGGCACGCTCGCGCAACGAGAACAGAAGCTCGATGATCGCCGCTCCGGTCGCGCCATCGAGATTGCCGGTCGGTTCGTCGGCAAAAAGCACCTCGGGCTCGTGGACCATGGCGCGGGCCAAGGCGACGCGCTGCTGTTCGCCGCCGGACAATTGTCCCGGGTAATGGTCGAGCCGGTGGGCCAGACCAACCGAATCGAGCGCCGCCTCGGCGCGCGGAAACGCGTCGGAACGCCGCAACAGCTCCAGCGGCACGGCGACATTTTCCAGCGCCGTCATGGTCGGCACGAGGTGGAAGGACTGGAACACGATCCCGACATGTTGGCGCCGGAACCGCGCCAGCGCGTCTTCGGAGAGGCCCGTCAGAGACCGTCCCGCCACGCTGACCCGCCCTGCCGTCGGGGCCTCCAAACCGGCCGCCACCATCAGGAGCGACGACTTTCCCGATCCCGAAGGGCCGAGCAGCGCCACCGCTTCCCCCGGTTCCACCGCAAGGCTGACGCCGTTCAGGATGTTGACCGCTCCCGCCGCGCTCGCCAAAGTCAGGCGCACGTCTTCGAGCACGATGGACGGAATGCGCGTGGCTCCAGGCAGTGGGTCGCGGGTCACGAATGCTTCCATGGCGGGGTCAGGCGATAGTGACGATGCGACGCCTCTTCAAGACAATTCTTCCGGCATTGGCCTTGATGGCGGCCTCGGTTCAAAGCGCCGACGCTGCGGAACAGAGCTTACGCGTCCTCGCTTTCGGCGACAGTCTGACGCAAGGCTATGGCGTTCCGCCGGGCCTGGATTTTCCCAATGTGCTGGAACGCGCGCTGAAGGCGAAAGGGGTCAATGCCACCATCATCAATGCCGGCGTTTCGGGCGATACCAGCGCCGGCGGGCTGGCACGGCTCGATTGGTCGCTGGGCGATGCCAAGACCCAGCCCGACGCGGCGATTCTCGAATTGGGCGCGAATGACGGGTTGCGCGGCCTCGCGCCCGCCGAGATGGAGAAGAACCTCGACGCCATCCTCGCCAGGCTGAAACTGCGCAACATTCCGGTGCTGCTCGCCGGCATGAAAGGACCACGCAATTTCGGTTCGGCTTACGCGGCGGAATATGATGCCGTGTTCCCGCGTCTCGCCAAGAAATATGGCGTCCTCTTCTATCCGTTTTTCCTGGAAGGGGTTGCGCTCGACCGCGCGCTTGTTCAGCCCGATGGGCTGCACCCCAACCCCAAAGGCGTGGACGCCATCGTGAACCGCATCACGCCTCTCGCGATCGAACTCGTGCATCAGGCGCAAGCGAAACGCGCGCAGCCGGGGCAATCCGCGCGATAATCGCGACACCATGATTCGCGAAACAAAAAAAGGATTCACCTCTCCCCTTGTGGGAGAGGTCGCCCGACGAAGCGGCGGCAGCCGCGAAAGCGGGCGGGTGAGGGGGGAGTCGTGATAGGCCGCCTTCTATCGGTCGGCGGGTTCACCGCACTGTCGCGCGTCGCGGGGTTCTTCCGCGATATCTTGATGGCGGCGATCCTCGGCGCCGGGCCGATGTCGGACGCCTTCATGGTCGCCTTCCGGCTTCCCAACAATTTCCGCGCGATCTTCGCCGAGGGCGCGTTCAACGCCGCGTTCCTGCCGCGCTATACTGCGGCGGCGACGAAGGCGGGCACGGCGCCGACATCCGCCGCGACGCGCTTCGCCGATGACGTCTTCGCCTGGCAGATTTTCGTGCAGCTTGTTCTGTTGGTTCTGGCGCTCCTCTTCATGCGCGGAATCGTCGCCGTCCTGGCCCCGGGCTTCGCCGACAATCCCGATCAGATGCGCTTGGCCGTCACGCTTTCCCGCATCACCTTTCCCTATCTTCTCTGCATCACCATCGTGACGCAGATCTCCGCCATGTTGAACGCGGTGGGAAAATTCCGCGACGCTGCCGCATCGCCCATCCTGCTCAATATCGCCATGATCGGGACCTTGCTGGCGGTGAGCTATTTTCCCTCGGCGGCCCACGCCGCCGCCTATGGGGTTCTGCTCGCAGGGTTCCTCCAGCTTCTTTACATGGTCCGGGCAGGCGCCAGGAACGGGCTGCATTTGCATTTGCGCCTGCCACGCTGGCGCCCCGAAGTGAAGGAATTCGCTCGTGCTCTCGGCAACGCGACCGTGGGCGCCGGCAGCGTGCAGATAGGGCTGTTCATCGACACCCTGATCGCCAGCTTCCTTCCGTCCGGCGATCTCACGGCGCTGTATTACGCCGACCGTATCAATCAATTGCCCATGGGCATCATCGGCGTCGCGCTCGGCACCGTGCTGCTTCCCGAGATGTCCGCCAAGCTGGCCGCCAAGGATGAGAGAGGCGCGAGCATCGCGCAGAACCGCGCCGTCATTTTCGGCATGTTGCTGACGCTCCCCTGCATCGCCGCCTTTTTCATCATTCCCGATACCTTGATGCGGGCGCTGTTCGCCCGCGGCGCGTTCAACCTCTCGGCGGCCGATACCTCCGCAGCCGCGCTCGTCGCCTATGGCGTCGGGCTTCCGGCCTTCGTGCTGATCCGCTGCGTGGTGCCCTCCTTTTACGCCCGCGGCGATACCGCGACGCCGGTGCGCGCGACCTTGCTTTCGGTGGCCGCCAATGTCGCGATGAAGATCGCGCTGGTGTGGGGCTTGGGCTTTGGCGTTGTGGGGCTGGCGCTCGGTACGTCGTTCGGAGCTTGGGTGAATTTCGCGGTGCTCGCCTTTCTTGCACGCCGCCGTAGGGTCCTTGTTGCCACACCCGAGCTCAAGCGCGCCATTCTGCCGGTCGGCGCGGCATCGGCCGCGGCGGCGATCGGTTTCTTTGCCGGCGTCCGTTTGGGCCATGCGCTGATTGGCCCCGGCGCCGCGTTCTACGACGTGACGGGGTTTGCCGTGGCGGCCGCGTGCGGCGCGGGTGCCTATGTCCTCACGGTGTTGGTGTTGCGGCGGAGCCTGCCGTTCCGCGGGGTTCAGCTGTGATCCGGCTCTTCGTGGCGCTTCAAATCCCCGAAAAAATGCGCGAGCGGCTGGTCGCGCTGCAAGGCGGCGTGCCCGGTGCTCGCTGGGCAACCGAAGAGCAGATGCACTTGACCTTGCGTTTCATCGGCGAGGTCGACGGCAATGTCGCGCATGATATCGACGACGCGTTGGCTAGCATCCGCGCGCCATCCTTCACGCTCGAGCTCGCAGGCGTGGGCGAATTCGGCGGCAAGAATCCGCG
>DATHDZ010000112.1:0-6287 GCA_035318785.1 Micropepsaceae bacterium
GGGGGTCCAAACACGATACCGGCGAAGTTCTGAACTATATGCTCGCGCTCGGAGCGGCGAGCAGCGGCCATTGGCAGAGCGGCCACATGTCGCCGATCGACGCGAAAGCCCCCGATTTCGAAACGCCCCAGCACGCGGACGGACGCGGCAACACGCAGAGCCGCTACGACTATCCCTTCGGCATTTCCGTCAATGCGCTGGGCCAACGTTTCTTCGACGAGGGCGAGGCCCAGCACTCCTACACCTATGCCAAGACCGGCCGCACCATTCTCGCGCAGCCCGGCGCTGTCGCCTGGCAGATCTATGACTCCACCGGCATCGCCCAGCACCGCTATCCGCATCACCAGGCAACCTTCGAGGAAGCCGCCGACATCCCCGAGCTCGCGCGGAAGATTGGGCTGGCGTCTGAAGTCCTCGTCCACACGATCGAAGAATTCAACGCGGCCTGCCGCGACGACGTGGTTTTCGATCCGACGCGACCCGACGGGAAGAAGACGCACGGGCTGACGATCCCGAAGTCGAACTGGGCCAATCGGATCGAGAAGCCGCCCTATCGCGCCTATCCGGTCACCTGCGGGATCACGTTCACCTTCGGCGGCGTGAAGGTCAATCGATGCGCGCAAGTCTTGAATTCGCTGCACGAGCCGATCAAAGGGCTATACGCGTCCGGCGACATTCTTGGGCTCTTCTTTCACAATTACCCGGCATTTACTGGCCAGACTCGCAACGCGGTCTTTGGTCAACTCGCCGGGATCCACGCTGCCGCGGAAAATTGAAACCGGGACAAGAGACTCTGCGGTTGACGACATTGCTATCCTTGGATTTCAGCGCCAACGTTAGGTGCTTGGGTTGATTTTGATTTGTCATTACGGGGTCGCGAGTTCGATCCCGGCACCATTGCTGGAAGAAAAAACACAAAGGGAGTCCCAGTGTCAGCCGAGAAAGAATCCGTCGTCCGCCGCCTCGATGCCGTTGTCGATGATTTCTGCCGCCGCACGCGCTTCTTCAAGGAACCGATGACCAAGGGCCGCGCGCGCATGTTCGTCATGCAGCACCGCCAGAACACGCGCCACCGCAACTCGGTGTTGAAGCTGAAAGTCGCCACCAACTGCCCGGACTGGGACACGCGGCTTCAGATCATCGGCGCCTGCACCCAGGAAGTGATCGCCGACCACGAGCATGGCCACGGCAAGGCGCATTGGCAGATCCTGGAAGAGCTCGGCACATTTATCGGCATGAGCCTGGAGGAAATCCGCGCCGCCGGACCGATTGACTCAACTCAGCTCGCCTGGGCCGCCTGGGAAGGGCTGATGGCCAACCGCCATTGGCTCGAAGGCATTGTCGGCAACACCTGCGCCGAGCGCGCCAACGTCCCGGGCTATGGCGAGGGCGTGTTGCGTGACAAGGGCTGGTTCGGCCTGGAACGCAAACGCTGGGGTGAGCTCTTCAAGCTCGACAATGAGAAGCTCGATTTCTTCGAGTTGCACGAGGAAGCGGATATCGAGCATTCCGACATGGGCTGGCAGACCATCGCGCGGTTTGCCCGCGAACTCCGCATGGAAGACGCCGTCGTCGAGGCCTGCCGCAAGAACCTTCTGGTGTGGGAGCTGTATCTCAACGGCATCGCCGCTGCCGGAGACAAACTCGACGGCAAAACGGGCTGAATCTCGAACCGCGCCCCCTAACCCTGGGATCGGCGAAAGGTCCACTGGACCTTTCGCGATTTCGATCCTCGACCCCGCGTTGGGGGAGGGGGATGGCGACGCGAAGCCACTCCCCCCTCCGGGGACAGTATGATTTTTTCCGTGTAGGATTGCCTCCAACAAGGCCAAAGGCCGGGATTTGGGAGGCGGGTAGATGTCCACCAATGTCGATGTCGCGGAACTGATCGATTCTCAGAAAGTCAGCCGCTATCAGTGTGTTATTGCCTTCATGGCCTGGCTGACCCTGTTCCTCGACGGCGTCGACAACCAGTCCATCGCCTATGTCGCGCCGGCCCTGACCACTGATTGGAATCTGGGGCGCGGAGCGCTGAGCACGGTCTTCTCGGCGGGCGTCCTCGGCGTCGCCATCGGGGCCCTGGTGATCGGGCCTTTGGCTGACCGTTTCGGGCGCAAACTGGTGACAGTTCTGACGGTCCTCTATGTCGGCGCCTTTTCGCTTCTCATCACGCAGGTCGCGGAGATTTCCGAGGCGCTAACCCCGATCCTGCCGAGCGCGAGCAATCTCAACGTGCTCATGGTCCTGCGCTTCCTGACCGGCCTCGGTCTTGGCGCGGTGGTGCCGCTGGGCGTCGTGATCGTGAACGAGGTCGCGCCCAAACGTCGCCGCGCCGCCATGGTGACGTTGATGGGGTGCGGCTATGCGATGGGCTCGGCCTCCGGCGGATTGCTGGCATCCCATCTGGTGCCCGCGGCGGGCTGGCCGGCGCAGTTCTATGTCGCTTCCGCCCTGACGCTCTTCATGGCCGTGGTGCTCTGGACCTGGCTGCCGGAATCCATCCGGCTCCTCACGGTGAAGGGCCGCGATGGCGAGATCGCCGCCATTTTGCGCAAGATCAATCCGGCGCTGTCCTTCCCGCGCGACACGCATTTCGTGCTGCGTCAGGAAGCCCACGACCACAGCGCGAACAAACTTCGCCCTGCGCGCCTGTTCATGGAGGGGCGCACCGCCAGCACCGTGCTGATCTGGCTCTGCCTCTTCATGAATACGCTGGCGCTGAATTATCTCAACAATTGGCTGCCGACGTTGACCACGGAAACCGGCCTGCCCGAAGCGCAAGCTTTGCGCGCGGCCGCGTCGCTGCAATTCGGCGGCATGCTGGGCGTGATCTCTCTCGGCTTCCTCGCCGACCGCTTCGGCTTCTTCAAAGTGCTCGCGACCTCCTTCACGGCGGGCGGGATCTTCATTGCCTCGATCGGCTGGGCCGGCGGTGCGTTCTACCCGCTCGCCGCGACCATCTTTGCCTCGGGCTTTTTCAATATCGGCACACAGATCACGCTTGCGGCGCTGGCGGCGACGCTTTATCCGACCGATATCCGTTCGACCGGCGTCAGCTGGGCGCATGGCATGGCCCGTATCGGCTCGCTCATCAGCGTGATGTTTGCCGGAACGATGTTGGCCCTGCACTGGCCGTTGCAGACGATGTATTACGTGGTTTCCATTCCGATGTTCTTCGGCTGCATCTGGATCATCCTTCTCTCCAATGTGCGCGCCAAGAAAGCCATTTCGGCAACCGAACCGGAAGGATCCCGCGCCATGGCATGAGGGCGACACCTCGGCCGCGTAACGATTTTTGGAGACATGAATGTTCGCTCAGATCAACCATACCGCCATCATCAGCCACCAATACCCGATGCTCGGGAAATTCTACGAGGCGGTATTCGGCCTGAAATATTCCAGCTTCCGCATCATCGATGCGCCGATCTATGCCGATGGTTATGTCGGGATGCAGATCATCCCGCGGCGCGACGGCTATGTCGGCGGGATCGATCATTTCGGCATGGTGGTGGACGATGTCGAAACCGTGCTCGAGCGGATGCAGAAAAAGCACAAAAAGGCGAACATCGTGAAGCGCCCGTCGACACGCCCCTTCGCCGCCTATAGCGGGCATGATCCCGACGGCAATGTCTTCGATCTCGCGCAGAAGAAGAACGACACGCGCGTCGACCTCTACAAGGAACAGGCTGCGAACAGCTGGGCGCAGGATCGCTACTTCAACAAATTCGCCATCCGCACGCCCAATGCCGAACAATGCGCCGAGTTTTACGCCGATGTGTTCGAGCTGCAGCCTGTGAACCGGAAGGCCGAGGCGCCCGGCTATCATCTGACGGATGGGCGGATGACGCTCTCGATTCTGCCCTGGTCGATTCCGATCTTCGAAGGCATGTCCATCAAGCGTCCGGGACCCGACCATATGGGCTTCCATGTGGAAGACCTCGACGCGTTCAAGAAACATGTTGCCGAAGTCGCCGGCGCCAATCCCTATCTCGCGCCCGTGCCCTTGGGCGGCAGCAAGGAATCCGACGTGCGCCGCGATTTCCTCAAAACAAGCGCCACGGGCAAATTTCAGATGACGGACCCGGACGGGAACTGGCTCGACATCACCGACGAATAGCGGCGACTGGAGCCGTCAAGCTGCCCGGACATGGTAAACGAGGGTTGGTTCCCTCGGCATGACCGGTCCCGGTCGGTGATCTGCGCAATATCGGTTGATACGTCTTTCGCATTCATAAATTATCGTGCTCACGGGGGGGGGCATCAGGGGCCCGCTGAGTGTTATTTAATTCGCTTCCTTTTCTGTTCGGCTATCTGCCGCTCGTGGTTGCCGGATTTTTTCTGTTGGGTTGGCTCGGATGGGTCAACGTAGCGGCCGTTTGGTTAGGCGTGGCCTCCCTGGTGTTCTACGGTTACACCAATCCGACATACCTCCTTCCGATCATCATCGTTTCCATCACCTTCAACTTCGTGGCAGGCGACGTGCTGGCGCGTCGGCCGGATCGCCGTTTCCTGTTCTTTGCGGTCGCCGCCAATTTGCTCCTGTTGGGCTACTTCAAATATGCGGACTTCTTTATCGAGACCGTAGCTCCCTTCGCGCCCTTCAACATTGCGGTGTTGAAAGTCGCTTTGCCGATAGGGATCTCGTTCTTCACTTTCACGCAAATTGCTTTTCTCGTCGATGCTTTCCGCGGCGAAGCTCGGGAGTACAAGCTCCACCACTACGTGCTGTTCGTGACCTTTTTCCCGCACCTGATCGCCGGGCCCATCCTTCACCACAAGGAAATGATGCCGCAGTTTCAGGAACGGCGGACATACAGATTGAACCCGCCTCTCTTCAGTTTGGGCTTAAGTTGGTTCGCAGCGGGCCTCTTCAAGAAAGTCATCCTGGCCGATTCGATAGGTGGTTTTGTTGCACCGGTCTTTGACTCCGCGTCGCAGAGCTTGGGATTCGTCGATGCCTGGATGGGAGTGATTTCCTACGCGCTGCAAATATACTTCGACTTCTCCGGATACTCCGATATGGCCATCGGCCTGTCGCTGCTTTTCGGGATACGATTGCCCCTCAATTTCAACTCACCGTATCAAGCGGTGTCGATTGCGGATTTTTGGCGCCGCTGGCACATGACGCTCTCGCGCTTTCTGCGCGACTATTTGTATTTTCCTCTCGGAGGGAACCGGAAAGGTCCCGCAAGACGCTACGCCAACTTGATCGTCACGATGTTGTTAGGCGGCCTATGGCACGGAGCGTCGTGGAATTTTGTGGCGTGGGGCGGCATTCATGGCGCGGCGTTGGCGGTGAATCATTTTTGGAATGACACGAAGGACAGGCACGGGGTGCGCCTTCCATCCGCGGTATCGCGCATTCTCACGCTGCTGATCGTGCTGTGGGCCTGGGTGCCGTTTAGAGCCAAGACGTTAGATCACACTCTGACGATCTGGCGTTCTATGGTCCATGTGTCGAGCATCGACTCTCTGAGGCTCACGGCGTTGGATGCCTCATGCGTCTATTGGGCCGTTGCTCTTTCGGGCATCGCCCTGTTCCTTCCCAATACCCAAACGATATTGGCGCGAGAGCCGGTTGGCGGCGGCGTGGTTCTCAGGCACCTGGCGTGGCATCCGAAGTGGCAATGGGCCATCGCGACGGGGGCGGCATTCGGCACGGCTGTCGGTGTCATTACCATCGGCGCCGCGTCTGAATTTCTCTATTTTCGATTCTAGCGATGAAGTATGTGAGCTACATTGCCTTGTTCGGTTTGACCGCGTCATTCGCTGCCGCGCTCTGCGTCGTGGTCCTGGCTGCGCACAGTCTAGGAAGGTGCAACCGATCAGGTTTCGGCGCGGATCGCTTTCTCGCATATTGCGAAGTCAATACCTTTGGCAATTACGAGCATGGCGCCTTCTACTACGATCTGGAACCTGAAGCTGTCGAAAATCTCAAGAAAGCCGATGTCCTGCTTCTTGGAAACAGCCGATCCCAATATGCCTTTTCGAGCGATGCGGTAGCGGATTTTTTCGGCAAACGCGGGATGCGTTATTTCGTGCTTGGCTTCGGGTACGCTGAAATGAGCGATTTTCCGCTGGCACTTGTTCGACGTTACCATCTGCAACCCAAGGCGCTCATCATCAACGCGGATCCTTTCTTTTTGCATGAACAGATGGGGCAAGGGCACGACATCATCGAGGACCGATTGATGCTTGTCCGCGGCAAATATCTCTTCAAGAAGCTTTTGGTGGCGATCAGCGAGCTTACCTGCAAGATCGCGTCGTCTGCGTGCAACGCTGAAGGG
>DATHDZ010000113.1:0-11226 GCA_035318785.1 Micropepsaceae bacterium
GCGGCCGAAATGCCGTGCAGCCAATCGGTCAACCACAGACCAAGGGCCAGAAGGATGAGCACCGTTGCCTTGGTCGCCATCGGCGACCAAGGAGCGACGCTGCGAAAATGGGCTTGCACCTCGCTGCGCCGGTTTTCGAGGCTCTCGATTTCCGGAGGAAACAGCCACAGCGTCAGCCGCCAGCCGATCAAAATCGTCACGATGGAGCAAGGGAAGAACGCCAGCAGCCAGAAGGAATAGGTGACATCCACCCCTCCTACGCGTTCGATGATGTTACGCGCGGTGATGGCACCGGTGCCGGCGATGATCATCTTGTCGAAAATGGCGCAGGTATAGGTAACGAGCAGGAAAATCCCCCGACCGATATTGGACCCCTTGTCGACGCCGAAAAGGTTGATCACGCCGATACAGATAGGCGCCATGATCACGACCCGCGCGACGCCCGACGGCACGATGAAGACCAAAAGAAAGTTGATGACGATGAGCCCGAGCAGCAGCCGGCTATAGGTCAGACCGACGCGGTTCACCACGAAACCGGCGATGCGCTGCGGCAGACCCGTCTTGGTCGCCATGGTGCCGAGAAACACCGCGCCGATATAGAACCAGGACGCGTCGGCGACGAAGCCGCTGAAAACCACCTCCGGCTTGGCGATGCCGAAGACCCAGAACAGGAACAGGCCGACCAGGCCCGCCGAGGCGTATTCCATCACCTCGGTCATCCACGCGATGATCATCATCGCCGAAATGGCAAGCGCCGCTTTGGTGTTCGAGGAGAGCGCCAAGGGCGAAAACCAGATCGCCGCGCCGACACCGAGACACACCACGGATTGCACCAGACGGAGCTGGGAACTGCGTTCGCTCGCGACCGCAACCCGCGGTTCGGCAACTGGACTGTCTATCGCGGTCAACGCACTCTCCCTCTAACTCTCACAAATCCGTTGGCGGCTTCCAATCTTCATGACCTTCCAGAAGCGTGGTCGGCGGATAGGTGACCATCTTCTGAAACAACAGATGCATGAAGAGGAATAGCGGCTTGGCCTTGAAGACAAGCAGCACCGCCTCGTTCTCCGGATCGTCGTTGAAGTGCTGATGCACGCACCCCGTCTCGACGATCATGATGTCGCCCGCCTTCCAATCGATCCGCCGACCGTCATGGATGTCGTAGCCACGGCCTTTGATGACAAAGAAGACGGCGCTGTTCAGATGTCCGTGCTTCTGGCCGAACGCGCCCGGCCCGTAGGCTTCGATATGGGTCTCGATCGACTGTCCGACAGCGGTCGTGCCCGGCGTGATGCCCGTCTTGCTGTAATGCTGCGGCCCGCCTTTCCAAGGCTTGTCGCGGAACGACAGCACGCGCGGCTGACTGAGAAGCTCCTTGGTCAGCTCGCTATAGGTGCCTTCCAGCGCGCGCACGAAGGTGCGCTTCTTCTGCCAGCGCTCCCACACGACCGGCTGTTCGCGGTTATGGGTCGCGGGCGCCGGGTCTGCGTCTGTCGGAAGGTCTTCGGTCGTCGATTTGGTCAACAGCTCACCTTTGAAATCAAGGACGACGCGGAATCGCGTTCAAAAGATTGGACGGCGAATATTGATCCGTTAGCACGCGCGTAGCCGGATTCCAGTCGACCTTCGTGCTGAAGAGAGGCAGGAGAAAACTCGTACCCGTGCCGCGTTTGCTGAGCGCGGGTTCCAGCACCATGGCATTCTTCTTCGCGTTCTCCGGATCGGCGGACAGAATTCCGCTAGGCCGGCCGACGATGATGCGGTTGGCAAGCTTCAAATTGAAGTACGCGCCGAACACCGCGCGATAGGTGACGGATTCATAATCGTAAAGCGCGCTGTCGGAGAAGGTGTTGGCGACAACAACGCCATCTGGCGTCATGATCGATTTGACTTCCTGGAGGAATTCCCGGGTCAGCATATGCTCAGGGATGTAATCCGCATCGAAGGCGTCGAGCAGCACCATGTCGTAATTCGGCTTCTGCGGGATCATCCGCTTCACGAAGACCCGCCCGTCCTCGATGAACACGCGCGTTTTCGGCCCTGGCTTGAACTCGAAATATTGGCGCGCGACAGCGTCCACCGCCTTGTCGAGCTCGACAAGATCGATCTGCGTGTTGGGCAACATTTCCTGCAGCGCGGTCGGAATCGTGCCGCCTCCCTCGCCGATGACGAGAATCCGCTTGGGGTTCGGATTGAGATAGAGACCCGCCAGCATCATCTGGGTGTAGTCGAAGATCAGCTTGTTGGGTTCGTGCAGCAGCTTGCAGGATTCGCGTCCGAAGGGGCGCGGATAGCGGAACAGCATGCAGCGTTCATCGCCGTCCTGAGTTACGAAGATGTTGCGGTAGAGCGAACGCTCCTGATGCAGCAATTGTTGCTGCGCATTGGCAGACGCCACGCCGACGATCGTCAGCAGGAGCGTGAAAATGAGCGCAAGTGCACGCATGGCCGGATCATTCTTTCCGATAATTTGTTAGAGCCCCCAGGCCCCCCAGTATAACCGAGATGCTGATGGCAACCATCAATATGGTGTTCACCTCGAACAGCAACACAAGGTAAAAAGCCGTGAGCAAGGTACCGAAGCTGCTTCCAAGCGTCGAAATGAAATAGAGATATCCGGCGTCATGGCCGGAAGATTCCTTGTTCTTCACAATGATGCGAATGGCATAGGGAGACACCATGCCGGCGAAAATCGTCGGTATGAGGAACAGGCCGAGGCAGGTCACCAGGGAACCGAAACGCGGATCGGTGATCGTGTTGAATACGAAATCCAGGACCGCCGTCCCGAACAGCAGGATCGGAAGGGTGGTCAGGGCCGAAGTGATCAAGATGCCGCACAGGCGTGCGACGCTGGGTTGGAAGCGCGAATAGATTCCGCCCAAGAGGTATCCGATGGAGAGGCCCAGCATGAAAACGAAGATCACCGAGCCCCAAACATAGATGCTGCTGCCGAAGGACGGTGCGATCAGCCGCCCCGAAAGCAGCTCCACCAGCATGACGTAGAAGCCCGACCATCCGGCGATGGTGTAGGCCCAGAGGGCGCTTGCTTTTGCCATTGTCTGCCCGTCGCCCCTATCCCAAGCCGCCTTCGTCCGGGCTCATGGGTGTGACCGTCACGCCCAAATAATTGCACTCCGGACCATAAAGCAGCGCTTTCACGTCGTCGGCGGAAAAGAGCTTCACCAGCTGGTCCACCTGCCCAGCCAGGGGAAGGACCAAGCCCGCTTGTTGGGCCAAGTCCATGGTCACGTCCATGTCTTTTTCTTGCCAGGTGAACCGGGTCGAGTCCCAGCGCTTCAGCGTCAGATTGAACGCCGGACATTCGAGCAGCACCTCGCGCATCTTCTGCGCGTCCACGCCGAAGCGTTTGGCCAGCAGCAGGGTCTCGTAATTGGACACGCAATGCACCCAATGCAGCAGATTGTTGCAGGCCTTGGCCAGTTGACCGGCGCCGACCGGCCCGACTCTCAGAACATTGCGGCTATAGGCCATCAGAACCGGTCTGGCGCGTTCGACGTCCTCTTCCGCGCCGCCGCAAAGCGACAGCAGCGTTCCTTCCCTGGCCCCGGACGCCCCATAGACCACGGGCGCATCGATGAAACGCTTGCCGCGTTCCTCGCACAGCTCGGCCAGTTCCTTCATCGTGTTCGGGCTGTTGGTCGCCACGATGGCGATCAGCGCGCCGGACGGCGCGTGTTGGGACAGCGTCTGCGTGACCGCGCGCGACTGCGCATCGGTCGAAACGACGACGAGGAACAACTCGCCGTTCCGCGCGAGATCTTCGAGGCTCGCGGCAATGCCCACGCCACGCGAGGCGACGGCCTTCAATCTCGCCTGATCGGGATCATAGGCCGAAACATCATGGCCTTTGGCAAGGAGATGCCCCGCTATTGCAGCGCCCATCTCACCTACTCCCGCCAAACCCACTCTCATATCGTCCTCATGTTTTCCGTTCAGCCGGTCAGCTGCGTGATCGTATCAAGGAGCGCGGGTTTTCCCGCCTTCACTTGCGCAATGGCACGCTTCAGCGCGGGCGCGATGTCGGACGGCTTCTCGATCGGGCCTTCGGAATACCAGCCCATCGAACGCGCCAGCGTCGCGAAGTCGGGCGCCGGATCCATGATGTCCATTCCGATGTAAGCGCGCTCTTCGGGCGTGCCGCGCTGGCGGGCCACACTGATCTGATGCTCCCAATCGTTATAATAGGCGCGATTGTTGTGCATCACGCAGAGCAGCGGCACTTTGTGCTTGGCCGCAAACCACAGCGCACCGGCATCGAACATCAAATCGCCATCGGTCTGGCAATCGACGACGAGGCGTCCCTTGCCGCGATGGGCCAACGCGACGCCGATCGCCATGCCGATCTGCGTTCCGGTGCCGAGCGCCTTGCCCGGCCAGCGGTAATGCTTGTCGAAATTCCACAGCTTCAGCGCCCAATCCTCGAAGGCCTGCGTGGTGAGCACCCAATCTTCGGATTTGATCTGTTCCCACACTTCCATCGCCAGGCGCGGGAGCGAGATCGGTGAGGCATCCCAGCCTTCGCGCGCCTCATCGCGCCATTTGGCGCGCTGTTTGTCGTGAATCTGTTTGACGGCACCTTTGCGTTCATCGATGCGCTTTGCCGCTTTTGGGTCTTTGGCCACGCGCGCGCGGCACAGCTCGGTGAGAGCGGGAATCGCCAGCTCCGTATCGGCCAGCACGCGGGCCGCGCATTCGGGAAACTTCTGATAGCCCATCGCCCATTTGGAAATCTCGATATCGGCAAAGCCGATATCCGCCCATTGGCAATGATCGGGATAGATCGGGCGCAGTGTGCGGTTGATGCGGTCGTTTTCGTGAGTCGGCCGTTCCCAATCGCGGCAATCGAGCGCCAAGATGAGATCGGCTTGCTTGAAGATGTCCTTGTTCATCCGGCAATCGAGCGGATGTTCGGTGGGAAAGTTCAGCCGCGATTGCACGTCGGAAACCGCCGCCCCAGCGATCTCGGCAAGCGCCACCATATCCGTCAAGCCGCTCGCCACGCGCCCCGCATATTGCGGCAGAAGCACGGGCCATTGCGCGGCGATCAGCCGGTCGGCGATATCGCCGAGCGCTGTGAGATCGGGCGCGATCTTGCTCGGACGCTTCACCGCGGCCGGGCCCGGCAAGCGTACCGTCTCGGTCAGTTGCTCTTCCTGCAGCCCGGCGTCGTAGCACATGTAGATCGGGCCCTGCGGCTCGCTCATCATGATGGAATAGCCGCGTGCAAAACTGTCGGGTACGCCCTGGATGCCGCCGGGCTGGTAGTCCCATTTCACGTAGTCGCGAACGACATTGCCCTGCACATTGGCGGTGTGATCCCAATCGACGCGTGGGCGGCGCTTGCCCTCGTCCATCGGACCCGTGGCGCCGATCACGAACACCGGCGCGCGATCGGTATAGGCGTAATAGATCCCCATCGTCGCGTGCAGCAGGCCCACCACATTGTGCACGATGACACAGAGCGGCTCTCCGCACGCCTTGGCGTAGCCATGCGCGATCTGCACCGCGATCTTCTCATGCTGGCACAGCAGCATGGGCGGATCGTTACGGTTGTGATTGACGAGGGAATCGTGCAGCCCGCGATAGGACGCGCCCGGATTAAGCGTGATGTACGCAAAGCCGAATTGGCGGATCAAATCCGCGATGACGTCCGATTGCCAGCCCCGATTGGGCGGGGCAGTCGCGCTTCTATCCGTCATGAAATCCGCCTGCCGGTCAGTGGGAGTGACCGTGGCCGTGACTATGCCCGTGGAACGGATCATGGTCATGATCGTGATCGGGGGCGGAGATCTCGCCTTCCGAATAGCCGAGCATTAGCGCTTCCATGACCCGGCGCAGCGGGTCTTCCGAGAGCGGGACATGGGCAGCGATGAATCCCGCAAGCCGCGCGAACACCAGCGGCTCCATGGCGATGCGCTGATAACCGCTCATCTCGTCGGGTGCGCGGTTGGGGTCGATGGCGGCGGCAAGGAGCTCGCGGAAGAGCCTGTCCAAATGGGCGTGCACCGGATCGGGATTCTTCCCCTGCTTCTTCATTGTGGCGAGAAAGGAATGCGCATGCGCGACGAAGCGGTCATGGGCCCCGCTATCCGGGCCGGCTTCTTCTTCGAGATCTCCACACATGCTTCACTCCAGAGTGGGTTTCGTTCGACGGCCGTCAGCCGAAAATCCATTGAAAGACCAGCCCCTCGAACAGGGGCAGGCCCAGAACATATTCGAATACGCCGTAAAGCACGGCCCAGGCAAACAGGGCCGACCCGAGCGAGACATACCATCTCTCTCGCCAGGAGAAATGCAGGTAAACCGCCACCATGATCGGTCCCGCATAGGGGAATCCGAAAAGGATGATTACGACGACAAAGAGGACGAACCAGCCGAACATCTTCCACTCGGCCTTGCGGTTCTCGGCGGTAAATTCCTTGTCGGGCCTGGTCCGGAGCTCGATCGCGAGCTGTGCGCCGGAAAGCACCAGGCCCGGAATGCCGATGACCAAGGGAAGGAAGCGGGCGTCTTGGGGGTAGGTTAACGCCAGCCCCACCATCACCACAAAGACGGCAAACATGATGCCGGCTGTCAGGGTGCGTCCCTCAACCATGGACGATTCCCACCCTCGGATTTCGCTGTCTCCAGATATAAAAGACGATACTGCCGATGATCATCGCGATCAGAACCAGCGAAATCGGCCGCAGGAAGAAGCTGTATCCCCAGATCGCCATCGCCTTCAGAAGCGAATCCTCTGCGATCTTTCCGAGGATGACGCCGATGACGAAGGGCGCGCGCGGCCAATCGTGACGCTTCAAGAGATAGCCGAGTCCGCCCAGGAAAATGATGAGCACGAGATTCTGCCAGGCATTGTGGCCGAGATAGCTGCCGAGGATCGCGAACAGCAGGACGATGGGGACCATCAGGCTCGTCTTGACGTAAGCGAGCCGGCTGATCCAGGGCGCCGCGGCAAGCAGGATCGCCACGCAAATGATGTTGGCGACCATCAGCGACCAGATCAGCGACCAAACGATATTGAGGTGTTCTGTCAGCATGGCGGGGCCGGGCTGCAGTCCGAGCATCAGAAACGCGCCCAGCATGATCGCCATGCCGGAGGAGCCCGGAACGCCGAAGAACAAGGTCGGTAGCAGCGAGCCCCCTTCCTTGGCACAAGTGCCGGTTTCGGCACCGATCACGCCCGCAACCTCTCCCTTGCCGAACCGTTCGGGATGCTTCGAGGATTGCACGGTGTGGCCATACGCAATCCAGGACGCCGCATCGCCGCCCAGGCCCGGAATGACGCCAATCGCCGCCACCAGCAATGACACGCGCAGCACCAACCAGCGATGCCTGACGACATCCCAGAGCCCTTGACGCACCTGGTCGTACCGGATGTGCTGAGTTGTCGGAGCATCGGACGCATAGGTCTGTCGCGTCACGCCGAGGGAGATCATCTCGGGAATCGCGAACATCGCGAGGATGGCCGTGATGATATCGACGCCGTCCCAGAGGAAAAGCTGGCCGCCCGTGAAGCGCTCGCTTCCGGTGGAGGGATCGAGGCCGACGAAAGAGATCATCAGCCCAAACAAGCCCACGACAAGACCCTTGATCACGCTCTTGCCGCTCAAGGTCGCAATGAAAGTGATGCCAAGGATCGCGAGGAGAAAGAACTCGGCTGGGCTGAACGACAGGATGACCGGTTCAAGAATGCCGAGCGAAGCGCCAAGAAAAACCGCGCCCGCGATGCTGCCCGCGAGCGAAGCGCCAAAGCTCGCTCCCAGCGCGCGACCCGGCTCGCCATTCTTGGTCATGGCGAATCCGTCCAGAACCGTCGCTGCCGTGGCGCCCTCGCCTGGGACGCCGATCAGGATGCTGGTCACCGCCCCCGCCGTGTGAACCACAGCGTGCATCGAGAGCAGGAATACGGCCCCCGCCAGGGGGTCCATTCCGTAGACGAAGGGGATCAGCAGGACGAGGCCCAGCTTCCCCCCGACGCCGGGCGCGATGCCCATGAAGATGCCGACGAGCACGCCGATCATCATCAGGCCCAGCAGATAGGGCGAAGTCAGGATCCCCACCAGGGACGAAACGGCGACGGCGAAATCCATCGAATGCCTTCAACGCCTGCGTGACCGCGTCACTCCGCCCTCATTGGCTTGCGGCGCGCTTCAATTCAGCAATGGTTTCGGGTGGCTGGGCAAGCGCCTGCTTGACCATGGCTTCAACCTTGTCGCCGGAAGCAGGATCAAGCGGCAGCCCAAGCCTTTTGGCTTCGGCGATATAGGCCGGGTCCTTCATCGTCGCGGTGAAGGCTTCGCGAAGGACAGCAAGCGTGGCGGGCGGCATGCCGGGTGGCCCCGCCGTCAGGCGGCCGATCAGGGAGAGCGTCGAAACCAGGTTGAGAAGGCGTTTGGCCCGCTCGTCCTTGGCGTAAGTCATCGCCTTGGGTACGCCTGGGAGCGAATCGCTGTCGGTCAAGGCGAGCGCGAAGAATCCGCCCCGGTTCTTCACGAAAGGCTCGAGCGAGTTCGCGGTTCCGACTTCGGCGACCACCTCGTTGCGGAGCATGCTCATCTCGCCTTCGTTCCCGTCGAAGCCGGGAACGATTTGGATCGGGACGTTCAGTGCATTCTGCAGAATTCGCGTTTCGATATAGGCGGCCGAGCCGATGCCCGAGGCCGCGAACTTCACCGGCGTTTTTGATTTCAGCACCTCATCGAAACTATGCAACCCGCTTTTCGTCGAGATCACCAGCGCGCGCGTGTCGTTCGATGCCTTGCCGATATAGCCGAATTTGGAAAGGTCGAATTTCACGCCGCCGCGCTGCAGCAGCTGATCGTAGATGAGCCCCGTATTGAACGTGCCGAAGGTGAGGCCGTCGGGACGCGCGGCATAGATCGTGTTGGCGCCGACGATGTGACCGGCGCCGGGAACGTTTTTCACCAGGATGCGCGTGCCGGGCAGATATTTCTGCAAAAAGCGGGACAGCAGGCGGCCATAGCTATCGTATCCGCCGCCCGGACCGGTGGCGATGATGTAGGTGATCGTCTTGCCCTTGAACATCTCGCTGTCCGCCGCGTAGGCGGGGGAGCAGGAAATTGCGAGTCCGAGTGCCATCGACAGCACACGCTTCAGCATTGGTCTCCTCCAACGGAGAGTGCAGCCTTGAGCCGCACAATCATCAATAGCCTTCGGCGCTCTCTATCTGTTCGAACCAGTTGAAGCCCATCGCTTTCACGATGCGGCTATTGATCACGATGATGCGCGCTTCGTTCTTGGGGTCGCTGTTGAAGTGCTTGTGCATGCAGTAAGGCGGGATATAGACGAAATCGCCTTGGCTCCATTCGAAGCGCTTCGGTTCCTCTTCCCAGCTGAACTCCATCTCGTGATTGCAATCGAACCGCACATCCCAGTGCAGGTCGTAGCCATTGCCCTCGATGACGTAGAAGACCTCTTCCGACAGATGACGATGCTTGCCCGTCGCTTTGCCGGGTGGAATGAACTGCTGGTAGAGATCCAGACAGCATTCCTTGGTGTCCATCTGCTCATTGATGATGTGCTTGATGAGGCCATCGGGCGAACGTTCCAGCGGCATCTGGCTCGCCTTCACGACGTTCAACCGGCCCTTGTAGTCGCCGCGGAACTCTTCCGATGCTTTCAACGCTTGCGAATAGAAATCGACTTGCTCGACTTGGGCATGCGATTTCTCTCGTTCGCGCGGATCGATGACTCTGTTCATTGACGCAAACCCTTTCAAAGTTCCGGCGGTGGCAAATAGTCCCGCTGCGCTTGGCTCTCCGGTTCCTTCGGCGGCCAGGCAGCGATCTTCTGGAAAATCAGATGCATGAAGAGGAATAGCGGCTTGGCCTTGGCGACCAGCACAATGGCCTCTTCGTTGGGATCATCGTTCAGGTGCTGATGGACGCAGGCGTTCTCGACGATCAGAGCGTCCCCCGCTTCCCAATCAAGTCGGCGCCCGTCATGGACGTCGTGACCCTTGCCCTTCAGGACATAGAAGACCGCGCTGTTCATATGGCCGTGGCGCTGGCCATAGCCGCCGGGCGCGAAGCAATCGATATGGGTCTCGATGGACTGGGCCACCTTCGCCGAGCCGGGATTGATCACCTTCTTGCCGAAATTCTGCGGTCCGCCTTTCCATTTCAAATCTTTGGAGTGGTAGACGCGAGGCTGGGTGAAGAGCTCATGCACCAATTCGCCATAGGTGCCTTCGAGGGCGCGGACAAAGGTCCGCTTCTTGGTCCAGCGTTCCCAGACCGGCTCTTCGGTGCCACTGTTGTGACCGGGACCTGCGGCATCCTTGGGGTTGCGGAGCGCGGCCAGTTCATCGCCTTCAGCCAAAGATAACCTCCTGAATTTCCAATGATCGGCAGCAAAATATGTCGCTGCAAAGGGGCTTACCCCCATTGGGCAAAAGCCGTCCCATGGCGCTGGGATGGCTGTCAAGAGCGGCCGGTCCCTGCTGAGGGAATGAAAAAATCCGCCGGTCAATCGTCAGTGATCAAGGAATCCGGCGAGGGTGCTTTGGGCTTCCGGCGTGCGGCGAATTTCGGCCAGGCGCCGCGCCGTTTCCGCAATCAGGGTCTCATTGGGGACCGCAAGCCGGACATCGTCGATCAGAACCTTGGCCGCCCGCTGCGCATCGCGTTTGCCGGCCAGGAGTTCAGCCACCAGTTGAGCCGCCGTGGTGCCGATATCGTCCAGGCCCGAGACGAGATGAACAAGCCCCAGGCGGTGCGCCTCGGCCGCGTCGAAGGATTCGCCGGTCAGAAAATAACGGTGGCAGGCCCGCGCCCCCATGGCGGCGATGACATAGGGCGAGATGATGGCCGGAATGATGCCGAGCCGCACTTCCGAAAACCGGAACGTCGCCAGATCCGACGCCAGCACCACATCGCAGGCCGCCACCAGCCCGACCCCGAGCCCAATCGCGGCACCGGGGACGACAGCCAGCGTCGGAGCCGGCATGGTGTGCAGCCGATGCAGCAGCTTGGCGAGCTTGAGGGCATCCTCGTAATTGGCCTCGAAAGACCCGGCCATCGTTTCCATCATCGCCTTCAGATCAAGGCCGGCGCAGAAGGTGCGGCCATTTCCGAGCAGCACGAGGACACGCAATTTCGGATCATTGGCCAGCCATTCGAGCGCTTCGAGCAGGGACGCCGCCAGCTGCGGATCGATGGCGTTGGCGCTCTTCGGACGGTTGAT
>DATHDZ010000114.1:0-8352 GCA_035318785.1 Micropepsaceae bacterium
GGGTGTTTCTTGCAGCTGCATCACATGGGCGATGATCTTGTCGCCGTCTTCATAGGCGTTCATGCCGTGCGCGACGAAACACGGATCGCAGCGGAACCAGCGCATGGTCGAAGACGGCGCGTCACGCCGCACGACACCGACATAGCCGCCCTTCTCAGGCTCCCACGCCAAAGCGGGTGCGCCCTTCATCGCGCGTTCCAGGCTGCCGGTTAGCGGCAGGATCGGGAACAACACATAATTCCGCGTCACCAGGAAATCGTGAACCACCGCCGAATAGGGCGCCTCGAAAACCTCCTGCCGCGTCAGCCTGCCCGTTGAATCGATGAAGCCATAGACAATCGTGGTCGTGAAGGCGCCGCCGACATTATAGCCGAAGAACACCATCTCGCCTGTTTCGGGATCCAGCTTGGGATGGGCGGTGAAGCGGCCGGTCTTCAGTGCGCCGGCGAAATCCCAAGAGCCTTCAGAGTCGAGTGTGTCCGGATGAATCGCGAAAGGCCGATGCGCCTCGTTGAGCGCCAGCAGCTTGCCGGCATGACACACAATGTTGGTATTGGCGACGCCGCGATCCGTGCCGCGCACGGACGGATCGGTGGTCGCGGGATTGCCCCAGCTTCCATAAAGCGCGCGCTGCGCCACACGCTCGGCGAGGAATTTCGGCGTTCGGACCCAGCGATTTCGGTATGAGACGCGACCGTCCTCGATATGGAAGGCGTGGATCATGCCGTCGCCGATGAAGCAGTGATAGTTCGAGTCGCGCGGCGGGAATTGCGGATTGGGTCCGTTGCGATAGAGCGTGCCGCGAAGGTCCTTCGGTACCGCGCCGCGGATCGGAAGATTCGCCGCATCCGTCTCAAACGAGATCGGCGCGAAATGGCCGCTGAGATGTGGATGTGCCGGATATTGCTGGCTCATGCTCTCAGAAGTCGGGCTTGTCCGCCGTCGGGACACGCGACGCCTCATGATTAAAATCGCGCGGGTTTTCGGCGCAGATGAGTTCCGGCCAGGGGTCCACGGAGGGCCGATATGAGATGGTCGACGTCCAGGGCGTGGTGAAGACGCCTTCATCCTCGACCGTAAAATGGAGCTGCAGTACCTTGCCCCGGTAGTTGGGATCGAAGTCCCAACCCAGGCCCGCGTGGGTATTCTCTTTCTCGTTGCGGTCTATCGCATCCTTGGCGGCGGCGTAATCGACCAGCCGGTAGCGTTCGACAACGTGCAGCCTGTCGGTGAACGGCGTGCCGTACATGTCGAGCATGGCAAACGGACCTTTTTTGATCCCCACCGTATCGATCACCAGCGTGTCGCCTTCATAACGGCCAATCGAATCCCCATACCAGGATGGCGTCACGCGCGCGGGATGAGGCTGGTTCATGCGCACGTGGCGCACTTCATTGCCCTGGCGGTAAACCATCGTGATGTGATCGGGCTCTTGGAACATCTGCAGCAGGAAATCCCAAAAAATATAGGGCACGCCGCCGGGCCAACATTGGTTGCTCGGGGTCTCATAGCCCATGCCGGCCAATGACAGGTCGCCATGCTGTTTGACGATTTCGGCCGCCTCGGGCTTCAGAATGGGATTGGTGTAATCGCCGACCAGGCGCTGGAAATTGGCCCGGCCATCGGGCCGGCGCGCTCTGTTCGTCACCGGGCCGGGACCGGATGCGGGCGGTTCGAAGCCGGTCAGGAAGGGATGGGACCATACGCCGGAGAAATCCGGGATCGACGCCGAGGCGCGATTGTTGATGGTTTGTCCCAAACTCGGCGCCGCAACCGCCGCTGCCAATGTTACCAACAGAAGGAAAGTCCGCCCCCGCATGTTCAACTCCCGTTATCTGAGACCGCGGCGCTTTCCATCGCCAACTCGGCCTCAAGGCTTTCCAGGTCACGATAGATCGAAGCCACGGCAAGCGTGCGGCCATTGCGATGGAAGCGCAATATGCAATCCTTGGCCTGGATGTCGCCTTCGATCGCGATTCCGTCCCATGCTTCCGCGTGGCCGACATAGTTGATGGGAATGTCGTAGTGCTGGCTCCAGAAGAAGGGAACGGACGAGAATTTCTCGCCGGCTCCGAGCATGTTGAGCGCCGCGGTCTGTCCCTGGCGTTCGGCAACCACCCAATGCTCGACGCGAATATGCCCGCCGCTATCCGAGTCGGGCCAGCGTGCAATGTCGCCGGCCGCGAAGATCCCCGGCACGCTCGTTTCCAGATAGGCGTTCACCACGACACCGCGATCCACGCTGAGCCCCGCAGCTTCGGCAAGCTGGGTCCGCGGGCGCACACCTACACCGACGATCACGAGGTCCGCCTCAAGTTCGGCTCCGCTCTTGAGCTTGACCTTCCTGCCATCGATGGCACTTGCGGTGTCCTCTAGGTGGAAGATCACGCCGTGCTCTTCGTGGAGCGCGCGTATGAAGTCGCCCATCTCTGGACCGAGTATGCGTTCCATCGGCCGTTTCTCCGGCGCAACCACATGGACTTCGATGTCGCGCGTCCTGAGCGCTGCCGCGCATTCGAGACCGATGAAGCTTGCGCCCAAGACGACCGCACGGCGCGCTGTCGTGGCACGCGCGATGATGGCCCGGCAGTCGGCGAGTGAGCGCAACGTATGCACGTGAGCTTGGTCGGCCCCTGGGATCGATAGCCGGACCGGTTCGGCGCCGGTTGCGAGCAGCAAACGGTCGAAGGCGACTCTGCTGCCGTCAGCGAGCGCGACTTCGCGTCCGCGCGGATCTATGCCCATGACATGTGCCTTAAGGCGCAGATCGATATAGTTCTCGGAATAAAAGCTGTCGGGCCGCAGCGGCACCCAATCCTCCGGCGCGGTGCCTGCGAGGTAGTCCTTGGAAAGGTTTGGCCGATCGACAGGCGGCGCATCGTCGTCGCTTAGCATGACGATGCTGCCCTGGTATCGGGCACGTCTCAATCTCTCGGCCGCGGCGAATCCGGCTGCCCCGCCGCCAATGATGACGATCTTCTCCGGCTTGGTGCCTGGCGGCGCGACGCGGACTTTCAGTTTCGGCTCCGCGCGTTTCTCCCGCACGAAGATCTTGCCGCCCTCCTGCTCGACCAACCAGCAGGCGATCGGACTCAAGGCCGGGGCGCGCAAAGCTTCCCCGGTGCGCAGATCGAAACACGCGTGATGCCACGGGCATCGCACGGTATCCCCGACCACGAGGCCGTCGGCGAGGGGGCCGTGATAGTGGGTGCAATGAGCCGCGACAGCGAAAATTTCCGTTCCGCGGCGTAGGAGAAGAACTTCTTCGTCGCCTACCCGCCCGACGAGCTTGCCGCCATCGGGAAGCTCGGCAAGTGCAATGCCCTGCACGAGATCCGGGCCGGCGGGCTTCGCTTGATCTTCGGCCATTCTCTTCTCCTTTCAGCGCGCGACGCCACAACTCCAAACCAGGGCTTTAAACGCCCGTTTCTCACAACCCGCCTGTTAAACGATGGCTCCGACATCCGGCTAATTTTGTTTCGTCCTTTACACCCGTTTGCTCGCGACAATGTCAGGATTCTCGCCTTGCCCTCTTGAGAACGACAATCATATACTCCGTGATCTGTGCGCGCTGCCGGCCGCGTTGTTGCGTATTCGGCGAGACCAAGAGCGTCTTCGCACATGTTGAGGAATGGGGTAGGCCAGATGAATTTACCACGTCCCGCATTCGCGCGGCGCGCCGCCTTCGTGCTTCTTGCCGCATTCGCGGCTGCGTTTCCGCAAATGGTCGTCGCGCAAAGCGATCCCTTGGCCGGAACATGGAATTTCGTTCCGGAAAGGTCGACCTTCACGCCCGGCCCGGCGCGCTACAAGAACATGAAGATGACGTTCTCCGGTTCGGGCGAGATGACGCTCGAGGGCGTCGATGCCCAGGGCAAGCCCGTCAAGGCCACCTACTCGGCCGTCGCCGACGGGAAACCTCACCCCGTCACCGGCGTGGACGCGTTCGATACGGTCTCGTGGAGCCGCTTCAGCGACACCATCGCCACCTATTCATACCTGAAGCGCAAATCGAACGTCATCCTGGGCAGCCGCTCGCTGGGCGGTGACGGCAACATCCTGACCTTCACCGAAAAAACCTTCGACGAAAAGGGCAAGCAGACCGGCACCGCGGTGATGATCTTCGCGAAACCCGGGTTTGAGACGGCAAGCGCCACACCGGCCAGGAATGCCGCCCCCGTCATGGTTCAGCGGCCCGGCCAGACGCCCGACGAGGTGGCAGGCACCGCCGCGCTGAGCAAGGACGACGCAGACGGCGCGATTGCCGCATTCACCCGCGCGCTGGGCGCCAAGGACCAGGGCGGTACGCCGGCTTATGATTACGTCATGCGCGGCGTGGCCTACGTCAAGAAAGGCATGCTCGAACAGGCGATGGCCGATTTCGACGAGTCCCTGAAACTCAAGCCGGATGATGTGGATGCTCATTTCCGCCGCGGCGCCACGCGGGTCCAGCTAAAGCAATATCAGGGCGCGATCGAGGATTTGAGCGTCGTGATCATGGCCGACGAAAACAACGCCGAGGCCATCAACCTGCGCGCCTTCTCCTACAGCACGCTGGGCCAATACACGAACTCGCTCGCCGACCACGAGAAGGCCTGCTCGATGAAGAAGGAATATTGCCTCTGACGCGAGCTGCGCGGGCCAAGCGTCACGCTTGGCCCGGCGATCGAATAGGCCACCGTTGGGATTTTCCGCTTGGGTGCATCGGCCATTCGCGCCTGTGCATGGAACGTCCGGGTTTCGCCCGGAACGCACATCTTCCCCATTTTTAGCATCGCAGGCGCGTGCTAGTTTGCATCAGGCTGATCGCGTTCACGCATCGCCAAGCAGCTGGCAATCCAGCTCAACAGGGAGGCAATCGTGAAGACAACTATCTTCGCAGCTCTATTTTTCGCTTCGACTCTGGCCATGGGCACGGCGGCCGCGCAACCGGCCCCGTTCAACGCGGTCGGAGTGACCATGGGTCACTGGCACCTCGCCTCCAAGGATGTGGAGGCGAACAAGAAACTCTTTCTGGCCATGGGCGGTAAGCTGTACATGCCGGGCGGAAACCCGCTGATCATGTTCCCCGGGCTCTATATCAATTTGGTCCTCGGAAACGAAAAAGGTAATGGCGGTTCCCAGGGTTCGGTGGTGAACCATGTCGGCTTTATCGTCGACAACGTCCAGACGCGGGTCGCGCAGTGGAAGGCGGCGGGCGTGAAGGTGCTCCCGGGCGGCAACGGCCGGTTGGACCAAGCCTATGTCGAGACGCCCGATGGCGTGCGCATGGAGATCCTGGAAGACAAGACGCAAACCGTGCCGATCCGCAATGAGCATATCCATCTGTCCCTGACGGAAGCGGAAATTCCCAAAGCTCAGGCTTGGTATGCGAAGACCTTCGGTGGAAAGGCGGGCACCCGCAACAACGCGCCAGTCGTCGACATCCCGGGCGTGCAGATTCGTTTCGCCAAGGCCGATGCGAAGCAGGTGCCGACTCGTGGGCGTGTGCTCGACCACATCGGTTTCGACGTGAAGGACCACCCAGCCTTCGTGAGGAAGATCGAGGCGGAAGGCATCAAGCTCGACGAGCCGCCTCGCACCAATCCTCAGGGCGGCAACACCATCACCTACATCACAGATCCCTGGGGTACCCGTATCGAGCTTGTTCAACGCGCGTCGTTGGGGCCAGAGGTGAAATCATAAACCGTTTAACTTGAGGCGAGCGGAGCGCGCGCTGGCGCGCTCCGGCAATCCAGCTCAACAGGGAGGCAGCCGTGAAGACAAACATGTTCGTCGCTTTGTTATTCGCTTCGACACTGACAATCGGCACGGCGGTCGCGCAACCGGCCCCGTTCAACGCGACCGGCGTGACCATGGGTCACTGGCACCTTGCCTCGAAGGATTTGGAAGCGAACAAAAAAATCTTTCTTGCCATGGGCGGCAAACTGACCATGCCCGGCGGAGCTCCGCTGATCATGTTCCCGGGGCTTTATATCAATCTCGCCTTGGGGAATGCGAGTGGAGATGGCGGCACGCAGGGTACGGTGGTGAACCATGTCGGCTTCATCGTCGACAACGTCCAGACGCGTGTCGCGCAATGGAAAGCCGCCGGTGTGAAGGTGCTCCCCGGCGGCAACGGCCGGCTGGACCAGGCCTATGTCGAGACGCCGGACGGCGTGCGCATGGAAATCCTGGAAGACAAGACGCAGACAGTTCCGATCCGCAATGAACACATCCACTTCTTCCTGCCGGAAGCGGAAATCCCCAAAGCTCAGGCTTGGTATGCGAAGACCTTTGGCGGGAAGGCGGGCATGCGCAACGGCGGGGCCATCGTCGACATACCGGGAGTGCAGCTCCGATTCGCCAAGGCTGACAAGGCGCAGGCGCCGACGAAAGGGCATATCCTCGACCATATCGGTTTCGACGTGAAGGACCACCCTGCCTTCGTAAGCAAGATCCAGGCGGAAGGCGTCAAGCTCGACGAGCCGCCTCGCAAGGTTCCCAACGGCAGCACCATCACCTACATCACCGATCCCTGGGGTACCCGCATCGAGATTATCGAGCGGGCGCCGGTAGGGCCGGTCGTGCAGCAATAAAAGTCCGCTTGGCTAGGGCGGAGCGCGCGCGTCAGCGCGCTCCCGCCGGCCGGCGCATTCAACACGTGCGCATCTCAGCGCAGGCCTAGTCCAGGCCCGCGCGGCGAAATCCTTCCAAATAGTGCTCGCGGTCGACGACCCGCTGGATCGGTATTTGGTCTGCGATCCAGGCGAGCGAAATATTGGGCTGCGCGACACGCAGTTCCCGAAGTGCGGCCGTGGCGACTTCTTCCTCTCCCGCCATGGCGGCGGCAGCGGTAAGCACGCGGTGGGCACCGACAAAATCGGCCCGCTGCCGAATCGCTTCACGTGCCAGCCGCATCGCCTCTTCGTAATGGTGCCCGACGAATTGGGCATAGGCGGCAATGCCGTAGTAGATCGCCGAGAACGGATCGCGCGGGCTTAGCCGCAGAGCACGGCGCGCCGCGACATCGGCTTCTTCCCACAGCCCGCAATAGGCCAGCGCCAGGCCGTAATAGCCCTGGGCCAGCGAGAAATTTGGGTTTAAGCGTAACGCCAATTCGAACTCGGCCAGCGAGTCTTCGAACCGCCGCGGGAACAAATAAACGCCGCCCAGCGCGAAATGTGCCCAGGGGTCCTCGCTGTCGGCGCGGATTGCCGCCAACGCGGCGCGTTCGGCAATCGGCACAGTCGTGGCCATATCTGCCCAACCCATATGGGCACTGAAGGTATGGCTAGCGGCAAGCACGCCCAGTGCCTGACCGTAGTTCGGATCGATGCTGATCGCCTTTTCCAGCAAGGCTTGCGCGACGACATTGTCCTGCCGCGTCACACGCCAGTAGTGCGACAGAGCGCGCATGACCAGATCCCACGCGTCCATGCTGTCCGGCGGCTTACGCTTGGCGCGAAAATTCTCCGCGGCATAGAGCTGTGGTTCAATCGCCGCGACGATAGCCTCGGTGATCTCATCCTGCACCGCGAATACGTCGGCGAGGCTGCGGTCGTAACGCTCCGCCCAAAGGTGGCTGCCGGTAGCGACGTCGTTGAGCTGAGCGGTGATGCGCACACGCTCGCCACTCTTGCGCACGCTGCCCTCGACCACGTACCCAACCCCCAGGGCCTCGGCGACCTGGTTCATATGGACGGCCTTGCCCTTGTAGGTGAACGAAGAGTTGCGCGCGATCACGAAGAACCAGCGCAGTTTGGACAGCGCTGTGATGATGTCTTCACTGATGCCATCCGAAAAATACTCCTGTTCCGGATCGCCGCTCATGTTCGTAAAGGGAAGCACGGCGATAGCGGGACGGTCGGACGGTGGCACAGCCGGAAGGGACGGATCGTGGATCTCGATTGGCGATGCGGCATCGGCACCCACTGTCGCGGCAACATTTGATTGCGTGCGCACCGATCCGACGAAGCGGAAGCCCTTTCGGGCGATTGTGCGAATCAGCATCTGGCCTTTGCCGCTGTCTCCGACGGCCTTTCGCGCCGCGTTGATACGGCTGGTCAGCGTCGAATCCGATACGACGCGGCCGCCCCAGATCGAAGCGATCACATCGTCCTTGCTGACGACGCGGTCGCGATTCTCCACCAGATAAACCAACAGGTCGAACACCTGCGGCTCGACGGCAATCGCCTCGGAACCGCGGCACAGTTCGCGTCGCCCGACGTCGAGCGTGTGGTCGGCAAAGAGAAACTGCAAATGGTGCCCCAAACTCGGCTTCGCAGCCGTTCTCACGAAATAATCAAGCTCATCTCAAGGACAAATCAAGCGCCCGGCAAAGTCTTTTGGCCTCGCTGCCGGCATTGTCCG
>DATHDZ010000115.1:0-3720 GCA_035318785.1 Micropepsaceae bacterium
GTACCGCTGAACCGACTGGTCGATTGCGCCGAAGATCGAATGGCCCTGCTCGTCCAGCATCTCGATCCTGACGCGATCGCCGAAGGAAAGGAACGGCGTCTGGGGTGCGCCGGAATCGATCGTTTCGATGGCGCGCCGTTCTGCAATACAGGATGACCCAACCTCGCGGTCGGAGTTGGCGACGGTGCCCGAGCCGATGATCGTCCCGGCACCTAGCGGGCGGGTCTTGGCGGCGTGCGCAATCAGACGTGGGAAGTCGAACGCCATCTCGCTTCGCGCATTAGGTCGCCCGAAGAGGGTACCGTTCAATGTCGTGACCAAGGACAGATCGACCGATGCGCCGTCCCAGGCAGCACCGAGTTCGTCGGGCGTCACCGCGACCGGCGAAAACGACGTCCAGGCCTTGCTCTGGAAGAAGCCGAAGCCCTTCGCCAGTTCCTCCGGTATCAAATTGCGCAGGCTCACATCATTGACCAGCATCAGGAGTTTGATGTGGTCGCGCGCACCATCGGCAGAGACACCCATGGGTACGTCGTCCGTCACCACCGCCACTTCGGATTCGAAATCGATACCCCAAGATTCGTCGGCAACGCGGATCGGGTCGGTCGCTCCGATGAAATTGTATGAGCCGCCCTGATAGATCAGCGGGTCCTTCCAGAAGGAAGGTGGCAGCGTGGCGCCGCGTGCCCGCCGCACAAGCTCGACATGGACGACATAGGCGCTGCCGTCCGCCCATTGATAGGCGCGGGGCAATGGCGCAGCACAATCTGCCGGATTGAAGGCGAATGCAGTGCCGCTTCGTCCCGCATCCAACGCAGCGGAGCGTTCCATCAGCCGCGGAGCCGTTTCGCTCCAGTTATCGAGAGCCGCTTGAAGGGTTGGGGCGATGTCCGCAACGGCCTCGGCTCGGGCAAGGTCACGCGAGACGACAAGCAATTTTCCGTCGCGTGCCTGTTTCAGAGACGCGAGCTTCATTTGGTGCCGGTCATCCAGCTGTCGGCATCATCGATCCGCTCCTTCTAGGTGTGGGCGCCGGTGCCGCGGTGTATCACGGAATCGCTCGAGAGAACGGCATTGGCCGGATAAGGCGTGCGCCCCTGAAGACGCGCATAGAGCGGTGCGAACGGCTTTTGCGTTTCGGCAAACATCTGCTCGAAACTGTCGATGACAAAATAGGTTTCCTGATAGGCATCGATGCGGAATTCGGTATTGAGCACGCGCTCGAGATCGAAGCGGATGCGGTTCGGTAGATCGCTGTCGATCGAATAGATGGTCTCGCCCTTGGATGACAGAATGCCCGCGCCGAATGCGCGCAAGCCTTCCGTCGTCTGGATGAGGCCGAATTCGATCGTGTACCAATAGAGTCGCGACAAGAGCGGGATCGCATTCATCCGGGCGGCGGCCGGACCCGCTCTGCCATATTCGACCATGTAATCGGCGAAGACGGGATGCGCCAAGAGCGGCACATGCCCGAAGAAGTCGTGGAACACATCGGGCTCTTCGAGATAATCGAGCTCGCTTTCCTCGCGTATCCACCAGGTGATCGGAAATCGCCGGTTGGCCAGATGCTGGAAGAATTTCTCGTCGGGGATCAAGCCGGGAACGGCAATGATCTTGAACCCGGTCAACCGCGCGAGTTGTTCATTGACGCGACGGAAATCGGGGATTCCGTCGGCGACGCTCAAACGTTCGATGCTGGCGACGAATTCCTTCACCGCATAGCGCGGGACCAATTCCATTTGACGGCGATAGAGTCGCCTCCAGCGATCGTGCCCGACATACGAGTAATGATCGAAGGGCTGCTCGACCGAATAGTCGGGCCCGATGGCGGAATAGTCGCCCCGTAGCGGATGCGACGACCGGCTAGCTTCCGGCGGAGGATGTCCCGTGTTTGTCGCTTGAGAATCCATCCCTATCTATGTGGGGGTTTCAGCACTGAAGTGAAGGGTGATCCGGATGCAGATTAGGGGTGCGCCCGTATGACGGCGATCAGCTCCAGACTGAACACCAATACTTGGTTCGGCGGAATGGCGCCGTTGCCGGCGCGGGTCGCGCCGTAGCCAAGATCGGAGGGGATCACAAGCTCCCACTCGTCGCCCTCCTTCATCAGGGACAGCGCCTCGACCCAGCCGGGGACGACCTTGCCCGCCGGTAGGTTGCGGGTTTCGCCTGGCTTGGTCTGATCGAAGACGGTGCCGTCAACCAGTGCGCCCTTATACGAAACCGTGACGACATCCTCGGGGCGAGGAGTCTGCCCCGCGCCGGACTTGACGACGCGGTATTGCAAACCGCTCGGCAGCACCACAACGCCGGGCTTTGCGGCATTGGCGGCCAGATATTCCCGGTTGGCCTGGGGGCTGATATCGCCCGCAAGTGCCTGCCCCGCGAAGCAGAAGCTGAGCACCGCTATGGCGGCCGAGATTCGTGAACGCATGACAAATCCCAATTACCGGCATCTCCCGTTTTCCAAATAGCATCCGGCCGGGGCATGCGGTAGCAGGAGGAAATCCAATGGCTGCGGTCGCTATCTGCCTGAACGCCCCTTGAAGATCGCCGCAAAGGTCTCTATCTGTCCCATGGAGGGCTAGCACTCATAATATTTGAGTGCTAATCGGCTGAAACAATTCACAAAAATGCGCGAAGGGGCTTTCACATCCCCTGTTGCATTGAGGAGAACGGCATGAAATTCCGCCCCTTAGGCGATCGTGTGGTCGTCCGCCGCGTCAAGGATCAAGAAAAAACCGCTGGTGGCATCATCATTCCCGAAACCGCCCAGGAGAAGCCCCAGGAGGGCGAGATCATCGCCGTCGGGCCGGGCGCCCTCGATGACAACGGCAAGCGCGTGCCGCCGGAAGTCAAGCCGGGCGATTTCGTGCTGTTCGGCAAATGGTCGGGCACCGAGGTCAAAATCGACGGCGAGGACCTTCTCATCATGAAGGAGTCCGACATCATGGGCATCATCGAAGGCCGCAAGACTCTCAAGAGGGCCGCGTAATCCGACGAAAGAAACAGCACGGGCATCGGAATTTCTGATGCCCGTTTTTTCATATTCCGATCAGGAGAAACGACATGGTAGCGAAAGACGTAAAATTCGGTAGCGATGCGCGCGAGAGAATGCTGCGCGGCGTCGACATTCTGGCCGATGCGGTAAGGATCACGCTCGGCCCCAAGGGCCGCAATGTCGTCCTCGACAAGAGCTACGGAGCGCCGCGCTCCACCAAGGACGGCGTGACGGTGGCCAAGGAAATCGAGCTCGCCGACAAGTTCGAGAACATGGGCGCGCAGATGGTGCGCGAGGTGGCGCAGAAGACCAATGACGCCGCCGGCGACGGCACCACGACGGCCACCGTTCTTGCCCATGCCATCGTGCGCGAGGGGACCAAATCGGTTGCCGCCGGCATGAATCCGATGGATCTAAAGCGCGGCATTCAAAAGGCGGTCGAAGCCGTGGTTGCCGATCTGAAGAAGCGCTCCAAGAAGGTGAAGTCGAACGACGAAATTCGCCAGATTGGAACGATCTCGGCCAATGGCGACATCGAGATCGGCCAGATGATCGCCAAAGCCATGGCGAAAGTCGGGAATGAAGGCGTGATCACGGTGGAAGAGGCCAAGAGCCTCGAGACCGAGCTCGAAGTCGTCGAAGGCATGCAGTTCGACCGCGGCTACAACTCACCCTATTTCATCACCAATGCCGAAAAGATGATCTGCGAGCTGGAAGAG
>DATHDZ010000116.1:0-26653 GCA_035318785.1 Micropepsaceae bacterium
GATTTTCCGTCGGTGCGGAATCGCCTCGGGCGGCCGGTGAAGATGATCACTCTGTTTCGCAACCCGGTGGCGCGCTGCCGTTCGGAATACAATTATTGCCGCGCGGCCTATCGCGCGAAGGCGCCGCTTACCCGGCTCGACACGCCACTCAAGCATCGGGCTGCAGGTCTCTTCAGCTTTCAAGGCTATCTCGATTTTCTGCTGGAACGCTCCGAGACCTATGGCAATCTGTCTGCGCGCTATGTGGGGTGGGACGGGCGCGAGAATCTGGACCGCTTCTTCGCCCGTCATGTCTTCCATTCCGGCATATTGGAGAACAGCACTGCCTTTGTGCGTGGTTTGGCCTGCAAACTGGATATGCCGCTCATCTTCCCTCACGACAACAAGTCGAAGGCGAACGCGGCCACAATCGGCACCTTGGAGCGCGCAAAGATCGAACGGCTCTATGCCCACGATTTCGAGCTCTACGAATGGCAGCTTGACCACCTCGATAGAGGCCACGAGCGCGCAACGTCGAGAACGCGCCTCCGCTCTCCCATCCGCTCGCAGGCGATGGCGCCCTTCTGGTCGGCGCCTGATGTGAGTTAGCGCACGCGCCGAAAGGTGAGATCACGCTTGATGCGGGACATCGCGAGATAAGCACCCGTCGCGGTAACCCCACCGCCGCCCAGCAACAGCGCCAGCATGATGACGTCCCAGATCGGGCGCATACGAAGCCACGCGGTGAAATCCAACCGGTGCAGCCCGTTGAAGAACCAGCGATAGCCGCGACGATCGGCATCGATTTTTCCTAACAATTCCCCGGTGCGCGGATCGAGATAATAACGCGTGTTCTCCGCGTCGTTGAGAATGATCCGGTAGACGGGAAAGGGCGGGGGATCGCTGCGCTCGGCGACGCTGAAATCGAAATAATAGGCGTCTTCCGTCGCTATCAACTCCTGAGAGGCAATCGCCTCCGTCCCGGCCAACCGTTTTGCGGCTGCGCCCAGATCAACGTTGCTTACTTCGGCCGGATGGCCCTGGGAGTCCAGACGCTCGATCGCGCCGTTCTGGGCGACCGCGAGCCAGAACATTTTGCCGTCGAATGGGGCGCTCTGAAGACTCACGACATCGCCCGCGGGAGGATTGACCTTCAGCGCCGCGAGCGAATTGCGGATGACGCTCCAAGAAAGCGGTTCTCCCGCCAACCTAATGCGCTCACTGCCGCCGCCGCCTTCGAGAAAGCCCCAGGGATTCATCGAAAGCGTACCGCTCACCACCCAGGTCAGCGTGAACAGGCCGAAGACGAGTCCTGCAAGGTGATGCCAATAGAACCAGCCGCGATAAGGCGAGATTCGACCATTGCTCCCGCGGTTGAACTGAGAGATGCCGAGGTAAAGACCGATGATCGTCAAGAACCCGCCAAGGATGGACGTCCAAATGACGATCTGCGCCCAGAGGGGTCCATTGCTGCGCAATTGCGTGAAATAGAGCCAGTGCGGGATGGCCCCAAGCCAATTCCAGAACCGCTGAGTCGTCGTCGTCCAGAGCACGATCTCGCCCGTCGTGCCCGAGACGTAGATGTGGGTGCGATTGGGATCGTCAAAGACGAAATGAAAAAGCGGCCGGTTGCCTTGGCCGGCATCACCGACCGTCCATTGATCGCGATCGATGGTTTCCACGCTAACCGGCTGGGCCGAGCGCCCGATGATCCGGTGAACGGCATCCTGCACGACGGCTCGGGCTTTGCTCTCGTCTATTTCCAGCATAGGCCCGGAGGGCCCCAGACTCGATAGGCGTCCCGGTCGACCCTCGGGCCTGACCCGCAGGACGGGCTCGCCCGCGAGGCTCTGCAACTGCACGGCGCGGATCGGATCGTCATCGGCGAATCCCTGCTTATCGAGCGCGCAGCACGCCTCCCACGAAATCGGGCCAAGCGATGCGAGCCGATCCTTGTCGGTCAAACTCGGATAGGCGACATACATCATGACGATGCCGGAGGCGAACCAGACAAGCATGAGCAGCCCCACCACCACCCCAAGGTAGCGGTGGGTTATGACCGTCGCGCGCCACAAGATTTTCGCCATGCCCGGCCTCTCCTTAGTCCGTCAGTATAGCGTCGGCCAGGCCCTCCGCGAGCAACATTGCCTGGGCGCCGGCCCTCAATCCGTCAAAAGAAGTTGTAGGTGTAGTGAACCGACAATGTGCGCGGCAGGCCGCGATAGCCCACGAGATAGGATGGACCGCCATCATCGGGAAAGCCGCGCGTCAGATGTGTCGAATAGTCCTCGTCGAACACATTCTGCAAATTCACGTCGATGCGGTGGTGGCGGTTCATGTCGAGGAACACGCGTCCGCCCACATCGACCACCACGTCGTCGCCGTATTTCTGCCGAATGCCGCCAAGGGTGTCGAACGTATCGCCGACATAATTGACCGAAGCGAACACGCCGAACGGCATATTCATCGGGTGGTAGTCGACGGTGGCCTTGGCCAATTGCTCAGGGACGCGCCGGATTTGAAGATGGGTCAAATCCTTCGCCTCGCTATGGGTGTAGCTGAAGCTGCCCGAAAGATCGGGCGCGAAAGCAGCATCGACGACGAGCTCCACGCCGCGCACGCGTACCGTGCCCGGCGTGTTGCCGAACACGTCCTGATTCGTCGTAGAATCAAAGTCGGCAATCCCAATGAGATTCTTGATGTCGCGGGCGAAACCAATCACTTCCCAACGAATCGAGCGCATGCCGAAATTGCCGCCGACCGATGCGTTGATGTTGGTACTTTGTTCGGGTTTTGTGTTTGGATTGCCGCGTTCGTCATCGGGATCGTTGGCGAACAACTCTTCGTCCGTGGGCAGACGGAACGCCGTGCCGACCATGCCCTTAACAAAGAATTCGGGCGTAACGTCCCAGCGTCCAGTCACATTCCACACCGTCGCGCTCGGCCCGACGCTCGGTGCGTTGTAGCGAAAGCCCGCGGCGAGCCTGACATTGGAAATGAAGGCTGGCGTCGTTGCAATCTCCCCGAAGACGGCATGAACATGTTCCGTCTGCTTATCGATTACCAGGACGACATCGTTTCCGGCGTAGTTCTGGTAGTCATAACCGAGATAGGTGTCGATTTCCGGCGTGGGGGTGAATTTCGCCAGCGCGTTCACGCCGTAATCCGTGAAACCCCAGAAATCGTGATCGTCAATCACTGAAACACTGCCGGTCAGAGCGCCCGTGGAATTGAGATCGTTGTCGAACTCCGTGTAGTGGGCGTACCACCAATGATAATAGCCTTTCAGGAAGAACTGCAGCCTGTCGCTGGCGGTATAATCGACCTTGGCACTCAGGATATCTTCGTTGCGTTCGTTGAAGGCCTGCCGTTGGAGTTGCGTAGAGGTGAAGTCGAGCTTGGCGTCGGTGTGCTGCTCGGAAAGCGTGACGCGGAGATCGTTGTTGAAATCGTAGGCGTATTTGCCGCCTATGGTCAGAACGTCATAACCTCGTCTGCGGTCGGTCTGGCTCGGCTGATAGTCCTGATCGCGGAAAGGCTGAAAACCTTCGGATTTGTCGGCCGAACCATAAACGACGAAACTGCTGTCACCGATCTTGTCGCGAAAATAGCCGTCTGCATGGCGGCCATTATTGGTATCGAAGCCAACGCCGACGCGCCCATCCGCGTGATCGAGGAAATCCTTCGTGACAATGTTGATGGCGCCCGCAATGCCTTGGGTTCCATAGAACAGGGCCTGCGGACCCTCCAGCACTTCGATGCGTTCGATCATGCTCGCGGGCAGGGTGTCGAGCGGCGTCGTGCCGCCATAGAGCCGATTATTGATGCGCACGCCGTCCACGGTCCATAACACATCCTCGGTACGCGAACCCTGGAACGAGACATCGACATAATCGAACGGCCCGCTTTTGGGCGCGACGTAGAGGCCCGGAACCAACGTCTGAAGCGACTGCGCGACGTCGGCATAGCCGCCATTCTGGATCTCTCCTGCGGTAACGGTGTTGACGCGTGTGCCCAATTCGGCCAAGCGCGCAGGCAGGTCTTCTTCCAGACGGCCGGTGATGACAACCTGCTCGGGCACGCCGGCCGCGGTGGTGACCTGCTGCGCGAGGCTAGTGCCCGATAGGCATAGAGTACTCGTTCCCGCGAGCGCTATGACGCGCGCGAGCTGAATCTTGAAGCGCAAGAAATCCCTCCCTCTCTTGGCTCGTCCGGGCGGTGCCGTGCGAATGCGAGCCATTTGCTTTGATTACGGAGAGGAAATGGTTTTCCCTCGCGCGTGAGCGAGATTTGGCGCTTTCTTTCGCGCACGATATTTTTTACGAATTGCGATGAGGGGGAACGTTCGCGCGTGCGTAACTTAAGGCGAGCCGCGTTTCTGCCGGCGCGCCGCAAGACGCACCGCCTCGATGATTTCCGGATAGGCCGCACAGCGGCAGAGATTTCCGGAGAGGTAATGGCGAATGTCGTCCTCGCTGGGATCGGGATTGTGCGCCAGAAGCTGATGCGTCATCAGCACGAAGCCGGGGGTGCAGAAACCGCACTGAAACGCGCCCGCCTCGATGAAGGCCTGCTGGACTGGTGAGAGGGCACCGCCCGAATCCAAATGCTCGACCGTGGTGATGTTTTTTCCCTCGACGCCGACCGCGAGATAGAGGCAGCCCGACACGGCGACATCATCGACCAGAACGGTGCAACAACCGCATAAGCCCTGGCCGCAGCTCTCGCGCGCACCGAACAAGCCCTGATCGTGCAACAGCTCGACCAGATTGCGGTGGGGCTCGACGGCAACGCTCACCGGGCGGCCGTTCAGCGTGAACCGGATCGTGCGGGCTTCGCTCATTCCTCGTCCTCGATCGGGCGGCCTTCGGCAGCGCGCAGCGCTCTCAGCAGCGTTTCCGGCTTGATCGGAAGCTCGGTCAGGCGAATGCCCACCGCGTCATGGATCGCATTGGCGATGGCGGGCGAAACGCCGAAGGTCGAAGACTCACCTACGCCCTTGGCGCCGAATGGCCCGGTCTCCTGCGTCGCCGTCACAAGATCGGACTCCATAGGCGGCACGTCGCGGAAGCCGGGAATTTTATAGTCGGCGAAGGACGCGTTGGTGACCTGCCCCGAATCGAACACCATGTCCTCGTAAAGTGTGAAGCCCAATTGCATGATGGCGCCGCCCGAGAGCTGCGTTACGCAGATCTTGGGGTTGATCGGCTTGCCGGCATCGGCCACGTTGATCATGCGCGTAACGCGCACATGGCCGGTTTCGGTGTCGACTTCCACTTCGACGCCCGTGCCGCCCACCATCCAGAACGGCGTCACATTGTCGGATTGGCCCGTCTTGGGATCGGGAGAAGCGTAGCGTGGGATATAGGTGCCGGTGCCAATGACGTTGCCGGCCTGCATGCCGTAGCGCTTCTTGAACAACTCCTTGACGTCGTAATTGGTGCCCGTGGGAAGCCCCACTTCCGTGGCGAGAGCGGCGAGTTTGTTGCGCGCGTCTTCCGCCGCCAAGCGAACAGCGTTGCCCATGTGGAAGGTGGAGCGTGAGCCTAGCGTTCCCATATCATAGGGCGCGACGTCGGTGTTGCCGTGCACCACTTTCACACTCTCGGCGGCGACATTGAGCACCTCGGCCACGATCTGCGCCATGCCGGTGTCGGAGCCCTGCCCCATGTCGATGGTGTTGGTGTAGAGCACGGTGCTGCCGTCAGCGTTGACATTGACAATAGCACCCGACGTGGTCGGCGAAATCGACGCCTTGAAGCCGATGCCGATACCGCGACCGCGCTTGATCTTGCCAATGCCGCGGTCGAACGGCGCGTTCCAATTCATCCGCTCCGCGAGATGATCGAGCACCTTGCCGATCGCCGCATCCTTCATAATCGTTCCGGTGGCGTGCGGACGACCGTCGCGCAGGATGTTCTTGCGGCGGAACTCGATCGGATCGATGCCAAGCTCGCGGGCGATCAGGTCGGTATGGCTTTCATAGGCCCAGACCAATTGCGGCACGCCGAAGCCGCGCAGCGCGCCGGCTGGCGGACGGTTCGTATAAACCTCGGTGGAATCGATGCGCACATGTTCGATGTCGTAAGGCCCCGCCGCCGTAAAGCCGGATTTCTGCGCCACGCGCGGGCCGATATCGGCATAGGCGCCGCCGTTCCACCACACGTCGCACGCGCGGGCGATGATGTGGCCATCCTTGGTGACACCGCTTTTTATGCGGAACGTCGTGGCATGCTTCCCGATGGTGTAGAACTGCTCTTCCATCGTGAGCGCGATCTTCACCGGGCGGCGCGCGATGAGGGCAAGCGCGGCCGCCAGCGCCTCGACTTTCACATAGACTTTGGCACCGAAGCCGCCACCCAAAAACGGCACACGGACGCTGACGCGATTCTCCGGCCAGCCGAGAAGCCGCGCAATCTCCATGCGCACGAAAGATGGCGTCTGCGACGATGTATGGATGATGAGGGAATCGTAGCCGGGCTCCGCTAGGGAAGCATGGGATTCCAGCGGCACGTGCAGAACCTGCCCGGTGCGGAACATGTGCTCGAAGATGTGATCGGCAGCCGCGAAGCCCGCTTCCACATCGCCGCGGCGCAATTGATAGTCGAGCGTCACATTGGTGTGCTTGCGCCCCGCAAGATGCTTCAAATCGGCGAATGTGCCGGCGGGCTTCAGCACTTCGTGCACGATCGCGTCCGACGTCATCGCCTCGACCTCGTCGAACACCGGTGGCAATTCTTCATAGTCCGCAGCGATCATCTGCACCGCCGCTTCGGCGATGTGGGGATCGTGAGACAACACCACTGCGACGGGCTCGCCGACGAAGTGAACTTTCTCGAGCGCCAGAATTGGCTGATCGTGGAAGGCTGGACCGAAATAGGGATTGGGAATGACGGATCGAATGTCCTCGCCCGTCACAACCGCGTAAACGCCTTCGGTTTCGCGCGCCGCGCTGGTATCGATACTGAGAATGCAGCCATGAGCGACGGTGCTGCGGAAAATCTTGCCGTACAGCATGCCCGGCACGCGCATGTTGTGGACATATTCCGCGCGCCCTGTCACCTTGGCGCGAGCCTCGAGGCGCGGAATGGAGCGGCCGATCTGGTTCACGACAGCGCCTCGCGAATGACGCGGGCGAGATAGACGCGGAGCAATTCCCTCTTGTAGGCGGCAGAGCCATGCGCATCGGAGAGGAACGAGACCTCGCCGATAGCGGCATCGCCCGCGCGCTTGAGAAGCACGTCGTTGACGACCGTGCCCGTCATCAACTTCTCCGTGTCCTTCAGCCGTGTAACCTTCTCCGTCGCGGCGCTGATGATGATGCGCGCTTCGCGAATGTGCGCGGGGCCGTCGGTCTCGAGCCGCACGCCGATATTCAGGGCCGGCCAATCATCAGCCGAACGCGAGGTCACCTTCATATAGGCCGCCTTCGCGCCGTTCAGCGCCGGCACGATCGCTTCGGCGATCAGTTCGTTCTTCTCAAGCGTGGTCTCGTAATAGCCGGCGTAAAGGTCCTCGACCGCGATTTCGCGCGTACCCCTCTGCCCCGTCACGGACACTCGCGCACCCAGCGCGGCGAGCAGCGGCGGCAAATCCATATGCGGATCGCCATGCGCGAGCGCCCCACCAATTCGGGCGACATTCCTGACCCGCACATTGGAAAGCGTGCGCAGCGCGCCCTTCATCACCGCAAACCGGGCCATCGCCTCGGTGGATTGTTCCAATTGGGACAATGACGCCATGGCTCCGACGCGCAGCACACCCTCAGCGTCGATTCGGATTTCGGAATAGCGGCTCTCGATCTTCGCCAGACTGACGAGACGCGAAGGCATGAACACGCCGGCCTTCATCATCAGCATCAAAGCCGTGCCGCCGGCGATCGGGCGAATGGTCGGATTGTCGGGATCGAGGAGCGCAACCGCGTCCTTCAGCGTCGCCGGTTCCGTCCAATCGAACGGGATCACGACGCTGCCTCTGCAACGCCGCTGGGAAAGGCTGCGCGCAACTTTTCGACGAACTGCCGCTCCATCTCCTTCGCCTTCGACTTCAGCACGGGCTGGCCGATGCTGCCCAAGCGGCCGGTCAAACTCGCATCGACGGCGTATTGTATGATGGTTTCACCGCCTGCTTCCGCGAAGCTGGCTGTGGAGGTTGCCGAAAGCCGGCCGACAATCCCATGCGGTTTGCCTTCGATCTTGGCCTCGATGGTGTGGGGGCGTTCGGCGCGCGTCATGTCGACCACGACTTCGAATTTGAAGCGAATATAGGCGATTTTTGTTTCGAACAGCGCCGAGTAGCGCGTCGGCGTGATCTCATTGAGATCATGCACGCCTTCGACGCAGGACGCGAAAAAGCGCGCATCCTGGAAGCGGTCGAACACGGCCTCGCGCGGCGCTTTGACGGTGAGCTCGCCGGAAAATTTCATCGCCCGGCCTTATCCGCGCTTCTTGCCATCAAGGCCCAATTCCTTCCAGCGCGCCCGCACGGCTTGCTCATCCTCTGGCGAGGGCCAGACCGTCGGAGGAAAGCGTGCGCCCCCGAAATCGGGGTCGGGGTCATAGTCGAGATTGATCGTCGCATCGATCAGCATCCGGTTCCACTTGCCGCTGCCGAACAGCGCGATGTCCCGGTCGCGCTTGCGGGTCGAGGGGTCGAGGCCGGCGCCGAATGTCGAGGGCATGATGACGATGTCATTCTCGCCCGCATTCACGCGGTAGGCGATCGCCCAATCGACGGCCGCGTAATCATGGATGTCGATATCATCGTCCACCACGGTCACATGCTTGTAGCGCACATGGGAGGCCGAGCTTCCCCAGATGGCATTCGCCACTTGTTTGGCCTGGTTTCGGTAGGTCTGCTTGATCTGGACGAGAAGATTGGTGGTCGCGTGCACCGGAGGACCCCACACATCGGTAACCCCCGGAATGCCGGCTCTATCGAGCACATTCCAGGCAATCGCCGAGCGCATGATCGAGCTGCAGATCGCGTTTTCGGAAAAGCTGCCCGGCAAGGCGCCTTCCACAGTACCACGCAGGATCGGATCATTGCGATGGGTGATGGCCGTTACCCGCACCGTCGGCCGCGGCAAGCGCTCGCCCGCGACATAGCCGGTGAATTCGCCGAATGGGCCTTCCTCCATATGGGTCGCGGGATCGAATTGCAGGAAACCTTCGATGACGATTTCCGCCGTCGCGGGAACGTAGAGGTCGTGGCTCTCGCATTTTACCAATTCGACCGGCGCCCCGCGGATCGCGCCCATCACGTCATATTCGCAGACCCCCATCGGCACGGGCGAACCGGCGCAGAAATCCAATGTCGGCTCCCAGCCGATGACAAAGGCGATCGGCATCTCTTTGGCGCCCTTTTGCTGCCAGGCGAGCGCGTGATGACCGATATGCTGGGCGCGATACATGTAGATCGGGATATGGTTCTTGTCGCCGATCATGCCGCGATAGACTCCGACATTCATCACATTGGTGTCGGGGTTCTTCGTCACGCATCCCGCATAGGTGGCGATATAGCGTCCACCATCGGTGCGGTTCCAATGCGGAGTCGGAAATTCGAACAGGTCGACATCCTTGCCGGTGACGATGTTCTCCTTCACCGGGCCTGTGGCTACCGTTTTCGGCGGCAGCGTACCGGCCATGATATTGCGGGCGAGCTTCACCAGCTCGCGCGGATGCGTATCGGGTTGAAGGCCGAACACCATCGCCATGCGGCGATAGTTCGACATGCTGCCCGCGAAAACCCGGCGCCCGCGTGAACCAGGCTTGTTGTAATCCTTGATATTGCTGAAAAGCAGCGCCGGACCGGTGCCGGGGCCCTGTGCGATCCGCACGATGGTGCCGAGTTCGGTGTTCCAATCGACTTCGGCCTTGACCTCGTGCAGCTCGCCCTCGGCCCGAAGCGCATCGATCCAGCGCCTCATATCGCCGAAGGCGGCGGGCTTGCGCTCCAGTTCCATTTCCATCCTCTTCAGAGATGCCTTTGGCCGGGGGTTGTCGAGCATCGGGGGGCGTTTTGCAACGCCTCGCGGCCTCAAACCTCCGGCAGCGCCAGCGCCCTGTCCACCATGCGGGTCGCGCCTGCAAAATCATAGGCGCGGGCCATGTTCTGTTTGATCAGGAAAGACGCCCCGCCGTAGAACTTCTCATATTGCTCGTGGCGGCCGGCGAATTCGCTTCCGATCAGGTCCCAAACCAGCTTGAGAATCGCGGTCCGTGCCCGCGACGGAAAGCCGGGCGACGCGACATAGCGTTCCAGGTCCGCGGCGATTTCCGGATTGTCGAAGTCCTTGGCCGTGGAGGGCAGCATGATGATAGAACCCCCGGCCAATTCCCGCGCGATGTTGAGAAGGCGAGGGTTGATCTCCGACTGCAAGGCCATCACGGCATAGAGCGCCGCCTTGGCCGGCCACACCACCCCTTCCGCGTCCACTGTCGCCTGAGTCTCCTGTGCCTGCACCATGCAATCGACGATGGTGGCGAAAGACGCCATCTCGCCCAGCAGGATCTGGACCGCCGGATTGGCGTCGTTGCCGGTGATCTCGCACATCCTCTTGGTGAGCCCCATCAGGAAGCGCAATTTCGCCGCGTAGCGCACCTGCGCCTGATGGTTGCCATAGGAATGGGACGGCGTGCGCCACCATTGGTCGCGGCAAAGTTGCAGATTGCGGTAGCAGAAGACGTTCTCCCATGGCACGAAAACGTCATCGAGCACGATCAGCGCGTCGACCTCATCGAAGCGGGACGACAGCGGATAATCGAAGCCGCTGGTCGCGCCCGATGCGTAGGGCCGTCGCGGATAGATCTTCAATCCGGGCGCATTGGCAGGCACCGCGACCGCGAACGCATAGGCCTCATCGCCCGGAACCAGCGGGTGGATGCAGCTGATATAAACGGCATCCGAGAATACCGCGCCGGTGCCGAGCTGCTGCGCGCCTTTGAGCACGATTCCCCCGTCGCGTTCCGCCACCACGCCGGCATGGAGCGTAGGATCGGACTGCTTGTGCGCGGGCTTCGACCGGTCGATCTGCGGCGGCACGATGGCGTAGGAGAGATATTGGTGATTGTCGCGCGCATATTCGTAATAGCGCACCACGTTCTGGGCATATTGCTTGCCGGCTTCGGCAAAGACGCTCGGCTTTGCGGCATAGCCGGCAAGGAAGCCCGCCACATGATCGGGCGTGCGGCCCATCAGACCGAACGTCTCCTCGGCCCAACATGTGCTCATCGCACGGCGCGACGCAAGATCGGCCGCGGTCTTGGGGATATGATAACAGCGCAGCACTGGCCCGCCCGTTGCCGGGGATGGGTAGGTCATCGTCTCGCGATTGGCGGGGTCGGCGGCAATGTCGTAGAGGCGCGCCAGCGATTTCGCGGCGCCGCAAAACGCCGGATGCGTCGTCACGTCGCGCACCAGCTCGCCATCGAAATAGACGCGCCGGCCATCGTCGCGGATGGCATCGAGGAATTGCGCACCGTTGCGCATCGGCGGCGCCTTGGCGGCTTTCCGGATTGTTTCGGATGCCGTCATGATGGGCTTTCCGATCGTGCAGCCAGCACCGACGTATATCCCGCCTCGAAATGGATGAGCGGCAGCCGGTGCGGCCCGAACAGCACATCCTCCACCACGCCGATCAGGATCGCATGCGTGTCCAGCGGGATGATTTCGGTGACCCGGCAATCCAGCGCGGCAAGCGCATCGGCGAGCACCGGCGCGCCGGTCACGCGTTGCTTCCACTCCCCATAGACGAAGCGGTCTTCTTCAACCGCGGCGCGCTTTGCGGCGAACCGCTCCGCGAGCTCTTCATGATCTTTCGCCAGCAGGTTTATCGACATGCAGCGGCTGCGCGACACGACCTGATAGGTATGTCCCTGCATGTTGATGGAAGCGAGAATGCGCGGCGGCGCCAACGCCAAAGAACAAACGGCTGTCGCAGTGAGCCCGCTGCGCTTGCCCTCGAAGGCGCTTGTCACAATCGTCACGCCTCCCGCCAGGAGTCGCATGGAACTGCGGAATGTGGCGTCATCAGCCGGCACAGAGGTCTCCGATATTCAAAATATTAGATCATTCAAATAGGTTCGTCCACTAATCTTTATGAGGGTTTGGCGGCGGCCTGAACGAAACGCCGGCGTAGAACAGCAGAATCGAAAGCGCCGCCTCGGTCTGTTGGGCGGTCAAATTGCGCGTGAAGTAATCGACATGGATCTGCACTTGCTCGTCGATCCGGTGCAGCAGCGCACGCGCCTCTTTGGTCACCTTGACCCAGCTCACGCGGCTGTCCGTCTTGTCGCGTGCTCGGACGATGAACCCCTTCGCCGCCAGCGATTTGACCAGGCTGGAGGCAAAGGCCGGCGTGATGTCGAGACGCTCGGCCACTTCCTTGACTCGCAGCGCGCCTCCTTCGCTGCCATAGATCTGGATGAGCGCCTGATGGGCAAGCGGGTCGATGCCGGCGCGTTTGGCTTCCTCTTCCACCAGGCGGAAGACCTTGCGCAGCACGTAACGCGCCTGAGCGACGCCGTGAAAATAGGGATGCCGGTCGGCCGTGCCGCGCGCCTTCACGGCCTTTTCGCGGCCGCGCTCCAGCCGCGCGGCGTCGATGACACGCATTCTGTCCCTCCCGCGACTTAGCTCATCAAACTAGCTTTGTTCGCTTAGTTTTCACAGGGTCCTTTAGGCGGGTTTGCAAATGCCGAGCCTGAAGGCCTCGCACTGGCGCCGGTCTCCCTCCTTATCTATGCTCGATTGGTAGGGAGGCCCATTTTGCACGAGTCCAGCGTTCGATCCTTGCCGCTTCCCGCTCTTTCCAGTAGCGGCGTGCGCGCGCGTTGGATGGTCTCCTTCCTGTTGCTGCTGGCTGTGACGACCGCGTTTTTCGATCGCATCAACGTTGCCGTGCTTTTTACCAACAAGGAGTTCCAGTCCGACATCGGCGTCAGCAATCCCGCTCTGATGGGTTTGTTGATGACCGCCTTCGTCTTTCTCTATGGCGCGTCTGCCTTCTTGTTCAGCTTTTGCGGCGACATATTTGGTCCGCGCAAGACCCTCTCCGCCATCGCGGCGATATTGGCAGGCACCATGGCGTTCATGGGCGCGGTCAGCTCTTATCCGTTGATGCTGGGCGCGCGCATGCTGCTCGGCATCACCGAGGGGCCGCAATTCGGCGCGGCCAATGCCGCCGTGAAGCGCTGGTTCCCTCCGCGCGAACAAGGCCTCGCCAACGCCTTCTGGACCATCGGAAGCCCGTTGGGATCGGCGCTCGGTTTTCCGCTGGTGCTATTCCTGGTGACGCAGTTTGGCTGGCGGTCTTCATTCTATGCGCTCGCTGCGCTCAACGGATTGATCGTTCTTCCGGTGGTCTGGTTCTTCTTGAAGGACAAACCTCCGGCGGATGTCGCCTCCGAGGCGAAGCTCCCCACCGAACCAACGCTGCCCTTTCGTGAGGCCATCCGCGTGCTCGCACGCGATTGGCGTTTCTGGCTGCTCCCCGTCTACAATTCCGGCGCACTGATCTATCTCTGGGGATTCAATTCCTGGCTGCCCACCTATCTGCAGGAGGCGCGCCATTTCGACCTCGCCCATACCGGTTTCTATTCGTCGCTTCCCTTCGTACTCATGGTAATCGGCCAGCTTGCCGCGGGCTGGATCGGCGATCGAACGGGCAAGCGGGCCGCGGTCTGTTTCGCAGCGCTCTTCCTTGCGGGCGTCTTCGTCTATTTCGCGGCGCTGGCGCCGGACGCGTCCTTGGCCGCGTGGTGCCTTGCCCTGAGTGCCGGCTTTTGGGGCGGAACCACGCCGACGCTTTTCGCCATCGGCATGCAGATCATTCCGCGCGGAATCACCTCAATGGGCTTCGGACTTTATGCCGGTTTCGGCAATCTCGTCGGCTCGGCCGCGCCCTTCATCATGGGGATGCTCATCGGCAGCGCCGGCAATTACAATGCCGGGCTCGATTTCCTGGTGCTATGCTGCATCGTACTGTCTCTCGCCATGCTGCCGCTGGTGCGGACGCACTGATGCCTTACCGGGACTTACGCGATTACATCGACGAGCTGAACCGTCTTGGGTTGCTCCAAATCGTCGACGAGAAGATCTGCAAAGACACCGAGCTCGTGCCGCTCGTCCGCCTGCAATTTCGCGGGCTGGCCGAAGAAAAACGCAAGGCGTTCTGGTTCCGCAATGTCACCGACGCGCGCGGACGCACATTCGAAGGCTCGGTGGTGCTGGGGGCGTTGGGCAGCTCGCGCGCCATCTATGGCGCGGCCCTAGGCGTCGACGCCGACGGCATTGCAGCGGCCTGGGCGCGTGCGCACGGCAACCATCTTCCGCCCCATGTGGTTGCACGCGATGGCGCACCGGTGAAGGAGATCACGCACCGTGCTCCCAATCTCGCGGGCGGCGTCGATCGATTTGCCCATCTCATCTCGACCCCTGGCTTCGATCCCGCGCCTTTCATCACGGCCGGAGTCTGGGTGACGCGCGATCCCGAGACGGGCTCCTACAATCTCGGCATCTATCGCGGCATGATCAAAAGCCAAGACCGCATCGGCTGCGCCACCGACGTGCCGACGCAACACCTCGCGATCCAATGGGAGAAGGCGCGGCGCATGGGTCGTCCCCTGCAAGCGGCTGTGTTCATCGGCGGCCCGCCGGCGCTTCTCTTGGCGGCCGCGAGCAAACTCCCTTACGGCGTGGACGAATACGGCCTTGCTGGCGCATTGAATGGCGCGCCCATCGACGTGGTGCAGGCGGAAAGTTTCGATGCGCTGGTACCGGCCCATGCCGAGATCGTCATCGAGGGCCAGATCCGCACGGACCTGCTCGAACCCGAAGCGCCCTTCGGCGAGGCGAGCGGCTATCTCGGCCCGCGCAAGATGGAAAAGATCTTCGAGGTCACCGCCATCACTGAGCGCGCACGACCGATCTATCAAGGCATCATCAGCGAATTTCCGCCAAGCGAAAGCACCGTCATCCGCAAGGCGGCATTCGACGCGATCTACCTCAACCATCTGAAAAACGCCTGCAACATTCCGTCGGTCACAAAAGTTGCCAGCTACGAGATGGCGAGCTGCAACATGATGTTCGTCATCCAGCTCGACCGTCCGGCGCTCGGGCAGCCCTGGCAGGCGCTGCGGGCTGCAGCCGCTTTCGATTCATCGCTGGGAAAAATTTTCGTCGCGGTGGATTCCGATATCGACCCGGATTCGATCGATGGCGTGCTGTGGGCGCTCTCCTATTCCATGCAGCCGCACCGCGATGTCGAGATCATCCGCGGTAAAGTCCCAAGGCTAGATCCCTCTGTCTCGCCTTCGAAGGACGAGCACCAATTTTCCTATCCCGATGGGCAAGGCGCCTCAGCCATGCTTATCAATGCGTGCCGCGAACATCCCTATTTGCCGGTCTCCCTGCCCCGGCGCGATTTCATGGAAAAGGCGCTGGCCCGTTGGGAAGCGCTGTCCTTGCCTGCGCTCGATTTGAAGGCGCCCTGGCACGGTTATCCGCTATCCGCTTGGACGGAGGAAAATGCCGAGGAAGCCAAGCTGGCCGTGACGGGTCGCTATTTTGAAACGGGTGCGAAACTTGCGAAACGACGCGGTCCCCCCGATACGGGTTCGTGACTTGCTCATGGCTTGCCCTCGCCCTTCGGTACAATCATGCTTCGTAGACCCCATTAGCGAGATGCGATGACGACGGAAGCTTCCATCGCTGCAACTGTGCCCAGGACGAGCTGGCGCTCCGGCCTCACGGCCCAGCATTGGCGCGTGTTGTGGGGAAGCTATCTGGGATGGATCTTCGACGGCTACGAGGCGTTTGCCCTGATCGTCGCGCTTCCCCCTGCGTTGCATTCGCTGCTGACGCCGGAGCAGACGCCCAACGCTGCCATCTATGCCGGGCTCGCCATCGGCATCACGCTTCTCGGCTGGGGTATCGGCGGATTGGGAGGCGGCATCCTTGCCGATTATTTCGGCCGCAAACGCATGATGATGCTCTCCATCCTGCTTTATGCACTGCTCACTGGCCTGACCGCGTTCAGCACCAGTCTTGCGATGCTGATCGCCATGCGCTTTTTAACGGGACTCGCCATCGGCGCGGAATGGAGCACCGGCATCGCCTTGGTCGCCGAATCCTGGCCGGACCGAGCCCGGCCCAAGGGCCTCGGCCTGTTGCAGTCGGGATTCGGCGCGGGCTCCGTGCTCGCCGCGATCATCTGGTTGGTGCTCAGCCAAACCCGCCCGTTAGGCGACGACACCTGGCGTTTGATTTTTCTCGTCGGCGCCCTGCCCGCCTTCTGCGTGTTCTATCTGATGCGCGCGCTCGAGGAATCCGAGCGCTGGCTTTCTGCCGTTCGCGAACGGCGCTGGGAAGCCGTGGAGGGTGAAGGCGCCGCGGCGGCGCGAAGCGAGAAACGTCCCTTCACGCTCGCGACGCTCTTTCGCTCGGCCGAAGCACGGCGTCGCATCTGGCTCACCTTTCTGATGTCGCTGGCGACAACCACCGGATGGTGGGCGGTCTCCACCTGGGCGCCCGTCTATGCGGAGCAATTGGCCAAAGCACAGGGAGAAATGGCGGGCGTCTGGGGCCCACGCATCGCTCTCGTCTACACGCTGGGCGGCGTCATTGCCTATATGTCGTCGGGCTTCGTCGCCGATTGGATCGGACGTCGGGCCTATCTTCTCCTCACCTTCGCGGGTTCTCTGGTCATTACCTGGATGACCTATCTCTGGACGGGAAATCTTTATGTTTTCTCGCTGCTCGCCTTCCTCAATGGCGTCATCACGCTGGGTTTCGGTTTTTCCTGGATGGCGATCTATCCGGTAGAGCTGTTCACTGCGACGGTGCGGTCCACCGCAGCGAGCGTCGTCTTCAACGGTGCGCGCCTTGTGGCCTGGATATTCCCGATCATCGCCGGAACGCTGGTGGTGAAATTCGGCGGCATCACCAATGCCGCCCTCATTATCAGCAGCATCTATGTCATCGGCCTATTCTGCCCCTGGTTCCTGCCGGAAACCGTGGGGAAACCCCTGCCGCATTGAGGCGCGATTGATCCCGGACCGCAATGCTTTCGGGCAGCCGATCGGCAGCTCTCTCGACAAATGGACCGAGCGTCCGCTGCCGCCGGGCACGCCCATGGTCGGCCGATATTGTTCGATTCAGAAGCTCGACCCGGAGCGCCATGCGGCCGATCTTTACGCGGCATTTTCCGAAACGCCGGACGGGCGCGATTGGACCTACTCGCCGGCCGGGCCTTTTTCGCACCTCGCGCAATATGTCGATTATCTGCGCCGGGAAGCGGTCAAATCCGATCCCTTGCATCATGCGATTGTCGATTCCCGCAGCGGCAAGCCCGTCGGCACCGCCGCATTGATGCGCATCGATCCCGTCAACGGTGTGATCGAGATAGGTCACATCGTCTACTCCTCGCGACTGAAGCGCACGAGGGCCGGCACCGAAGCGATGTATCTGTTCATGCGCCGCGTTTTCGACGAGTTGGGTTACCGCCGCTACGAATGGAAATGCGACAGCCTCAACGTGCCTTCGCGCCGGGCAGCGGAGCGCTATGGTTTTCGCTACGAAGGCACTTTCCGGCAAGCCATCGTTTATAAGGGACGAAACCGAGACACGGCCTGGTTCTCGATCACCGACGGCGAGTGGCCGGCGCTGCGCGCGGCATTCGAAGCTTGGCTGGCGCCTGACAATTTCGGCGAAGACGGAATGCAGTGTCAGTCTCTTGCGGCGATGCAAACCCTGATACCCCGATAAGGGGAGCGCCTTGCGCCCTCGACGGTTCCTGGACGGCCCTGTAGGATGCCGCCAGCCATGACCGGGAGGAACACCATGCGCATACGGGCTTGCCTTCTTTCACTTTCCGCATTGCTTGCGGTATCGATCGCCGCCGACAGCTGGGCGGCGCCTGCAACATCGCCGACAAGAACAATAAAGATCCTCAGCTCGTCGGGTGCTCGTGGTCTTGTGGAAGGCTGCACCGCCTGGGCCGAAAAGAACCGCGTGACCGTCGCAATGGCCGTTCTCGATTGGGGCGGCAACCTCATCGAGTCGCATGCCATGGAGGGCGCGGCCCCGAATGCGATCGATACCGCGCTGCTGAAGGCGAAGAACGCGCTGCGCTGGCGCCGGGCGAGCTCGGAGACAAGCCAGATCGTGCGCAAGGGCGAGAATTTGGCCCCAACCTACATCATGGGGGACTTCCCGCAACCGGGTGCGATTCCCATCATGCTTGACGGTCAAGTCATCGGCTCGATGGGCGTTTCCAGCGGCGATGGCGAGAAATGCGCCCAAGCCGGCGTCGAGGCGGTGTTCGGAAAGACCGCTAGCGCTGCGAAATAGATTTGCTTTCTTCTCGTTGCTCAGCGGACCGCCCTCATCTGCGGTCCGCTGAACTGTTTGCACCCAGTGCTTGACCTCATCAAAACGATTTAGGAAGTTCTGCAGCGAGACTTGATTTGAGTCTCGCTTGAGACGCACCGGTACCCGAAAAGGGTTCAACGGGAACGCAGCGAAAGGCGTGATGCCTCGAACTGGGCTGTCCCTGCAACTGTGAGCGGCGAGCGTATGTCCAAGCGGCCCATCGGCCGCAGCCACTGGGATCATCCTGGGAAGGCGGACATCAGCGCAGCGACCCGCGAGCCAGTAGACCGGCCGGCGCGTGTCGCTCATGCCCGAACCAGGGAAGTTCCGGGCACGGACTAACCGTCGAGCGACGTGGCGGCTTCATGCCGTCGGCAGCGTGGATGGCACGTGCGTTCGCACGTGGTCGACTGCGCGGGGGCCATTGTCGCTGCGGGATGAATCCCGCCGGCCATGGCTTTGGTCGTGAACACAAACGGGACAAAGTCCAGGGGACATTATGAGAATTCCATTTTCCACACATCGTATAGCGCTCATCTGCGCGCTGACCTTCATTTCCACTCAGGCTGCCGCGCAATCGGCATCCGTCGCCTTGCCGCAGGAACAGGTCTTGATCACAGCATCGCGCCTCGGCGGCATTCGCAGCGATCTTCTGGGTTCGTCGGCGACAGTCCTCGAACCGATCGATCTTCAACTGCGCCAGACGACGATCGTCTCCGACATCTTGCGCGACGTACCCGGCGTGGCGGTAAGCCGCGCAGGGCCCCTCGGGCAGTTCACGCAGGTGCGCATGCGCGGCGCCGAAGCCAATCACACGCTGGTGCTGATCGACGGCATCAAAGCCAGCGATCCGTTCTTTGGCGAATTCGAGTTCGAGACCCTGATTGCCGACGATGTGGCGAAGATCGAAGTCCTGCGCGGCGAGCAGAGCGCGCTGTATGGCTCCGACGCGATCGGCGGCGTCATCCATTACATCACCGCCACCGGCGCGGAAGCGCCGGGCCTACGTGGTCGAATCGAGGGCGGCTCATTCGGCTCGGTGAATGGCAGCTTGCGCGGGGCCGGCGTGGTCGGCGCACTCGATTACGCGATCTCGGGCGCGTATTCTCGCACCGATGGCGTACCTGACAATCCGGCTGGCGTGCGCAACCTTGGCGTCGAGAATGGCGCACTCGCCGGCAAATTCGCTTACGCGCTCGGCGACAATTTCCGGCTCAAAGCCGTCGCGCGGTACAGCGCGACGAATGCCGACGTAAACGAACAGGATTTCAACTTTCCGCCGGGACCGAACTATGGCTCGGAGCAAGACGGAAACGGCAGCTATAAAAACCGCGCGCTATACGGTCTGCTCAGCGGCGAATTCGAGCTCTTGGACGGACGATGGAAAAACGCCGTCACGGTGCAAGGTGTGGACGCAAAGCGGGACGGCTATGGGAATGGCGGCTCGCCGCATGACCTGCGCACGTCAGGCGACAAGGGTGAGCGTCAAAAGGCGAGTTATGTGACATCGTTTGGGTTCGGGTCCCCCGATGTGGTTCATACCCTGACCGGTGCCGTCGATTGGGAGCGCGAATATTACCAAAACACCGATCCATTCGGTTTTGCCGACACCAGCAAACGTCACAGCGACACACTCGGCCTGGTCGGGTCCTATGATGTGGTGATCCAAGACCGGCTCGCGCTGGGCGCATCGGCGCGTTTCGATAAGAACTATCGTTTCAAGGATGATTTCACCTATCGCGTGCAGGCGAGCTACCGGTTCGACAATGGTTTTCGTCCCCATGCCGCCGCGGGCACGGGCACCAAAGCGCCGCTTATCTATCAGCTCTATGGATTCACGCCGGGGCCAGCCGGGTTTTCCGGCAATCCCAATCTGAAACCGGAAAAATCCGAGGGGTGGGAGGCCGGTTTCGACCAGAGTTTCTTCGGCGGAATGGCTGTGGCCGGCCTTACCTATTTCCGCAGCACCCTGAAGGATGAGATCTTCGTCGCTTTCCTTCCACCGACATTTGCCGCCTCGCCCCAAAACGCTACCACCGGCTCGAAGCGCGAGGGCGTGGAAGCAAGCCTATCCGCACGGCTGGGGACGCAATGGCGTGCGGACCTAGCCTATACCCATATAGACTCCGTCCAGAATGGGGCGCAGGAAGTTCGGCGTGCTCCTAACATCGCGAGCCTGAATGTTTCCTGGCGCGCTTCGGACGACAAATTTGGTGTGAACGCCACGGTTCGCTACAACGGCGAGCAGAAGGATTTTCAATTCACCCCTGTCGGATCCAATCGCGTGAACCTTTCCTCCTACACGCTTGTCAATCTCGGAGCGGATTACCGCATCAATGAGACATGGCAGGTCTATGGGCGCGTAGAGAATCTGCTCGACAAGAAAGCCGAGGAAGTTTTCAGCTTTCGCGGGGTGGGCCGTGCCTTCTATGCGGGCATACGTGCACAATTCCCATGAGCAAGGCTTACCTCTTCCTTGTTGCTGCGGCGCTCGCGATGTCGGGGGGCATCGCGACAGCAATAGAAGCCAAGCCTCGCCATGTGATGTCGTTGAATCTCTGCGCGGATCAACTCGTGTTGACCCTTTTGCCGCCCGAGCGCATCGCCTCGGTCAGCTTCCTCTCGCGCAAGTCCGAGCACGCTTTTCTCACCGCCGAAGCCGCACATGTTGCGGTGAATTTCGGCACCGCGGAAGAGGTCCTCGCGGAACATCCCGACCTGGTGATCGTGGGGAGCGCGTCCACCCCTGCCACGCGCGAACTGCTCAGGCGGGTTGCGATTCCGATCCTGGAAGTCCCGTTCGCCGACGATTTCGCCGCCATCAGAGCGAACACCCGAGTGTTAGGCGAAGCGCTCGGTGAACCGGCAAAAGCCGAAGAGTTGATTCGCCGCATGGACGCGACGCTTGCCGAACTCGCAGTGGCCGGGCTCCAGCGGCGCATCGTCGTGGCAGCTTGGGATGGCAGCGGCGATGTTCCAGGTCGGGGCACGTTGTTCGACGCGATCCTCTCGGCCGCCGGCGCTGTGAATATCGCCGCTTCGATGAATGCACGCTTCGGAAGTTTCGACATGGAGCAGCTGGTGGCATCGCATCCCGACCTTCTCGCCTATGCGGATGCGCTTTCGGATGCGCCGGGACTCCGCCGCGAAACGCTACGCCACCCGGTGATACAGAAACTCTACGCCGGCCGGCAGATCACGTTTCCAGAGACGCTTTACAATTGCGGCCTGCCCCAATCCGCAGAAGCTGCCAAGGCGTTTCGGGCCGCGATGCTGAAACTGGTGCCTCCACGATGAGCCGGAACGCTCTGCTCACATCCGTCATATTTGCTGTGTTGTGCGCGCTCGCGATGGTCTCGCTTCTGGCGGGACGCGTTTGGCTGAATCCCAGCGAGGTGCTGCGTGGTCTGTTCTTTCCCGGCACGCAATTGCCATCGCTGATCGTCCTTCAATTGCGCTTGCCGCGCGCCGTTCTCGCCATCCTCGTCGGCGCCGCACTCGGTCTTTCGGGCGCGGTGCTGCAAGGATTGACGCGCAATCCCCTGGCAGAACCAGGACTCCTCGGCGTCTCGTCGGGAGCGGCATTGGGGGCGGTGATCGCAATCTATTTCGGCCTTGCCGCGGCTTCCTCGGCGATCATTCCGTTCCTCGGACTCTTGGGGGCCCTCGCGGCTGTGACGCTCACCTTTTCACTCGGCGGCGGCCGGGGAACCTTGGCATTGATCCTCGCCGGCGCGGCAGTCTCGGCGCTGACGTCGGCGCTGATTTCGCTCGCGCTCAATCTCGCTCCGAGCCCCTACGCGGCCTATGAGATCATGACCTGGCTCCTGGGTTCCCTCGCGGACCGCAGCTGGGATCATGTCGTGTTGGCCGCGCCTTTCATCCTTGCCGGCTGTGCGCTTCTCTTCATCGCGGGGCGCTCGCTCGACGCCCTTACGCTGGGCGAAGCACAAGCCGAAAGCCTCGGCGTCGATCTTACGAGGCTGCGTGCCATGACGCTGATCGGGACGGCCCTTGCCGTCGGGGCCGCGACGTCCGTCGCCGGAGCGATCGGCTTCATTGGCCTTGTGGCTCCCCATCTCGTTCGTCCCTTTGTAGGCTATCAGCCGCGGCGGGTCCTGGTTCCGGCGGCTTTGGCGGGGGCGGTTCTGTTGCTCACAGCGGACATCGCGACGCGCCTGATCCATTTTGGTCCGGAGATGAAGCTCGGTGTCTTCACAAGTCTGCTCGGCACACCGTTTTTCTTCTGGCTCGTCCTGCGCCTCAAAGGAACTTCGCCATGACGACGCTCGAAGCCTTGCGCGTCAGCGTGAAGCGAGGCGGCCGCGCCATATTGGATGATGTCTCTCTTCGCGCCGAAGGTGGATCGTTCGTCGCGGTCATCGGCCCCAACGGCGCGGGCAAATCCACCTTGCTCATGACGCTTGCCGGCCTCATGAGAAGCGATTCCGGCTCGATCACGATCAACGACCGGCCGCTCACGGCATTCTCGAGTTTGGAGTTGGCGCGAACACGCAGTTATCTGCCGCAAAATCCTCGCTGCGAGTGGCCGATTCCGGTGGCAAGTTTGGTTGCGCTCGGCCTCACGCCCACCCTTCCGCTTTTCGGCGACTTGCCCGAAGCGCATCGGAGGCGGGTCGCCGAGGTGCTCGCCGCTTTCGATCTGCTCGACCGGAGCGGGCAAGCCGCGACAACGCTTTCAGGTGGCGAGTTGACGCGCGCGATGCTGGCGCGCGCATTGGTCGGCGATCCGGACATTCTGATCGTCGATGAGCCTGTGGCAGGACTCGACCCGCGCCATACGCTCGATACGGTGCGGCGCCTCGCCGAGCTCGCCAAATCGGGCAAGCTCGTCATCGCGGCGGTGCATGATCTGACCCTCGCCGCACGCTACGCAACGCGCATCTTGGCGCTCAATCATGGCCGCGTGGCGGCGGACGGCCCACCCGATAGGATGCTTGACACCGACCTGCTGCGCTCTGTTTTCCAAGTGGAGGCACGCATCGGCGGAGTCGCTGGCGGCGCGTTTGTCGATTATCTTGCTCCTACGGGGGAACGATCATAGTGAGGCGGAGAGGCGCATGAGGCTCGATCGAATCTACACCCGCGGTGGCGATGCCGGGCTCACCTCGCTGGGAGATGGGACCCGCATTCCCAAATTTCACGCGCGCATAGCAGCCATGGGCGGGCTGGACGAGGCCAATGCGGCAATCGGCTTGGCATTGCTGCACATTGAAGACGCGGCAATTCGGGATCTGCTGAACATCATCCAGAACGATCTTTTCGATGTTGGCGCCGATCTCTGCCGACCCGAAGACAAGCACGAGAAGAAATCGCCGTTGCGCGTGACCGCCGACCAAGTGACCGGCCTCGAACGCGCGATCGATCGCTACAACGAAGCGCTTCAGCCCCTGACCAGCTTTGTCTTGCCCGGCGGAAGCGCCGCCTCGGCGTATTTGCATTTGGCCCGCGGCGTGACGCGGCGTGCCGAGCGCGACATCGCCGAGCTCGCCGCTGCCGAGGCAATCAATCCCGAAGCGCTGAAATATGTGAACCGGCTGTCGGATTTGCTGTTCGTGCTCGCGCGGTATCTGAATGGACGCGGGACAGTCGATGTGTTGTGGAAACCGGGGATTAACCGTTAGACCCGCGTTAAGCCTCTCCCTTTACCCGCCCTGAACCACGAGCGGCCTAGATATGCCGTGCAATTCAAGATGTGGGACGAGCCGGTGTCGAGCGGATCGCTTCCTCGGGATTTCCAGAGACCCGACGCTTCCGACCGCCGCAAAGAACGGCGCTTTGACGTCGAGCTGCATGGCGAGCTGCGCCATGACGACGTGGCGTTTGCGGTGCAGATCGCCGACATTTCCGGCTCCGGAGCGCTTGTCTTTATGGAAAGGCCGCCGCCCGCCGGCAGCAAAGCCGAACTCTGGATTGAAGATTTCGGCATTCTGCCGATCCAGATCATGCGTAGCGGCGAATATTTCTGCGGCGTGGAGATCACCGATCCGGCACGGTATCGCGATCGACTGCTTGATTGGTTGAGGAGGGAAGCGCTAGCAGGAGGCCCCGCCGCGGCCGTCAGATAGGTAGCCTCGCGATGCGGCCTCAATCCGGCGAGGGATACCAACCGGAACGAAGCAGCTGACCTTTGGGGGAGAGCTCGGCCACGTATTGCCTGCCAAGAGCGGACAGCGCGGCACCCGAATCCGGGCGAGGCAACGCTCGCAACCTGATGTTGCCGGAACCGAGCTCCACGGCGTCGAACGAGAAATCGTTTATCGGAAAATTGCTCCAGGAAAGCCCGAGCAAGGAGCTGTTTTGTCCCGCATTTTCATTTGAGAACGCCACGAAATTTCCCGTGGCGGCATGAGCCATCGTTTCCCGCTCCGCCATTTGACGAATCGCATCTTCCACGCCCTGCTCGCGAGGATCGTAGATGTTGCGCGCGCGAAGGGAATCGACAAAAACGCCGCCCAAAATCAGTATGAGCGAGCTTCCAACGATAAAGCTGAGCACCACACCTTGGACGTAGGATCTCGTATTCATCTGGCCGTCTTACCTCGATTTGGCGCCAGCTACAGCGCGACCGGCGGGAACAGACAGCATGGCGGGCTGAAATGTCTCGTCTGCGCATTCGGCGTTCAGAATGTCTGCAAGTAGCGCTTGAATTGTGGCAATCTTGGGAAATGCACTTTCCACGCGGATTGGATCTTTCTTCATGAGGGAAGCCCAATTGACAAAGAATTTAGGCACTTGCTCGGGCAGAAGAGATTTGCTGATGAAGTAGCCTTGCGCGTGCTGGCAGCCCATCAAACGCAATTCGCGGAACACAACCTCCGTTTCCACTCCCTCTGCGACAACGTTGAGCCCCAGACGCTGCGCCATATCTATGGTCGACTCGATAAGCGTGCGCGCTTCGGCGCTCTTCTGGAAATCGAAGGTGAAACTTTTGTCGATTTTCAGCTCGCTGAAGGGAAGCTTGTACAGTGTCGCCAGTGAAGAAAAACCGGTGCCGAAATCGTCGATCGAGAGCAGGAAGCCTTCCCGGCGCAACCGCGTCAGCACATTAAGCGCGATCTCTTGAGTGGCACCCGAGGATGATTCGGTGATTTCCAGCGTGATATTTTCAGCTTCAATTCCGAATTCCTCGCAGCGCCTCAGGAACTGCTCGCACCATTCGCTTGTCTTGAGAAGCTCCGGCGAAACGTTGAGCGCAAGCCGCACCGGGAGACCTTGATCGCGCCACACAGCGAGATCACGGAAAGCATGGCAGACAACAGAGTCCGTGAGTTTGGCGATCAAGCCGTGCTTCTCTGCGATAGCGATAAACTGCTCGGGATAGACGTTTCCGAAATGCGGGTGATGGAGGCGGCAAAGCGCCTCCACAGCATATTCTCCCTCGCTGGTGACGAGCGTCACCTTGGGCTGATACTCGACATGGAGATATTGCCGCTCGATGGCATCCTCTAGATGGGCGGCCGTAAAGCAAACCTCCCGTTTTTCAAGCTCGGCGAGGCAGGAGCGCAAAAGGTTCACCTCATCCTTGCGAAAGACTCGGAGATTCAATCCCTTCGAGCGGCCGAGACGGCGAAGAGAAACGACCATCTTGGCATCGAGCGCGGTCACAACGATCACCTGCGGCCGCGCCGGCGCATTGGCAACGCGCTCGAGCAATTCGAAACCGCCGTTCCTAGGACCCATCAGATCCAGAACGACGGCAGCAACAAGCGGGTTGGAAAGTTCGGCTTCAAGAGCGGCGGACGAAGCGGGATGCATGACGACGAGGTCGGCTTCGCTGGCGATTTTGGCAATCTTTGCGGCGATCTCGGAATCGTCGTGGAATATGGCGATTCTCGTTCCGCACAGCATGCTTCGTCACCGCGATAGATAGGTGCCTAAGAATGCAGGGATTAGGGAAATAAACCGTTAAGCGCCGGCATCTTCTCGGCTCTAAGGCATCGTAATTCCTGAAACTTCGCAGAGGCAGCGAAGCGGCGATGGGCATGCCCGAATTCGGCAAACGTGATCTTCGTTAACGCGCGACGTTACGAGAGATGGAACCTCTGATCTGGCTCAAAGGAGGATTTGCGCCAAAACAAAACACGCGAAATCCCTTAGTTGCCTTTCAGCCAAGCGGTGGGGTCAAAGCGCTGCTTGGAGACCTGAAACACCCACTCTTGTTCCTCTAAAAAGCATAGACCGACGCGGTTCTCCTGCTGCCAGGCCACGGAGGCGGCAATCGGCCCGACATTTTCCACGATCAGCCAAAGGGGAGCATCTCCGCCAAGTGGGGAGTCGA
>DATHDZ010000117.1:0-2737 GCA_035318785.1 Micropepsaceae bacterium
GACGATCAATTCCTGCGACAGGCGCTTGCTGTTGTCGGGCACGCTGCCGGAATCGCGCAGGATGACCTGGATTTTCTTGCCGGCGACGGTGTCGCCGTGTTCCTTCATGTACAGGTCGACAGCGGCCTTGATCTGCTTGCCGGTCGAAGCCTGCTGGCCGGTCATCGCGATGACGAGGCCGATCTTGACGGTCTCCTGCGCCTGCGCGGAGCCGAATCCAACCGCGCTGGCGAGCAAGCCGGCCGCGGCAATCTTGAGATAGTTCATCCTAAACCCTCCCGTTTGGCGTTTATTGGCGCGGACATTGCCCCAATTTACCGCCAAAGAAAAGCGCCGCGTGGCGCGGCGAAATGGTTGGATGCCCCACTTTATGGGCCAAAAAAGCCCGCTGTTATGAGACCAGAGACAGTGTCGCCTGCTCGTATGTGCCGCTGCCCATCTTTCCGTCCGGGAAGATGCCGTGGGCGGCGATCCACTCGAAGGATTCCTCGTAGGTTTCCTTGGTGTAGGGCTCAAACACCAGCCGCTCGCCAGGGCCCCAGCGCCGCGTGTCCATTCGGGCGTGGAAGCGGTCGGGAAATTCGTTCTTGTAATAGTGGGTATAGAGCTCCGGCCGCAGATCGATGTCGCGTTGCGCCTTGCGCAGCGCGCGGAAGAACTTGCGCAGATCCTCCGGGTCGGGATCGCCGTGGATCATGGTGCCTATCATGAAGGTGGTGTCGATCACCTTGCGGAAGCCGAGCTGTTCCGCGAAGTAGTACGGCCCGCCGAACAGGCTACAGGCCGGCGATTGGCGGTCGAGGAGCAGTTCCATGCGCTTGAACAACATGCCGTCGGCGTAGTTCAAGTTGATCTGTTCCGGCTTGAGGTAGACCTCAAGCCCCTGCACCGTCGCGTAATGGCTGCCGGACTGGAAGCCGACCGAGATCGGCACGCCGGCGAGGTCTTCCGGCGTCTTCACCGGGGAATCCGCCGGCACGAAAATGCCCGCCGGCGCCACCGAATAGACGTCGGTATACATTTTGCCGTGGCCGTTGGAGGCGGCGACATTGACGGTCCAGTGGCAGGCGCAGGAGACACTGGCCTTGCGGCCTTCCTCGAAGGACTGGAACGCGCCCTTGCTGCCTTTGTCGTGGATCTTGCCGTCGGTCGCGCGCATCAGCTCGCGGAATTCGTAGTCGAGACCTTCCTGGCGGAAATAGTCCTTCTCCTCGGCGACCCATTCCTGCAGCCGGAAATGCGGTTCGATCACGAACTTGGCCATGGCGCGTCTCCCTGGGTTTTGTGTTTTGCCGGCAGGATCGCCGGTCCGGAACGGGTTGTCACGCGCAAAGCGCCTCTTGACAATAGTCCTACAATCATTAGGATTATATCCTCCCTGTTCAATCGGCGGCGCTTCATGAGGCGTCGTGAGGTGGAACAGGGCGCGGCGCGCCGACAATGCGCGTCGCGGTCAAGCCAGCGCAGACGCGCAAAGCTTGGCCAGTGGAGCGCCGGGAGGCGCCGCCCCCTACGTCATTGGGGGCGCGCGCCCCGAAAGCGGCGGGTCCTGGTAACAGGGCTCAGCCGTGGGCGCGCGGCGGGTCGCACCAACCCGTCGAAGGGGTCTCGCAAACCCCTTGGCGCTTCCCGGCGCTCCATTCCCCTTTTCGGGGAAACGGAAAAGGGACGACGGCCTACCCGGGGCCGATAAAGAACACGGGCGATGACGCATGCCCGGTTGCAGGTATCGGGTGGCCGGGAGGTTGCGATGCGCGCACATCGAGCGCGACGCTCAATTCAAAAAATCACAAAGGAAATAAAAATGGCCAAAGCCTATTACAGCACCGTGCTCGATCACGCCGCCGACAAAGTCTGGTCGGTAATCCGCCCGTTCGACCACTACGCCTGGGCCGGCGTGATTTCCGAAACCATCATTGAGGACGGCCGCAAGGGCGACCAGGTCGGCAGCGTCCGCCGCGTGACCGTCGGCGACAAGACGTTGCGCCAGATTCTGGTCGCGCATTCCGACGTCGAGCGGTCCTACAGCTATGGCTTCGCCAGCGAACCGCCGTTTCCGGTGCAGCATTACGCGGCGACGATTCGCGTCACGCCGGTGACCGATAGCGGCAAGGCCTTCGTCGAGTGGTGGGCCACCTTCGATTGCGCCACCGACGATCGCGCGCGGATGATCGATCAGTTCGAGAACAAGGGCTTCGCGGTGTGGTTGGCTGCGCTTAGGAAATTTATGGAGAAACCCACAGTCATTCCGGGGCGCGAGTGAAACGAGCGAACCCGGAATCCATAACCACGAGTCTGGAATATGGATTCCGGGCCCGCAGCTACGCGGCGTCCCGGAATGACAAAGAACTAATGCGCCTCGACGCCCGCGGCCTTGATCACGCCGCCCCAGACTTCGGTCTCGTGCGAGATGAAAGCCTTGGCTTCGGCCGCCGTGCCGCCGGCGGCCAGCAAGTTGATCTTGCCGAAATGATCGCGCGCTTCCGGGCTCGCCAGCACTTCGTTGATCGCCTTGTTGAGTTTTTGCACGATCGCGTCCGGCGTTTTCGGCGGCGCGGCGATGGCGTTCCAGGTGCCGGACTCGAAGCCCTTCAGACCGCCTTCGTCGAGCGTCGGAATGTTCGGCAAGTTGGGGATGCGATGCGTGGTCGCCACCGCCAGAATGCGGGCGCGGCCGGCCTCGTGCAGTTTGATCGCCGAGGCCAGCTCCATGAAGATGATGTCGACGTGACTGGCG
>DATHDZ010000118.1:0-2175 GCA_035318785.1 Micropepsaceae bacterium
TGATCCGTTCGGAAATTTTCTAGGGCAAGGTTATGAGGTGGGCTCCGGGCGCGATTGGGCGCGGCTTGGCAATCTCTTTCTTCAGGGGGGCGTTTGGAACGGTGAGCGCATTCTCCCAGAGGGCTACACCACATTCGTCAGTACGCTTGCGCCCGCCTGGGCCGCGGACAATCGGCCAATCTATGGCGCTTTCTTCTGGCTCAACGGCGACGGGCAATATCCAGTCCCGCGCGATGCCTATTACATGGCGGGCGCTGGCGGGCAGACCACGCTGATCATTCCCTCGCACGATCTCGTCGTCGTGCGTCTCGGGCACTATCGGGGCGAATCTTACGCCGCTTCAGGCTTCAGCGAGGCGCTCGCCCTGTTGATCGAGGCGGTGCCAAAAGCACAAAAGGCCCGGGCCCAAGAATTTGACAACAGAGGGCACAACGGGCCAAGCGAGGAAAATAAAAATATAGAAAATCGTGTCAACGAGGCTATCGATCCACCTGTTGGGAAATGAGACATGCCAATCATGCTGACCAATCCGCTTTCGATGGAATAGGAGACATAGATAAGATGGACAGGGATTTCGCCTCTTGACCCCAACCGGACATCAGCGCCGTCGAAGATCAGATAGTAGGAAAGTATGCATACCTCATACACCGCGGGAGCCGAGCTATTAAAAGGCTTTGCGCTGGCCGCCCGATTGAAGTGGCCGCACTCAACGATGCGCGACTATTTCGGGTCCGTCACAATAATTGGGATTCGGCGATCTCGAAAGAACTTCCTAGCCTAAAGTCTCCAAAAACTGCTGGCTCGAGCGGCCTTCGGTTTATGGACAAGGAAAAGATTTCCGGCCGTGAGTAGTGGCCGCAGACGTCGAGTGAGCGTCGCGCGCGACCGGCTGCCCCGGTGTCGATCTCAGCGTAGAGGATGCCCTTCACGCGGTTCAGGGGGCCGATCCGACGCTGCCGCTCGGCTTGATCACTATCGCATCGCCATTGTTGATCCATTCCTCCGGCTTGAAGAGCCTGTCGCGGTCCGGGAAATCCTCCGGCACGTCGCTGCCCTGCATTGCGGTTGCGGTTGCAACCACCCAGCAGCCTCCCTCGCGGGCGATGTGGCGGAGCGTGGCGAGGCACACCTCGCCATTATCCCAGGTTGGATTGACTAGGATGTCGATGCCTTGTGCGTAGAGCGCGTAGCGTACCAGCGGCATATAGCTCTCCCAGCAGATCAGGCAACCGAGCCTGCCGGCCGGCGTATCTACGACCCTCAGGCCGCTCGCATCGCCCATTCCCCAGACCATGCGCTCGGGATTGGTCGGCATCAGCTTGCGATGACGGTTGAGTACCATGCCGTCGGGGCCGATCACCACCACGGTGTTGAAGAGCGTGGTGCCCGAGAGCGGCTGTCGATCTCATGCAGTCCGACGACGACCGTCACGTCGCGCCGGCGGGCCGCGTCCTGCAGCGGCTGCAAATCTCCACGCTCGATACCGACTGCGTTTTGGCGCAACCGGGCATGAAGTTCGTCCGACAGCGCCATGTCGGCGCCCGGCTTCAGGCGCCAGACCCAGGTTGGATAGTCGGGAATCCACGCTTCTGGAAATACTAGCAGCGAGGCGCCGGCATCGGCGGCTTCGTCGATTGCCTCGATGGCCTTGGCGATGGTGCCGTCCCGGTCGAGCAGCACCGGCGGCTTCTGGATGACAGCGATTCTTGCAGGCATGTCGATCTCCTTCTCACTGCCTATTTGACGCCGACGGCGACGACCATCTCGCAGGGGCCTTCGAAACCAGCCTTCCCCTCGAAGGCGCCAAGTTCCTGCTCGATCTCGCGCCACGCCGCTTCGCGCCCGGCTTCGTCGAGGCCGGCGAGCATCTGATGCAGCGCGCCGAACGATTCCTTCTCAAATCGTACGCATTCGGCGGCGGTCTGCGTGCGAACAGGCGCCGGGATGGTCCTGCTTTGAACATCGCGGAAGCCGGCCTTGCGGAAGGATTCCTCCAGCACGCCGGGGCCGCCGAGGCTGAAGGGGCCGGGTTGCCCCGGAAGAGGCGGAGGCAGATTGGCGCGACGGCGGATAATCGAAACGGGAATCGAGAAGAATTTGTTGTTTTCGGCTGTGCTGTAGACGATGGCGGCGACGCGGCCGCCAGGCTTCAGCGCACGTTTCATGCCGGCCAAG
>DATHDZ010000119.1:0-15153 GCA_035318785.1 Micropepsaceae bacterium
GGCCTGACTTGGCGCAAGAGCTATTTCCACGGTGCGCTCCCGCACGCTGCCGAGATCAAAAGGGCGAGCAAACGGCAAATCGTCATCGGTCATCGCATCGACTCACAATTCGGCGGAGGCCCAAATTCGGCATCGCCTTGAAGCAGGGACGCAGCCTGGCCCAACAAATGCCCGCGGACGAACAGAATATAATGCGCGAGCACATCGGCTTCATGCCCCCGCGCCGCCTCGCCGCGGTAGAGATTGCGCAGCAGAACGGGCGCCAGCGCGGGCTGCGAATCGGCGGCGCGATAGGCTTCGAGCCGGCCATAGAAGGCTCCCGCCAAGGCCTTCATACGGCGGGAGATGCCCATATCCCCGACACCGAGTTCCCGCAAGGCTTCGTCGAAGCCGGCGAAGATGACGCTCGCGAGCTCGGTTCCCAGCTTGGCCCCGGGTTGACCTTGCGATTTCAGGGCATCCATGACGAGAAACGTGTGAAGGGTCAGGAGATCAAATCGCCCGTCAATCGTATCGGGGACGGCAAAATCGGTATGGAAAATCGGGTTGCGCGCTCGCGCCACCAGCAAATCATAGAGCCGCCGTGCGGGCGGCACGGCTGGGTCGGCGCGGCGTGATCGGCGGAGCATTCCGTGCTAAATCTCTGGACTTGAAAGACTTCCCGGGGAAAGCTAGCACATCGTCCCGGGGCTTGGGTTCGGGGTTTGGGGTTTGTACGTAGGAGGGTTCTAGCCATGCGCCGCTTGAATTGGGCTTTCCTCGCCGGAGCAACCGCGCTCGTCGCTTGCGCGCCAGTCGAAAATCAGCGCGGCTATGTGCCCGACCAGGACGCCGTGGCAAGTGTCCAGGTCGGCATGGACACCAAGGACACCATCACCAAGAAGCTCGGCGATCCCTCGACGTCGGCCACCTTCGGCAATGACGTCTGGTATTACATTTCCGCCCATGTGGAGCAGAACGCATTTTTCGCGCCGCGCGCGACCGACCGCAATATCCTCGCGGTCGAGTTCGCCAAGGACGGCAAGGTCACCGATGTCCACAAATACACGCTGGCGGACGGACGGGTGGTCGATTTCGTCAGCCGCGAGACACCGACGCGTGGCCGCGAAATGACGCTGATCCAACAGATCTTCAACGCGGTGCCTGGCCAGATCGGTCAGTCCGCCCCGACCACGCCGACTCCGGGCGGCGGCCAAGCGCCGCCGATCCCAGCGCCGCGCTGATCGCCGAAGGCCAGTCAGAGCACATTCTCGGTTTGGGAATCCTCAATCTCTCACCGTGGCCGGGCTTGAACCGGGCACCCAGTCGCCGCGCGCCTGCGCGGCGAATGACAGCGGCTTATGAATAAATCCCGCATTCGCGATTCATCGAGCCCGCGGACGCGGGCTCACTGGATGGCAGGGTCGAAGCCCTGCCATGGTGAGTTTGGATTTGGCTGCTGTGCAAACCCAGTTCAATACGACCCTACGTTCCGAGCTGCGCCAGAACGGCGAGGAGCAGCAGCGCCACGATATTGGTGATCTTGATCATCGGATTGACTGCCGGGCCGGCGGTGTCCTTATACGGATCGCCGACCGTGTCGCCGGTCACCGCTGCCTTATGCGCGTCGGAGCCCTTGCCGCCATAATGGCCGTCCTCGATGTATTTCTTGGCGTTGTCCCAGGCGCCGCCGCCTGAGGTCATCGAGATCGCGACAAACAGGCCCGTCACGATCACGCCCAACAGCATGGCGCCAAGCGCATTGAGCCCGGCCGTCGTACCGGCAATCCAACGCACCAGCAGAAACAGCACGACAGGCGAGAGCACGGGCAGAAGCGAAGGGATGATCATCTCGCGGATCGCGGCCCGGGTCAGCATGTCCACGGCGCGGCCGTAATCGGGCTTCTGTGTTCCGAGCATGATGCCGGGCATTTCCCGGAACTGGCGCCGCACTTCTTCCACGACCGCGCTGGCCGCGCGGCCGACCGCCGTCATGGCCATGCCGCCGAAGAGAAAGGGAAGCAGCCCGCCGATGAAGAGGCCGACCACCACCCATGGATCGGTCAAGGAGAAATTCGGCAGATCGATCCCTTTGAAGAAGGGATAATTGTCGCTGTTGGCGATGAAATAGTTGATATCTTCCGTATACGCCGCAAACAATACGAGGGCGCCGAGGCCCGCCGAGCCGATGGCGTAACCCTTGGTCACTGCCTTGGTGGTGTTGCCAACCGCGTCCAGCGCATCAGTCGTCTTGCGCACATCGCCTTCGAGATGGGCCATTTCGGCGATGCCGCCGGCATTGTCCGTCACCGGACCGAAGGCATCGAGGGCCACGATCATGCCGGCGAGCGCGAGCATGGTAGTGACCGCGATGGCGATGCCGAACAGGCCGGCGAGCTGATAGGTCACGACGATGCCGGCACAGATGACGAGAGCCGGGAGCGCGGTCGATTCCATCGAGACCGCGAGACCCTGGATCACGTTGGTGCCGTGGCCGGTGAGGGAGGCCTTGGCCACCGACTGAACAGGGCGGAAATTCGTGCCGGTATAATATTCGGTGATCCAGACGATCAGTCCTGTGACCACGAGGCCCGCCACGCCGCAGAAATAGAGGTGCAAACCGGTGAACCGAGCGCCGCCGAGAATGGCGTATTCCTTGTCCAGCCCGACGATCCAATAGGTCAGCGGCAACAAGGCAACGAGCGAGAGCAGCCCGGTGACGATCAGTCCCTTATAAAGTGCGCCCATGATGCTGCCATTGGAGCCGAGACGCACGAAGAAGGTGCCGACGATGGAGGTCAGGATGCAGGTGGCAGCGATGGCGAGCGGGAACAGCATCATCGCGATCCTCTCCGCATCGGCGAAGAAGATCGAAGCCAGCACCATGGTGGCGACCGTGGTCACGGCATAGGTCTCGAACAGGTCGGCCGCCATACCGGCGCAGTCCCCGACATTGTCGCCGACATTGTCCGCAATGGTTGCGGGATTGCGCGGATCGTCCTCGGGGATACCGGCTTCCACCTTGCCCACCATGTCGCCGCCGACATCCGCGCCCTTGGTGAAGATGCCACCGCCAAGACGGGCGAAGATCGAAATCAGCGAGGCTCCAAAACCGAGCGCGACGAGCGCATTGATGACCACCCGGCTTTGCACCGGATCGGTCACGGAAAGACCCAGGGGACCGGTAAGAACGGCGTAATAGCCCGCGACGCCCAGAAGGCCGAGCCCGACGACCAGGAGACCCGTGACCGCGCCGGCGCGGAACGCCGCCGACAGGCCCTGGGCGAGGCCGATCCGCGAGGCCTCGGCGGTGCGCACATTGGCGCGCACCGAGACATTCATGCCGACATAGCCCGCCGATCCGGAAAGCGTCGAGCCGATCAGAAATCCCACCGCGACTTGCCAGCCCAGCACGATGAACGCGGCGATGAAGATCACCACGCCGACAATGGCGACGGTGGTGTACTGACGGTTCAAATAGGCGCGTGCGCCTTCCTGGATCGCCGCGGCGATCTCCTGCATCTCCTTCGTTCCGGGGCTGAGGGCCAGCAGCTGCTGCACGAGCCAGCCTCCGTACAGGAGGGCTATCACGCCGCAGGCGAGAACAAGGGAAAGCTGCAAGCTCATATTCCAGTCCTTATATCGATGCCGGTTTTACGGAGGAGAACGCGCGTTGCCTCTCATAAGATGAGAGAGGCAGCAAGCCCCCGCGGCCGCCCTATGGAAGCGCGCGAACATGCCAAAGTCATGGGCGGGAGGCAACCGCGCGTTGCCCATGCGGGCAGCGTGCGACGATTAGGATTGACCCAGCAGGATGGAGGTCAGCACGATCCGTTGGAATTTCAGGTCGGACACGGTTCCCTTGGGAAAGATCTGGTCCACCCGAAGGAGCAGACGCGTTTTGAGCGCGACCGTATCGACGGTTTTCAGATCGTCGGCTTTGACGATGCTGGCCTTGTTGACTTCGCGCAGGAACGCATCACGCAGGAACGGCATCTTCTCGCGAATGGCCAACATCTTTTCGCGATTCACCGGGGTCAAGGCGATGGTGATGTAGGCGTACATTTCGAGCCGATTGCCGTTCAGCATGGGGGCAAGGAAAGCCGGAAGCTCGACATCGGTCACAGGTTGGTCCTTGGCAGGTTCTGCGCCGACCGCGCGCTCGACCGGAAAGGCCATCATTGCGGCCCCCAGGACTGCCGATTTCCACATATTGAGCGGATTTCTCATGGGGGCGAGACTGCCAGAGCGAGGCTAAGGCTTGGTTAGCGCAAAAAAGGCCTCAGAAATGGGTAAATCCGGGCCGGTCGACGCCCAACGGCCTCCCCCCCTCATCGACCAGTTCCACCCCCGCACCCGCCTCGACGCGGCCGATTTCCTTGACCGGGACACCGGCGGCTCGTGCGGCATCCGCAACAGCCAAACGCGTCGCGGGGGCGGCGGTGAAAGCGATCTCGTAATCGTCTCCCGCGGTCATGGCGCGCAGCAACGCTTGCGTTCCCCGGCCCCATAGGCTCACCAGATCCGCCGATAGAGGCACCAGCGGCGCATCGATGACGATATGGACGCCCGAGACCTCGGCGATGTGCCCAAGATCGGCAACCAGCCCGTCGGACACATCCAAGGCGGCGGATGCAATCCCGATCAGCCCGCGGCCCAGCGCGAGACGCGGCTCGGGCAGGCGGTAGCGCCGGATCAGGTTTTCACGCGCGTCCGTGACCAGTTCGGAGGCTTCGCCTCGCAAGATTTCGAGGCCCGCGCCGGCATCGCCGATCGTCCCCGAAACGAAAACGAGATCGCCCGGCTTCGCGCCGGCCCGGCGCAGCATGCGGCCTGCGGGGACACTTCCCAGCGCCGTGATGGAAAGCGTGAGCGGGCCCGGCGTGGACGTTGTGTCCCCGCCCAAAAGAGTGACGCCGTAATGGGCCTGGTCTTGCTCAAGCCCGGCGGCAAAGCATCTCAGCCAATCATCGTCGATCCAATCTGGCAGCGAAAGCGCCAGAAGGTAATTCCTCGCCTGCGCCCCTTTCGCGGCCAGATCGGAAAGGTTGACCCTCAGCGCCTTCTTGGCGATCAGGCCGGCAGGATCATCGCGCAGGAAATGCACGCCTTCGACCAGCGCATCCACCGTCACCACGAGTTCTTCGCCCGGCGGCAAAAACAGCGTGGCAGCGTCGTCCTTGAGGCCGAACGCGCCTTCGTTCTTCGCCGCCAAGGGCGCGAACAGCTCCGCGATCAGCGCGAATTCGCCTAAGCGCGGCGGCTCAGAATTGGAGCTCGTCATCGGGCGGGGTTTCCCCGAATTCGGCGGCGCGCTTTCTGTGGGCCAAGCGATCCAGCACGGCGTTCACAAAACCCGGCTCCTCGCCTTCGAAGAAATCCCGCGCGAGCTCGACATATTCGTCGATCACAACTTTCGCGGGCACATCGCGGCGCGCCACCAGCTCATAGGTCGCGGCGCGCAGGAGAGCCCGAAGAATCGAATCAATCCGGCCGAGCGTCCAGCCCGACGCCAGCGAGCGCGCGATCGAGCGGTCGATCTCGACCTGATGCTTCAGCACGCCATGCACGACGTCGGAGAAAAATGCTTCGTCGTGGATCGAACCGCCCGTAACCGGGTCGCGCCCAAAACGGTGCTCGATGAATTCCTCGACCACATCCCCTGGCGCGTTGCCGGTCATTTCCAACTGATAGAGCGCCTGCAGCGCGCACAGCCGCGAGGCGCTTCGTTCTTCATGGGAGTTTGCGGCATTCGTGGTCATGGATTCGACGCGAAACGTTCCTTGAGACTGATCAGCGCAAGACAGGCACGCGCCGCATCGCCTCCCTTGTCAAGCTCTTCGCGGCGGGCGCGGTGAAAGGCCTGTTCCTCATCCTCGACGGTGAGGATGCCATTGCCGATGCAAAGCCCGTCATTCAGGATCAAATCCATCAGGGCGCGGGCCGATTCATTCGCCACCACCTCGAAATGATGCGTCTCGCCGCGGATGACGCAGCCCAGCGCGATAAAGCCGTCATAATGCTTGGCGGCGAATTTGATCGCAGCTGGAATCTCCAACGCACCGGGCACCACAACCCGCTCGTTCGAGATGCCTGCGAGATCGAGCGCCTGCCGGGCGCCGTCATAAAGCGCGTCGGAAATTTCCGGATAGAACCGGGCTTCCACGATCAGCACCCGCATCACGTCACCGCACCCGGAATGACGGGCTTGGTCTCGAGAATGTTCAGCCCATAACCTTCGAGCGCCACGATGCGCCTGCCTTGCGTGTTGGTGAGCAGGATCATGTTCTCGACGCCCAGATCGAGCAGGATCTGCGCACCCACCCCATATTCCTTCAACCGCGACTGTTCATGGTCCGGCATGGTCTTGGTCGATTGCGCCAGCACCTCGGAAACCGGCGCGATCCTGTGGCGACGGATGAGCACCACCACGCCCCTGCCGGCACGCCCGATCATGCGCATGGATTCGCCCAATATATCGCCAGGGCCCCATTTCGCAGCGAGCGTGTCGTCGAACAGATTGTAGGCGTGCATACGCACAAGCAGCGGCTCCGGTCCGGAGATGTCACCCTTCACCAGCGCGACATGTTCCTGATTTTCGATGGTGTTGAGATAGACCGCTAGCTTGAAATGACCGCCATTGCGACTTTCGAATTCGGTTTCCTTGATGCGCTTGACGAAGTGATCGTGCTTGCGCCGATAGGCGATGAGATCGGCGATGGTGCCGACCTTGAGTCCGTGTAGCTGGGCGAACTTCACCAGATCCGGCAGCCGGGCCATGGTGCCGTCATCGTTCATGATCTCGCAGATGACGCCGGCGGGATAGAGCCCGGCCAGCCGGGCGATGTCGACGGCAGCCTCGGTATGGCCGGTGCGCACCAACACGCCGCCATGACGCGCGACAAGCGGAAACACATGGCCGGGCATGACAATGTCGTCCGGTCCCTTGGTCGGATCGATGGCAACGGAAACCGTATGCGCGCGGTCATGCGCGGAGATGCCGGTCGAGATGCCCTCCCTCGCTTCGATCGAAGCCGTGAAGGCGGTTTGATTGCGCGTGCGGTTTTCAACCGCCATCATCGGAAGCCTGAGCTGATCGGCGCGCTCTTGCGTCATGGCCAGGCATATGAGACCCCGCCCGAAGCGCGCCATGAAATTGACCGCTTGCGGCGTGCACATCTGCGCGGGGATGACGAGATCGCCCTCGTTCTCGCGATCCTCGGCATCGACGAGGATGAACATACGCCCGTTTCGGGCATCCTCGATCACGTCGGCGAGTTCCGAGATGTAATCGTGAAAGATGTTCATGATTTCGCCAATCGTGCGACGTAACGCGCCAGCAGATCGACTTCGAGATTGACCTTGCCGCCGGCTTTTGCGCGGCCAAAGGTCGTGACCTTCAGCGTGTGAGGGATGATGTTGACGCCAAACCGCGTGCCTTCGGCATCGTTTACGGTGAGCGAAACGCCGTCGAGAGAGACCGATCCCTTTGGCGCGATGAAGCGGGCAAGCGAAGCGGGCACCTCGAAGATCATCCGCGAAGATTCCCCCTCGGGGCGAATTTCGACGATTCCCGCGACCGCATCGACATGGCCGACCACGATGTGACCGCCCAACTCGTCGCCCAAACGCAAGGGGCGTTCAAGGTTCACCGGATCGCCTGGCTTCCACTCTCCGAGCGTCGTCTTGGCTAGGGTCTCGCCGGACGCCGTGACCGCGAACCAGCGGTCGTCGCTTGGGCCCTTGTCCACGACCGTGAGGCAGACGCCCGAACAGGCGATGGACGCGCCGATATCGATCGCGCCCACATCGTAATGGGTCGCGATGACGATATGCGTATCGCCGCGTTTCTCAACCTGCCGGATGGCTCCGACATCGGTGATGATGCCTGTGAACATGGGTTCGTTTTAGACCGTGAGCGCGAAGCTTTCTAGGACATCGGGACCGAAAGCCAGCCGTTCGGTAAGGGCCAGGCGCGGAGCGGTGCTCAATTCGGCAGGGTTTACGGCTGCGATGGCAGGTCGGCCGCCTGCGCCGATCAGAAGCGGAGCACGATAGATATGGATAATATCGACAAGGTTGCGGCCCAAGAACGACGCATGAACCGCCGGGCCCCCTTCGACAAGGAGCCGAGTAAGACCTCGCTTCCCGAGCGCCTGCAGGACGGCGGCGATGTCGGGTCGTCCGGCTTCGTCTGCCTCGACGCGTTCGATCGATACACCTTGCGCGGCCAGCGCCTCACCGCCGGTTTTCGCCACTGTGAAGATAATGGTCGGGTGGTCGCGCGCGGTGAGGACGAGCTTCGACGTGACGGGCGTTCGCAAGCGAGAGTCCAAAATGATCCGCAGCGGAGAGCGGTGCTCCAGCCCCGGCAAACGACAGGTCAGTTCTGGATCGTCGGCGAGAACCGTTCCGACGCCGACCAGGATCGCATCATGGCGCGCCCGCAATAGATGGCCGTGACGCCGGGCGGCTTCCGAGGTGATCCATCGGCTGTTGCCCTTGGCATCGGCGACATAACCATCGGCGCTTTGCGCGATCTTCAAGGCCACCAGCGGACGGCTTTCCATCACGCGCCGGAAGAACCCCAGATTGAGCGCGCGCGCTTCGGCTTCGAGCACACCGCGCGTGACTTTGACGCCGGCGCTCTCGAGCCGCGCGAAGCCGCTTCCCGCCACACGCGGATCCGGATCGATGGTCGCGCCCACAATTCGCGCGAGCCCGGCGATGGCGAGCGCATCCGCACAGGGTGGCGTCTGGCCGTGATGGGAACACGGTTCCAGCGTGACATAGACGGTGGCGCCGCGCGCCAGCGCGCCGGCTTGCGACAGAGCGACAGTTTCCGCATGAGGTCTGCCGCCCGCTTGCGTCTGCCCTCGTCCGACGATGCGGCCATCGGACGCGACGATCACGCAGCCGACGGCAGGATTGGGCGCGACATTGCCCAATGCGCGACTCGCCAGGCGCAGCGCATGGCGCATATGGCGGATGTCGTCTTCACGCAAATTCATTGCTCCACATCCTGAGGAACGGTCCAGAGCATCGCGAAAGGACCGCGTCTCGAAGGGTCAATCCCGATCGACGCTGGAGAGTTCGCCCACGAAGGTTTCGAAGTCCTTCGCCTCGCGGAAGTTCTTGTAGACGGAGGCGAAGCGGATGTAGGCGACCTTGTCCAGCGAAGAGAGCGCCTGCATCACCAATTCGCCGATCGTCCCGGATTGAATCTCATTCTCTCCTAGGCTTTCGAGGCGGCGCACGATGCCGGTGATCATGCGTTCGACGCGTTCGGCCTCGACGGGGCGCTTTCTCAAGGCATGATGGATGGCGCGCTCCAGCTTCTCGCGATCGAAAGGTTCGCGCCGGCCCGCTTTCTTGATCACGGTGAGCTCGCGCAATTGCACGCGCTCGAAGGTGGTGAAGCGCCCGCCGCAGCCTGGACACAGGCGTCGCCGCCGGATCGCGGCATTGTCGTCGGACGGCCTGCTGTCCTTCACCTGGGTGTCGTCATGTCCGCAAAACGGGCAACGCATGGAAGAAGCCTTTCTTCGACCCTAAGGATAGATCGGAAAGCGGTGACAGAGTTCGAGAACGCGGTTTCTGACGTTCGTTTCGATGGCGGGGTCGCCCTCTTCGCCCTTGGCGGCCACGCCGTCCAGGACTTCGGAGATCATCTTGCCGATCTGGCGGAACTCCGCCGTTCCGAAACCGCGCGTGGTGCCTGCGGGCGAGCCGAGGCGAATTCCCGACGTGATCGCCGGCTTTTCGGTATCGAACGGAATGGCGTTCTTGTTGCAGGTCATGTTGGCGCGATCGAGCGCCCGTTCGGCCGCGCGCCCCGTAACCCTTTTTGGACGCAGATCGACCAGCATCAGATGCGTGTCCGTGCCCCCCGAGACGATGTCCAGACCTTCCAACTGCAGCGTTTCGGCGAGCGCCTTTGCATTCTCGATCACGGCGCGCGCATAGGATTTGAATTCCGGCTTCAAGGCCTCCCTGAAGGCCACCGCCTTGGCGGCGATGACGTGCATCAGCGGTCCGCCCTGCAGTCCGGGAAAGACCGCAGAATTGATCTTCTTGCCCAGATCGGGATCGCGCGAAAGGATCACGCCCCCGCGCGGGCCGCGCAGCGTCTTATGCGTCGTGGTGGTCGCGATGTGGGCATGATCGAGCGGATTGGGATGCGCGCCGCCCGCGACCAGGCCCGCAAAATGGGCCATATCGACCATCAGATAGGCGCCGACGGAGTCCGCGATTTTGCGGAACCGCGCAAAATCGATGAACCGCGGATAGGCCGAGCCGCCGGTGACGATCAATTTGGGCTTATGTTCAGCTGCGAGCTGCTCGACTTCGTCCATGTCGATGCGCTGATCCTGGCGGCGCACATTGTACGGGACCGGCTTGAACCATTTGCCCGACATATTCACCGGCGAGCCATGGGTGAGATGTCCGCCCGAGGCGAGGTTCAGCCCCATGAAGACATCGCCGGGCTGCAGCAGCGCAAAGAACACCGCCTGGTTCGCCTGCGCGCCGGAATGCGGCTGCACATTGGCAAAGCTGCACTCGAAAAGCTTGCACACCCGCTCGATCGCCAGAGTCTCGGCGATGTCGACATATTCGCAGCCGCCGTAATAACGCCGGCCCGGATAGCCCTCGGCATATTTGTTGGTAAGCACGGAGCCTTGCGCCTCCAACACGGCGCGCGAAACGATGTTCTCCGAGGCAATCAGCTCGATCTTGTCCTGTTGGCGCCTCAATTCCTTAGCGATCGCGCCAGCCAGCTCCGGGTCGCTTTCGGCCACTCCACGGGTGAAAAAACCTTCAACTACCGGCGCCATGCCATGCTCCTACACCTCACCATAACGGGTTGTGCGCTTATCAGGCAGCTTTACCAAATCTGGGGAGAGCGCACGACAAATCGTAGGATCACGCACACAGAAATCTTACCCTTGCGGGTCGGCCAGGGATGCGCAAAGGCGACCCCGGCAGGCTAATCCTCGCCGGAACAAACGACCTTCAGATGGCCCATGCGGCCGCTGGGGCGATATGCGGCAGGCTCTAGTTTACTTTTTACCTTCTGCAGTCGAAGTTCCCGGCTCAATTGACCCGGACCAAGGTCTTTTGGTCATGGATATTTTATTCCACCGTCGCGCTATGTATTTGACTGTTGCGTCTTTGCCTTGATTTCTTTATCGGCAAATGCATAAACGGCCGTCCAAGCATTGCATCTGTCAAGCTTCCAGGGATTTGGCAAATGGCGCAAAATTCAGACAATCAGATCATGAAATCCGACGATATCCTCAAGTTGACGACCGACATCGTCGCCGCCTATGTCAGCAACAATCCTATTCCGGTCTCCGAAGTCCCGGCCATGATCAAGAGCGTACACAGTACGCTGGGCGGTTTGGGCGGTTCTTCCCAAGGCGAAGTGCAGACCTCGCAGAAACCCGCCGTGCCGGTCAAGAGATCGGTCAATCCCGATTACATCGTCTGCTTGGAAGACGGAAAAAAGCTCAAAATGCTCAAGCGCTATCTCAGGTCCAATTACAATATGACCCCTGAGGAATACCGCGCAAAATGGGGCTTGCCGGCCGATTATCCGATGGTCGCGCCCAATTACGCGGCGCAGCGCTCGGAATTCGCCAAGAAGATCGGACTTGGCCGCACGGCGTCTTCATCCGGCCGCCGGCGCAAAGGCTAGCTTTCCTCGACGGCATTCTTTTTCAGGACATAGTCGAGCTTGTTGAGCGCGGCGGCTTCCAAGCTCGCCCGCGTGGCGTTGCCCGGCCCCATGAGGGAGACCTCGGTTCCGGTCACGGGATCGATCGCAGAGACTTTGGCGAAGCCGCCCAAAATTACGATTTCAATGAGAATCTCGCGGCCGTCGTCAAGCCGCGATTTCGGCATCAGGCCGCGCGGCGGAGCCGCAATGCCGTCCAGACGGTGTCGATGGATTCAACAAGCTGGTCCATCTGCGCATCCGTATGCATCGGCGATGGCGTGATGCGCAGGCGTTCGGTGCCGCGCGGAACGGTCGGGAAGTTGATCGGCTGCACATAGATGTCGTGCGTGAACAGCAGCTCGTCGGAGACCACTTTGCACAGTGCCGCGTCGCCGACGAGCACGGGCACGATGTGGCTCGGCGAATCGATCAGCGGAACGCTGCGTTGGCCGAGGAGGCCTTTCAAGCGTGTGGCGCGGCGCTGCAAACCTTCGCGCTCAGCCGTACTCTCCTTCAGATGACGGACGGCGGCGAGTGCGCCGGCGCTAATGGCCGGAGGCAGCGACGTCGTAAAGATGAAGCCGGCCGCGAAGGACCGAACGCAATCGATGATCGCGGAGCTGCCCGTGATGTAACCGCCCATCACGCCGAACGCCTTGGCAAGCGTCCCTTCGATGATATCGACGCGGTGCATCACGCCGTCGCGTTCCGCAACACCGCCGCCGCGAGGACCGTAAAGGCCGACGCCATGCACCTCATCGAGATAGGTCATCGCGCCATAACGTTCCGCGAGATCGCAGATCTTCCCGATCTGGCCGAAATCGCCTTCCATCGAATAGACGGATTCGAAGCAGATGATTTTCGGAGCGTTCGGCGGCGCTGCTTTCAGGAGCTCATCGAGGTGCGCCATGTCGTTGTGGCGATAGATGCGCTTTTCGGCACCCGAATGGCGCATGCCTTCGATCATCGAGGCATGGTTCAGCTCATCGGAGAAGAAGATGCAGCCTGGCAGCAATCGGGCGAGCGTCGACAAGGTTGCTTCGTTCGAAACAAACCCGGACGTGAACAGCAGTCCCGATTCCTTGCCATGGAGATCTGCGAGCTCTTTTTCGAGCTCGACATGGAAATGATTGGTGCCGGAAATATTCCGCGTACCGCCCGACCCGGCACCGGCTTTGTCGATCGCCTCTTTCATTGCCGCGAGCACTTTGGGGTGCTGGCCCATGCAGAGATAATCGTTGCTGCACCAGACTGTTATCGGCCTGATCCCATTCGCCGTGTGATGCACCGCGGTAGGGAACTGACCTTGATGGCGCAGAATATCCGCGAAAACCCGATAGCGCCCTTCGCGCTTCAGCTTCGCCAGATTGTCCTTGAAGATATGGCCGTACGCGAACGGCATGTGGTCCCTACTCTCCCCGGCTCTGCCGATCTTCTATACGGCGGCTGGCGGGGAGAATAGCCCAAGACCGATCATTCGCGCATGCGAATTGTCTCAGGATTCCGGTCGGTAACGATTAAATATTCCGCGAAGTTGAGAATGATTCGCGACTAGAGCCGATAGCGCACCTGGTCGAGCCAGAATCGCTCGAGCCGGCGCAAGCTCGTATTGAGGTCTTCGAAGTCCTGGCCGGTGACGTTGCCGACGGCTTCGATGGACTCCAGGTGACGATCGAACAGCTTTGTCACGACGTCACGGATCTCACAGCCCTTTTCGGTCAGGCTGACATGCACCGAACGGCGGTCCACATCGGAGCGTTCGTGATGGATATAACCGGACTCCACGAGCTTCTTCAGATTGTAGGAGACGTTGGAACCGAGATAGTGGCCGCGCGTGCGGAGTTCGCCCGCGGTCAGTTCCTGGTCGCCGATATTGAAGAGCAGCAGGGCTTGAACGCTGTTGACCACACGTTCACCGCGACGATCAAGCTCATCCTTAATCACATCGAGAAGCTGACGATGCAGCCGCTCGACGAGATTGAGGCTCTCGAGATAGCGTGGCCTGAGCTGATCGGACTCTTCGAGCTTTTCGGCCGTCTGTACTTTGGGCATTGCCGTCATGTCTTTCCCCCTTTGGGGCCCTACCGACTTGCAAGCTAACAGTCGTGCGTTAATAGGGACTTAGCGCGGGCGCAGCCGTTCTGTGCCAATTTGACCATTTACGATCAACTCTTGGTCGCCGAGCGTGACAAAAAAAGGCGCAATAGCGGCGTCTGAGACGGCGTCCAGTGTCGGTGGCTGCCAATGGGGGCGTTTACCCTTATCGATGAGCGTGACACGCACGCCCTCATAGAAGTCGTGCCCCGCCAGCACCCGATTGGTAAGCCGGTACTCCATGCGCATGCAGGAATCGAAATCGAGCCTTCTGCCCTCCCGCATTTGACGGAATGTGAGCTTGAGGCTGGTCGGCGAACGCTCTCTAAGAAGCGATGCGGTTTCTCTTCCCCAGGCGCCAGCCTCGTTGAGGCGTTCCATCAAATCTTCCATGGAAGATGCGGAAAACACCCGATCAATGACCGCGCGATGGTCCGCCAGAGGCGGCGGACCGGGCTGTTCGTTCATGCTCTCGAGCACGCGGTCTACCGGTTCGCCCTTCGCGAGGCGCGGCGCAATCGCAGCAAATTTCGCGGCGGGAATGAAATGCGTTGCTGCACCGGTATAGAGCATGTCCGATGGGCCGATTCGGGCACCGGTAAGAGCGAGGTACATCCCGAGCTCGCCTGGCAGTCGCGGTAGAAAATAACTTCCACCGACATCGGGAAAGAGTCCGATCCCCGTTTCCGGCATGGCGAAGAGCGCGTTTTCGCTGACCACGCGATGCGACCCGTGGACGGAAACGCCGACGCCACCGCCCATCGCGATGCCGTCAATGAGCGCGACATAGGGTTTGGGAAAATGCTTCACGGCGGCGTTCAGGCGATATTCGGTGGTGAAAAAGGCTTGCGCCGTGCCGTCATGCTTCCTGCCCGATTCATAGATGGCGCGCAGATCGCCTCCCGCGCAGAAGGCGCGCCCGGGCACGGCATCGATCAGGACGGCTTTGACATCCGAGTCGCGCGTCCATTCCAGCAATTGCCCCAAGATCGAGGCACACATTTCATGGGTCAACGCATTGAGGGCTTTGGGCCGGTTCAGCGTGATATGGCCAAGAGCCCCTTGGCGGGAGAGGAGCACATCATCAACCGAAGTCATTTGACCTATCCTCAAACCGGTTGCCCCGGCCTAAAAAACGCACTACTGTAGTGACATACTTGGAAAGAAGAAATATGCGCACGGTCGGAGCTCGGGAAGCCAATCAGCAATTCTCTCGTCTTCTTCGAGAAGCCGAAGAGGGACAGGAAATCACGATTACGCGCAACGGGCGAGCAGTGGCCCGGCTGATTCCCGCGCGCGGACCTAAGGACGCGAAAGCCCGTAAAAAAGCTTTGGATGAGATGGTGCGGTTGATGGAGAAG
>DATHDZ010000120.1:0-6614 GCA_035318785.1 Micropepsaceae bacterium
CTTCTCCAGCGCCGGCCAGGTGCGGTCGGGGCTGCGCGCCACTTTGCAATCGGCCTCGGTTCGCGTTGGCGCTCCTGCGGCAGCTTGCGGTGTCGGTGCGTTCAGATGTTTGCGATACCAGAGCTGCGCGCAGAACGGATCCTCCTGATACATGTGGACATGATTGAATCGCTCGGCCGGCATATTGCCCTGATATTCGATCAGGGCACCGTCGGGGCCGCGCATATAGGCGAAGCCCGCCCCGCCGGCCGGCTGCACGCCCTTCGCTTTCGCGTCGGCGATCTGCGCCTTGGTCAGGCCGAGCAAGCCGCCCGTGCCGGGCCAAGTATCGCTGCTGACAAGGACCGTGCCGCCCTCGTCCGTGGTGTAGAGCGGCGCAAGCGTCACTTCGGGACGGGTCTTGTAGAGCTCCATGTTCTTGCGCACATCGGTGACGTGCCAGCCGAAATGCCAGAACGCGGTGATTTGCGGATCGGCGGCCGGAGGCTGCGCAACCTTGGTGAACAGCACCAGGACATTGTTGGGCGAACGCAAGGCAGGATAACCGCCCCATTCCGCCTTCGCGGTGCTCGGATATTCCTTGGCATAGAATGCGATCGCGGCATCGGGATTGACCGAATTCAAATGGAGATGGTGAAATCCCGGCGGTGCAAGCGCATCTTGTCCGGCGGCCTCATATCCGCTCCCGGCTGCAAAGATTGCTACGACGATCGCCGCCGGCATCCAACGTGGCGTGAATTCTGGCATCGGAGACTCCTCTTCCGGCAGGCGAGGTCTAGAAATTATAGCACCATTCCGGGACTCTGAATGGCAGTGGCCGGGCCGGGGGATGGGCCGGCTATCCGTAGCGAAAGGGAAACCGGAAATCGTAGCGGATGCCCTCGCGCCGGTAGGTCACGTCGACACGGCCGCCCAGTTCCTGCCGTGCGCTCATTTCAATGAGCTTGCTGCCAAAACCCGATCTCTGTTCTGGCTCTCGCAGATCGGATAGGCCGCTCTCTTCCCAGACAAGTGCGACCCGCGGGGTGCTCGCCTCCGGATCGGCCAGCGTCCAGCGCAGCGCAATGCGCCCGGCTGGAACGGACAGCGCGCCATATTTGACCGCGTTCGTGACCAATTCATGCAGGATCATGCTCATCGCCAGGGTCGCCTTCGCGGACAACGAAATCTCGGGCCCGTCGAATTCCAGCTGCTCGGCAGCGACATGGGGCGTGACGATCTCCTGGACGATGTCCTTGATCAGGGTTTGTTTCCATTCCGAGGCGGTCAAGAGACTGTAGCTCCGCCCCAGCGAAACAAGACGCCCGGAGAAATCCTTCTTGAAGAGTTCAAGCGAGTTCGCGCCGCGGGCCGTCTGCATCGCGATCGCCAGCACGACCGCCAGCATGTTCTTCACGCGATGGTTGAGCTCGGCGACCAACATTTCTTGGCGCTGCAGCACTTCGCGCCGTTCCAGAACACGTCCAACCTGGTCCCCGAATGTACGGGCAATGAGCAACACCTGAGGGTCGCGTTCCATCACGACGTCGTTGAAGAATTCCAGGACGGCGATCACCTTGTCGCCGCTTTTGATCGGCACGCCGAAAGCGGCTCGGACATTGAGGTCGCTCAACTCACGAAAGCGGGGAATGTTGGCCTCTGCTTGCGAAATGTCGGCGACCCACCGCACGTTTTGCGTCTGCCAGATCATTCCCGGCAAGCCGACGCCGCTTCGGAACCGGCTATTCATCGTCACTTGTCGCAAGCGCCCATATTTTTCGTCGTCGACATGCCAGATCGCAGTTGGGATAAACTCCAGCGAGCCGTCTTCGGATGGGACATAGGCATGTCCGACAGGCCAGCCGGACAGTTCGCATACGGCGTCCAGACAGAGCTGCAGAACGTTCGACACGGACTTTGTTTCGGCCGCGAGCGCGGTCACCTCCCCCAGCAGGATCGCCTGCCGCGCTTGCCTTTCCAGGACAAGATGCGTTCCGTGACGATCGGTGATGTCGCGCAAGAATCCGACAAACACCCGCGCCCCCGCGCGCTCGAACGGCGAGATCGACAATTCGATGGGAAACTCCTCGCCGCTGCGGCGAAGGGCCGTGATTTCCACCCGCCGCCGCAACAACGGCCCGTCCCCGGTTTCGTTATAATGGCGAAGCCCACGATTATGGTCCTGCCGATAGCGGTCCGGTATGATCAGATCAGCCATTTTGCGGTTCAACGCTTCTTCCGCGCTCCAGCCAAACGTCTCTTCGGCCAGCGCGCTCCAGGCCGCGACTTTGCCGTCGGAATCCATGATGACGACCGGATCGAGCGCCGTTTCGAGGATGATTTGAAGAGCTGCGTCCCCGGGCAGCGCAGCCGCGGGCGGCATCTGGGCGATCATGTCAGGTGCTTAGGCAAGGCGCGGTCTCTTTACAAACGCCGCCGCAACAAGCGGTCGCCCCCCCCCGCGCAAAACTATGCTCCGCCATGGTGGGAGTGACAAGACGCGATGACGGGAGATTGTTCGGCGCCCGGCGAGATGTCCGGCTAGAACAGCTTCGGGAGTCTCTCCGCGAAGAGGTCTTCCTTGTAATTGACCTTGGCGAAAAGATAGCTCCGCGATTCCTCGACCATACGCTTCAGCCGATTCATGTCGAGATCCACGATCCTGCCGTGCAGCTTGCGGATCTGGCCGCCGATGATCACGGTGTCGACATTGCTGCGGTCTGCCGCCTGCACGACCGTACCCAGCGCATTGTTGGACGGGTACAGATTGATATCGTCGGCCCGGATCATCACCAGATCGGCTTCCTTGCCGGGCGCAATGCTGCCGATCTTATCGGCGAGCCCTGCGCAATTCGCGCCGTTCACCGTCGCGGCCTCCAACACATCGCGGACATTGACGGGGGCAGGGATATTGGGCTGCCCGCCGAACTTCCGGTTCTGCGCCAACGCCCGCTGCATGTAGAAGGCGACGCGCATCTCGGCGAACATGTCGGAACTGTAGGAGGTCTCATTGTCCACCGAAAAGCCCGGCTTGATCCCATGGTCGAGCGCGTGCTGATAAGCGGAAATCCCTTCGCCCAGTGCGTATTGTGCATCCGAACGCGGGCACACATCGACCGTGGCGCCGGATTCGCGCAGGATCTGCCACGTCCGTTCGGGCAGCGCGCCGCAATGGTTGAAGGTGTTGTCAGGCCCGACCATCTTCTCCTGCCAAAGCGGGTCGAGAAGATCGCCTGCCATCGGTCCCTGGAACTCGCTCGTGATCCGCAAACCCAGGCGGCGGGCGACATTCCAATTGTCGCGATTGGGCCCTGAGAACATGCGCAATGTCACAAGCTGATCGGGGCTCGAGAAATAGGTCTTCTGCAGGCGCGTTAGGTCCTGCGGCCATTGGCGGTCCCATTCCCCGGCTTGCGGCGCACCAGACGCATGGACCGCGCGGATGCCCGAATCGAACAGCGCCTCGACGGCGGCATCCGAATGGCCCGCGCTGCGCGCATTGTGGGAATTGTCGATGACGCAGGTGATGCCGGCATCGATGCAGCCCAAGGCGGTGATCATGCCGCCGACATACATGTCTTGCGGGCGGTAATGGGTGGCGAAGGACAAATGCGTGGCGTTCGCATAATCGGCCAGCGTCGGCGCATTGGGATTGATGCGGCGCAGTTGGCCTTCCCAGGAATGGCGGTGACAATCGACGAATCCCGGAATGAGGATCATGTTGGACGCGTCGATGATCTGCGCCCCCGCCGCGCTGAGATTGGCCCCGACCGCGGCGATTTTCGTGCCCTCGATCAGGACATCGCCCTTGGCGAGATCGCCGACGCGTCCATCCATGCTGATGATCGTGCCGCCCTTGAGCAGGATTCTTTGGCGCGGATTCACGGCGGCCTGACGTGCGAAACGCTGCGCGGCATCGGCGGCCCTCGCCTCGCCGCCGCCCAGTCTTGCGGCCGCGAATCCCGCTGCCAATCCTGCCGCGGTTTTGACCAGGGTGCGGCGGGAGAAGGACGGGGTGCTGTGCTCCATGTCGAACTCCCGCTGGATGAACTGTCGAGACGCTATTTCTGGCCGCGCTCATCCATCCAGGCATAGACACGCCGGACGCCGCGGATGTCGGCGCCGGGCCCCTGAATCGCGGGGAAGTCCTTCGCATGCGAGGTGAGATCGATGCGGCGCGCGGCGTCTTCGGCCGAGACACCCTGCGCGCGCAGCTTGGCGACCTGCGCCGTTAAATCCCGCAAATAGGATTGATAGGCGGTGATCAGGCTTTTGTTGGTGAAGGGCACGCCATGGCCCGGCAAGTCCACTTCGAAGTCCAGCTTCTTGAGCGCTTCCAGCGTCGTGACCCATTCGTCGAAGAACGCGTCGCCCATATAGGCAGGCCGGCTTTCCATGAGATCGCCGGTCGCGACGATTTTCTCCTTGGGGAGATAGACCACCGTATCGCCGCCGGTATGGCCGCGGCCTAAGAAAATAAGGTCGATCTCCCTCTGTCCTCTGTGGAGAACCAATTTGCTCGAATAGGTCACGTTCGGCGGGGTCGGCTTGATCTCCTTGAGCTGCACCAGGATGTTTTCCGAATCCGCGAGCTGTTTGGCCAGCGTGGCTTTGCGTGCCGAATCTGCCTCCGCCGCGATCTGCTTCTTCAATCCGTCGATCTGCGCCGGTACGGCCGTGCCCTGCGAGGTCTTGTACGGCTCGCGATTGAGCACGTCGAAGGTGGTCATCGCGGTGCGCACATAATCATGCGCGATGATCTGCACTTCCGGGCCGAAGATCGAATTGCCATCGGTATGATCGAAATGCCAATGCGTGTTCACGACATAGCGCACGGGCTTATTGGACAGCATCTTGATGTCCGCCAGGAACGCGCGCGTATTGGCCGGCGTGGTGCCGGTATCCACGATCAGGACATCGTCGTCATTGACGATCACGACGTTGTTGCTGCCGAATCCGCCCGTCGCGTAATAGACGCCATCGGCGATCTTTTCGAATTTGTAGGTCTTGCCCTGGACGACCGGATAGGTTTTCGAGACCGGCTGCGCCTCGGCAACGAGCGGCGTCGCGATGATGAGTGCGAAGCCCCACGCGAGCATGCGGAATGTCATGAGCCCCCTCCCGGATGGAATTTCTCAATGGTCCGGCAGGCACCATACCCCGAAAATGCGCGGCTACTTAGCTCCATGTCATCCCCGGCGAGCCGTGGCGATCGCCGGGAATGACAAAAGGGGGGTACTCGCGGTGCTCGGGGAAAGGGTCCCCTAGGCGGGCCTTGGTCAGATCGCCATGACGGTCTTGCGCCGTTCCGGGCCCCTGTACTTTATATCGCGGCGGCGGCGGCGGCACGGCCCAAAATAGGTCGGGCCGAAGACGAAAGGCCGGGGTCTCAAGATGATCTCTTGGATGCGGCTATGAAGTCCCCGTTCGGTGACAGGTTTCACCATGATCTCGTTCACACCGACATCCCGAGCCCCTACGACTCGATGGCGGTCCGCGTGGCCGGTGATCATAATGACGGGCGTGGTCTGGACCTTCTCGTTCGGCGAGCGGCGCATCGTCCGGACGAAACTGATGCCGTCCATGAACTGCATCGTGAGGTCCGAGAGAATGAAGTCGGGCATCTCCGATTCGAGGGCTTCCAGGGCAGCGCTCCCGTCCGCATATTCGGAGCTCTCGACGCACATCCGTTGCAACAGCCGGCGCAAAAGCGCACGCATATGCTCGTTGTCGTCGACAATGAGCGCCCGCAACTTGCGCTTTGCGAGATCGGAATCCTCAATCATCATGCAGGGCCAATTCCAAAACAGAGACCCGGATACAACGATATTTAGAGTTACCAAACGGTGAACCGCGCGTAAGAAGACCCGCCTTTCGGCTAGGCACCCTTGGGTTAGGCGGGAAAACGATGGGCAAAGGCGCAATGCAGCCCTTCGCTGTTGACAGCGTTACATCAGCCAAATGAGCGAAAGGAGTAGCGTTTGAGGGCACCGATGCGGATGCGCCAGCCTGAGATCTGGTTGTTGGGGACCCTCCTCCTGATCGCCGCGCTGTTGCTGATTTTCATCCTCATCGCCCAGGATGTTTTCGAGGGCGAGACCGCGGGTTTCGACCGCAGTGCCATCCTCGCCTTTCGCAGCGCCGGCAACATCTCCGATCCCATCGGACCGCCCTGGGTGGAAGAAGCTGCTCGCGACGTTACCTCGCTCGGCAGCATCATCGTCGTGGTCATCTTGTCCGGCGCCGTGATCGGCTACCTGCTTTTGCTCCGCAAGCGTGGCCCCGCGCTGCTGATGCTCATTTCCGTAGCGGGCGGGACAGCATTGAACGATCTGCTCAAATTTATTTTCGACCGCCCCCGGCCGGACCTTGTGCTTCACGCCGCGCAGGTCTTCACCTCGAGCTTTCCGAGCGGTCATGCCGCCGTGTCGGCCGTGGTCTATCTCACCCTCGGTGCTCTTCTCGCCCGGGACGCCCCATCCGTGGCGGTCAAGATCTATGTCATGGCGGTGGCGATCTTCCTTGTCTTCCTGATCGGGGTAAGCCGTGTCTTTCTGGGGCTGCACTACCCGACCGACGTGCTGGCGGGTTGGAGCATCGGCTCGGCATGGGCGTTGACCTGCTGGCTCGCGGCA
>DATHDZ010000121.1:0-4578 GCA_035318785.1 Micropepsaceae bacterium
GGTGATCATCGTGTTCGGCGCGCTTTCGGCCATCGCGCTGTCGCTCGATCTGGCCGATCTTTTCAGCCGCACCACGGAACGGGGCATACCGCCCGACGTGGTGATCAGCATGAGTCTTTTGAAGCTTCCCGACATCGCGCAAAAGCTGCTGCCCTTCGCCGTCCTGCTCGGCGCGATCTTCGCCTTTTCGCGCATGACGCGGAGTCACGAGCTGGTGGCGACGCGCGCCGCGGGCGTCTCTGCCTGGCAGTTCCTGACCCCGCCTCTTTTGGTGGCCGTCCTTCTCGGCGTGCTGACCATGACGGTGTTCAATCCGATGGCCTCGGCATTCCTCTCCCAATATACCAGGCTCGAGGCACGCTACGTTCACGGCCAGGCTTCGCAGCTCGCGGTGTCTTCGACCGGCCTGTGGCTGCGCCAGGGCGACGCCTCGCATCAGTCGGTGGTGCACGCACTCCGGGTAGCCGATCAAGGCGTGCACCTCGAAGAGGTGATCGTCTTCCTCTATCAGGGCCTGGACCATTACGCCGGCCGCATCGACGCGGCATCCGCCGATCTCCAGGACGGCAACTGGCACCTGGTCGATGCCTGGGTCAGCGGAGCCGATGGCCGTCCGCAGCATCACGACGCCTATGACCTAACGACCGAACTCACGCCATCGCAGATCCAGGAGAGCTTCGCCTCGCCCGACACGATCTCGTTCTGGGAATTGCCCCGCTTCATCGCCAATGCGGAGGGAGCGGGCTTCTCGGCGCTGCGCCATCGCCTCTATTGGTACTCCTTGCTGGCGCTGCCTTTGCTCTTTTCCGCCATGGTTTTCATGGCGGCAAGTTTTTCGCTTCGCCTCGCTCGGCTTGGCGGCGTACCGCAGCTCGTGCTCGCCGCGGTGCTGTCGGGGTTCGGGGTCTACTTCCTTGGTGATGTGACCCGCGCCCTGGGACAGTCCGGTATTCTGCCCACTCCCCTGGCCGCCATTGCCCCAGCAGCGGCGGCGACTCTTCTCGGCATGACATTGCTTTTCCACGAGGAAGACGGGTGAAGCGCAAGCGGGGGAAGCGGGGCCACATCTGGCGGGAAGCGCGCACGGCGGCGGTGGTTGTTAGCGCGGCCGCGATGGGTATCGCTATCGGATTGCACACTGCCCAAGCGCAGACCCGCGAGCCGAGCCGCGTGCTGCTTCAGGCGGACGAGATCACCTACGACACCTCGACGGGCGTGGTGACGGCCAAGGGCCATGTCGAAATCTCGGACGATGAGCGCACGCTTCTCGCGAACGAGGTCGTCTACAACGAGAACACCGATACCGTCACCGCGACCGGCAATGTCAGCCTGCAGGACGCCACCGGCAACGTCGCCTACGCCGATTCCGTCGAGCTGACGCAGGACTTGCGCGAAGGGGCGCTGAAAGGTTTCGCTGCGCTGATCGGCCAAAACGGTCGTCTCGCCGCCTCGGCCGGCGAACGTCGCGAGGGTCGCTTCACCATCGCGCATGGCGCCGTGTTCACCCCTTGCGCCATCTGTCAGGAAGAAGGCGAGCGCATGCCGCTGTGGGAAATCCGCGCGGCGCGCATCGTTCACGATCAGCTCGAGAAGCAAATTTATTTCGAGGATGCTTCGTTCGATTTCCTCGGCGTACCGGTTTTCTACCTGCCCTATTTCTCGCAGGCCGACCCGACGGTGAAATACAAGAGCGGGTTTCTGCTGCCCGATGTCGGCACGATCGGCTCGCTCGGAAGCTTCATCAAGGTTCCCTATTATATCGCGTTGTCGCCCAACCGGGATCTCACGATCGATCCCTTCATTACCTCGAACGCGGGCGCAGTCTTGCAAACCGAATATCGCCAACGCTGGGGAGACGGCGGGCTCTGGCTCCAGGGGACCTTGGGCTACGATTCCAGCGCCAGCGGCAAGCCCGGCGAAAGCATCTGGATGAGCAGCCTGTTCGGCTCGGGCCGCCTCCCGCTGACCGATTCGTGGCGGACGGGTTTCGATGTGCAGCTCAGTTCGAACAAGACCTATCTCAAGCGTTATGAGTTTTCGAATCAGGACCGCCTGACGACGGACCTCTTTGCCGATCGCGTGTCGGGAAGGAGCCGCGCCGAGATCACGGGTTATTACTTCCAAAGCTTGAGAGCGACCGACCTTCCCGGCCAAATCCCGATTGCCTTGCCCTTGATGCAATACACCTACATCCCCGAGTACAAGGTCTGGGGAGGGCGGTTCAAGGCGAACGCGAGCGCGCTTTATCTGAACCGGGATCAGGGCACGGATGTGTTGCGGGGCTCTGCCGACGTGGATTGGCGGCTTCCCTATACGACCAATGACGGGCAGCTTTTCACGCTGGAAGGTTTCTTGCGCGGCGATACCTATTATATCGAGGACGCCCGCTTTGAAGTCCCGTCCGCCGCCAAGAATACCGAAATGATCGGCCGCGCCCTCGGCTATGGCATGCTGGAATGGCGCTGGCCCTTTGCGGGCGATGTCGGCATCCCCAACACCAGCGTGGTGATCGAGCCGATCGCGCAACTGGTCGTGGCGTCAGGCGGCGGCAATCCGCGGGGACTGCCCAACGAAGACAGCACCGCATTCGAATTCGACGTGACAAATCTTTTCAGCGCCAATCCCTCGCCCGGGCTCGACCTTTGGACGGGAGGTCCGCGGTCCAATGTGGGCGTTCGCGCAAGCGCGCTGCTGCCCTATGGCACGGTCTCGGCGACCTTGGGCCAGCAATTCCGTTTCACGAGCGGCTCCTCCTTTCCGGCCGGCTTCCGCCTGAACGACGACAAATCGGACATTGTGGGTCAGTTCAAGATCGATTTTCCGCCCAATCTCTCGCTGACCCACCAATTCAACATCGATCCCAGCGATGGCACGATCCGGCGCAACGAGGTGTATCTGCGCGCCCGGCTCGGCCGTTCTGTAATCGATCTCAGCTATCTGAAGCTTCCGACCAGCGCCGCTGATCCGACGCTCGGCGAGCAGGAGCAGGTGAATCTGACAACGACCATTTTGCTCTACCGCTATTGGGGCGTTTTCGGGGAAGCCCGCCGGGACCTGGCCACAGGCAAGATGCTCGAGAGCAGCATCGGCATCACCTATGACGACGAATGTTTCGTGGCTTCGCTGGGTTTTCATCGTCGGGATACCGCGACTTTGAACCTGAAACCCGCGTCTTCCGTGATTTTTCGCATCGGCTTGAAGACCGGGTTCACGGGCTCCTGACCCCGTCCTGACTTCAAGCGCTTGAAGCGGCGGGCAAAATGGGTAGATTCCCGCTTCGGGGATTGGGTGGGCTTGTTTGGCCCGGCGCTGGGCGCTAGCCCGCGCGGATCATGGTTTTTGGAGCCGGAGAAAGATGTCTCATCGTCTAGATATTCTTCTGCGCACCCTGTGCCTGGCGGGCGTAGCCTTCGCCCCTATGCCGGCCGTCGCGCAAGACGCCGCTGCGCCGACCACCCCCAGCGTTGCGCCAGCCCCCAGCGTTGCTCCGCCGACCCCTGCCGCGTCGCCCGATGGGCCGCTCCCGGTGATCCCTACGCCGCCAGCGGCCGAGCAGGTGAACATCACCGCAAAGAAAGTCTCCACCGGCGTGGCCGCCATCGTGAACGACTACGTGATTTCCGAATACGATCTCGACCAGCGCACGGCGCTTTTCCTCGCCACATCCGGAGTGAGGCCGACCAAGGACACGCTTCCGCAAATTCGCGCGCAGGTGTTGCGTTCGCTGGAAGACGAAATTCTTGAGCTTCAGGAAGCCACCAAGCACAAGATCTCCGTCAACAAGACCGACGTCGACAAGGCGTTGCAGAACATCGCCGACGACAACCACCTTACGGTGGCGCAAATCATCACCTCGATCACGAACAATGGCGTCGTCATCGAGACGTTCCGCCAGCAAGTCGCGGCGCAGATCATCTGGCAGAAGCTGGTCGCCGCCCGTTACGGGACCGACATCCTCATCAACGATTCCCAAGTCGACGAGGCGCTGGACCGCCTTAAGAAGGGCGCCGACAAACCTCAATTCCTGCTGTCGGAAATCTTCGTGGCGGTGGACCGGCCCGAAGACGAAATGAACGTCAAGACGAGCGCCGAGCAGATCGTCCTACAGATCAAACAAGGCGCGCCATTCACCGCCGTGGCCAGCCAATTCAGCCAGACGCCGTCCGCCGCCGACGGGGGCGATGTCGGATGGGTGGTCCAGGGTCAGTTGTCCGAAGATCTCGATCGCGCGATTGCGGAACTGCGCCCGGGTCAGATCGCCGGTCCGATCCGCGCCGAGGGCGGCTTTTATGTCGTGCAATTGCGCGATCGCCGCGAACCTTTCGGCACGGTTGTCCAAGAGACAAAAGTCGAGGTGGCCGATCCCATGGCGGCGCTGCCATTGGACAGGCTGCTTATTCCGCTGCCGCCAAATCCCGACGCCATGCTCAAACAACGCGCGATGCTGCTCGCCACCAATGTGAAGAGTCAGGTCCGCGCCTGCGCCGATCTTCCGAACGTCGCGAATCAGTTGACGGGCACCGTCTATACGAAGCTCGGGCAGATGCTGCCCAAGGACCTCAATCCCGAGCTGCGCGA
>DATHDZ010000122.1:0-6985 GCA_035318785.1 Micropepsaceae bacterium
CGCCGCCGCCGCCGCCGCCGCCGCCGACACCGCCAACGCCGACCACGAGTCACCAGGTGACCCAAGACGATTATCCGCCTGTGTCGATTCGCTTGCAGGAGCAAGGCAAGGTTGCGATCAAATATACGATCGCTGCCGATGGCGGCGTCACCGAATGCGCCGTGACAACGACGAGCGGCAAGCCTCGTCTTGACGACGCCGCTTGCACGATGGTGAAGAAGCGCTGGAAGTTTAAGCCTGCGACGCAAGACGGCAAGCCGGTGGCTGTTTCGCTACCCGCGGAAGTTATTTTCGCGCTGAAATGATCTATCGGAATGCCGCGTCCAACGGTCTTCTGTGACATCGGACAGCGTAAGAGTTTGTGCACTGGCGGACGCGAGCAGCGTCCTTATTAAAAAACGGAGCAGAGTATAATGAACGTGAAAACCTTGACGATCGCTTCCGCCTTCGTCGCTTTCATGCTGGCCATTGCCCCGGTCAGCGCGCAGACCCCCCCGCCAGACGCAGCGGCCCCCGCTGCGACGGAACCGGCGCCGGCTGATGCCGGAGCCGCAGGCGTCACGCCGCCCACGGCCACCGCCGTGGTGGAAAATCCGTACGGCCTCGGCGCTCTCTGGGCAGGCGGCGATTTCGTGTCAAAAGGCGTGCTTGGCCTTCTTGCGATCATGTCGCTGGGAACTTGGTACATCTTCTTCACCAAATACTGGGAACAGGCTCGTCTCATGAGCCAAGCCAAGACGACGGAAAAGAAGTTCTGGACCGCCGGCAATCTGGAAGAGGGCATCGACAAGCTCGGCAAGAACAACGTGTTCCGCAACGTGGCAGAACGCGGGCAACAGGCGATGGCGCGCCAGGGCGGCATGCTGAGCCAAGCCGACTGGGTGCAGATGTCATTGCAGCGCGCGGTTGAAGAAGAGAATGCGCGGCTCGGCGGCGGTATCTCCTTCCTTGCTTCTGTGGGTTCGACGGCGCCGTTCGTCGGACTGTTCGGAACGGTGTGGGGCATTCTGAACGCGTTGACCGCCATCGGTATTGCCGGCCAAGCTTCGATCGACAAGGTCGCCGGTCCGGTGGGTGAAGCGCTCATCATGACTGCGATGGGTCTCGCGGTCGCGGTGCCGGCAGTGCTTTGCTACAACTTCCTGGTTCGCCGCAATAAGGTGCTGGCCGAGAAATTCCGCTCCTTTGCGAACGACCTTCAGACCTATCTGCTGTCGTCCAAGCGCTGAGCCGGAAACTTGGCGTAATTCGAAAGGACGTTTGTTATGTCGATGAGTTTGCCCAGCGGCGGCGCCGACGAAGAAGACGAGATCAACTCGACCATCAACACGACACCGTTGGTCGACATCATGCTCGTCCTCTTGATCATCTTCCTGATCACCATTCCGGTGGTGATCAAGTCGGTGCCGATTGCGCTTCCGGTGGCCACCAACATCGTCACCATTACCAAGCCTGAGAACATCACAATCGCCGTCGACAAGAACGGCAATTATTATTGGAACGATGCGCCGGTCGAGAACAATCAGCTGCTCGACATGCTGAAAGAGGAAGCGGTGAAAGTGCCGCAACCGGAAGTCCATATCCGTGGCGATAAGGATACGCGTTTCGAAAGTATTGGCCGCGTGCTCGCCGATTTGCAGCGTTCTTCTATGTTGAAGGTCGGGTTTATCACCAACCCCGAACAGAAGATATTTTGAGTTAGAAAGACAAGAGAGGTAACGCCCCATGTCGATGAGCGTTGGATCAGCCGGCGGCACCGATGAAGTCATGGTGGAGATGAACACGACGCCGTTGATCGACGTCATGCTCGTGCTTCTGGTCATGTTGATCATCACCATTCCGATCCAGACGCATGCGGTGAAGTTGGATTTGCCGCAGACGCAGGCCAATCCGCCGCCGCCGACCACGCCGCCCGTCGTGGTGGATCTCGAGATCGACTTCGACGGCACGCCGATCTGGAACGGCACGCCGGTTTCCAGCCGCGCCCAGCTCGACAAATATTTCCAAGACATATCGAACCAGATACCGCAGCCTGAAGTTCATCTGCGGCCGAATCGCCTCGCCAAGTACGAGGCGGTCGCCAGAACGCTTGCCGATGCCCAGCGTCTCGGGGTCTCCAAGATTGGATTTGTAGGCACCGATCAATATATCCAGTAATCTGTCAGGGTTTTTGGGGCGTTTAAGACGGTGCCGAGCCAAGGCGGCTCCGTCCGAACGAAAGAGGAACCGATGAATTCGAAGATCACGCGCACGCTTTCCGCGGCGTTTCTGATGGGCGCTACGGTATTTGTGGCTTCCGGGATGGTTTCGTCGACCCCCGTTTACGCCGCTGCCGCTCCGAAATTTACCATTGAAAATAAGGCTTTAGCCGACGCGGTCAAAACCGCGCAGGACGATTATAAGGCGGGTCGTTTCGCGGAAGCGCTGGCCAAGGCCAAAGAGGCAGATGGCATTCGCGAGGGCAAGCCGGCCGCGCTGAATCCGATCCTCCACGGCATGATCATCGACTATGCGATCAAGGCCAAGGATTACCCTTCGGCCCTCGCGCAGATCGAAAAGAACATCGCGGCCAATGAAGGTAACAAGAACGAGAACCTGAAGCAGGCGCTCTCGGTTGCCAACATGATGAACAACAAGGCCAAGGTGGCCGAATACGCCAACCAATTGGGCAACAGCCTCGATCCTGACACACGCCTTTATATCGCCGGCACGCTGGCCACTGCCGGGCAATATAAGGAAGCCCTGGCCCAGGCGGATCCGCTTCTTCAGGCGGCCAACCCGCCGGAAGCCGCGCTGAAATTCCAGCAGGCGGTGTATTTCAAGATGAACGACGCCGTTGGTCGCCGCGCGTCGCTCGAACGGCTCGCGCTCAATTATCCCAAGCTGGAATACTGGCACGACCTGTTGCAGCTGGCCCGCAATGAAAAGGGCATCAACGACGAGCAGACGATGGATATCTATCGCCTGCGTCTGGCGCTAGGCGACCTGAAAGCCGATAGCGAATATCAGGAAGCGGCTCAGCAGGCGCTGATCGCGGGCTACCCGTCAGAAGCCAAAGCGGTTCTCGACAAGGGGACGGCCGCCAAGGCGGTACAGAGCAGCGAACGGGTGACGCGGCTGTTCAAGAAAATTAACGATGACATCATGGCAAACGTCGCCATTCAGGCCGATCTGCAGAAAAAAGCGGCGAGCGATCCCAACGCCAGCGTCAAGCTGGGGATGATCTATTGGTCGATGGGCAAGTACAAGGAATCCGAGGATGCCATAAGAGCCGGCATCGCCAAGGGCAAGCTCGCCGATCCCGAAGGCGCCAAGGTCGCGCTTGGCCATGCGCTTTTTTCCCAGGGCAAGAAGCCCGAGGCGGTCAGCGCCTTTGATTCGGTCGCCAGGAACAGCAAGGAAGCCCCAATCGCGAGGCTGTGGTCGATCTACGCCCGCAAGGGGTAGAATCCGCCATTAGGTTGCCATAAAATTGCGGAATCCATACTCCTATGGCGGGTCCAGAATCGGGCCCGCCATGTGTATGACCTAGATGGAGCGGTTGGCCGGTCGAGGGTTAAGAGTCCCCGACCTCCACGTGGAAGTAGGAAGAGGAAAAGCCATGAACAAACTCATTCGGCGTGCCGCAATGGCCGCACTCGTCTCTGCCGCGTCAGCCACCGCTGTGAGCGCACTGATGCCTGCCCATGCCGCCGTGCCGGCGCGGAACGGACCCAACGCCCGGGCCGACACCGCAAAGGCCACGGGACCTCAAGTGCGCATCCCGGTCGGCAAGCCGTTGAACGACGCGATGAAGCTGGTCGACATGAAGGATTTTGCCGGCGCCCTCGCCAAGGTCAAAGAGGCCGATGCCGTGATGGATAAGACGCCGTTCGAAGAATACCAGGTCACCAAATATATGGGCTTCATCGCCATCAATCAGCCGATGCCCGATTATCCCGCCGCCACGGTCGCCTATAACCGGCAAATCTCTTCCGGGGGAGCACCCGATGCCGAAAAGGCAGGCATGTACAGCATCGCGATGCGGTTGAACTATCAGGCGATGGACTACGCCAACGTTCTCAAGAATGCGGCTGACTTGCAGAAGATCATGCCGCTCGACGACACCGGCTATCTGGTTGTCATCCAGTCCTATTACAACACCGATGATTTCGCGAACGCGGCGACGGCCGCGAAGGCGGAAATCGCGGCCAAGGTCGCCTCCGGCATGAAGCCGACGGAAGATGTGCTCGGTCTGCTCTTGAATGCTCAGATCAAGAACAAGGACGAGAACGGCGCGCGTCAGACATTGGACCAGCTCGCTTCGATCTCGACGAAGCCGGAGATCTGGGGTCAGGTGATGGACTTCGCGCTTGGCACGATGGGCATTACGGATCATCAGCTGCTGAATCTTTATCGCCTCAGCATTCTGACCGGGACCATGAAGGACACCGACTATCTGGCCATGGCCACGATCGATCTGCAGAACGGTTTGCCGGCGGAAGCCAAAACGATCCTGACAAAGGCCAACAAGCCGGGTGATCTGCTCACGCAGGCCAATTCGTTCCTCGCCCGCGACCAGCAGGCGCTGCCCGCACTCGCGGCCGAAGCGGCCAAGCAGACCAATGGCGAGATCGACGTGAAGCTCGGCGAATCCTATTACACCTATGGTCGCTTCGACGAGGCTATCGCGGCGATGCAAAAGGGCATCGAAAAGGGCGGGCTGAAGGACGCGGCCGACGCGCAAACGACGCTCGGTATCATTCTTCTCGCCGCGGGCAAGACCCAGGACGCTCTCGCGGCGCTCGACAAGGCGGCCGCGATGGGTGGCGCGGGCGGCCAGGTCGCCCATGTCTGGACGCTCTATGGCAGGCGTGCCGCCGCCTAAAGTCACCATTCGCGCATCGTGAGAAGTGAGGCACGGCAATCGCCGTGCCCCTTTCGTTTGGGCCCGGTTCCGCCCTCGCGCTTGGTGCAAAATTCGCGCTAAATGCGCGGATGGAGGGGTTTCTTACCGCAGCGGAGATCGAAGCGCTGGGCCTAAGCCTGCGCGTTGCGCTGGTCGCTGTGCTGGTGGATCTGCCCTTCGCCTTTTTCGCCGCGCTGCTGCTGGCGCGCTGCCGGTTTCGCGGCAAGCCGCTTGTCGATGGGCTGATCCATTTGCCGCTGGTGCTTCCGCCGGTGGCGCTCGGTTATCTGCTGCTGATCTCGTTCGGCACGCGCGCGCCGTTGGGCGCTTTCCTGTTCGCCAATTTCGGTATCCGCTTCGTTTTCAGCTGGACGGGCGCGGCTTTGGCCTCGGCCATCCTCACCTTTCCTTTTCAAGTGCGCGCCATCCGCTTGTCGCTGGAAGCGCAGGATCGCGGACTCGCCGAAGCCGCCGAGACGCTGGGCGCCGGCGCTTTCGATCGTCTGTTCAGCCTCTATATGCCGCTCGCCGCTCCCGGGATTCTCGCCGGACTTGTGACGGCGTTCGCGGCGTGTCTGGGTGAATTTGGCGCCATCATCACCTTCGTTTCCAATATTCCCGGCGAGACGCGCACGATTCCGCTCGCGATCTACACCGCCATCCAGGCTCCGGGCGGCGAAGCGGCGGCCGCACGGTTGGCCGCCCTTTCCATCATGCTTGCGCTTGCGGGCCTTGTTCTCGCCGATTGGGTGGCGCGGCGCACACGGATGCTCATCGGGCAATGAAAACCGGCGTGACGCTGCAGCACCGGCTCGGCGATTTCACGCTCGATGCGGCGTTCGTGTTTGGGGAAACCGCTTGCGTCACGGCCCTGTTCGGTCCATCGGGAGCCGGCAAATCGACCGTGCTCGCGGCCATTGCCGGACTTTTTCGCCCGCAATCGGGGCGCATCGCCATCGGCGGGGAAACGCTCTTCGATAGCGAACGGGGGATTTTCGTGCCGGCGCGTGAACGGCGCATCGGCACCGTGTTTCAGGATACGCGTCTCTTTCCGCATATGAGCGTTCACGCAAATTTGCTCTATGGCTGGCGCCGTACTGCGGCCCGCGCGCCGGGACACACCATCGATGCGGTGATTGCGCTTCTGGGATTGGAGCTGCTGCTCGCGCGCAAGCCGCGGACGCTTTCAGGCGGCGAGCGCGCCCGCGTCGCGCTGGGACGGGCGCTTCTCATGGACCCGCGCGCACTGCTCCTCGACGAGCCGCTGACCGCGCTCGATGCGCCGAGAAAGGCGGAAATCCTTCCTTATCTCGAGCGGCTGGTTGAGGAGACCAAAATCCCCATGCTCTATGTCAGCCACGCGCTTGACGAAGTCACGCGGCTCGCCGACCGCATGGTGGTGCTGCACGAGGGCCGCGTCCTGGCGGAAGGATCACTCTTCGACGTCACCGCGCGACTGGATCTGTTCACCGGCAAGCATCTTCTTCCGGGCGCGGTTCTGGAAGCCGAGATCGCCGGCCATGATCTGGCGCACGGCCTCACCGAGCTCGCTTTCGACGGCGAGATATTGGTGGTGCCGCACATCGCCCGCACCATCGGCGATAAGGTACGTATACGGATCGATGCGGACGATGTGATGTTGGCGCTGACGCGCCCCGAGGGGGTGAGCGCCAACAATATCCTCCCTGCCAGCATCGCGGCGATTCGCGAGGAGGGGCCCAATGCCGACGTCCAGCTTCGGGTCAATGGCGCCTTTTTGATTGCGCGCATCACGCGCCGGTCCTTGGAGCGACTCGGCCTTAAGCCGGGGGCAAGCGTCTTCGCGCTGATCAAATCGGTGACGGTGGGCGGCCGCGAGTCGAGCTGAGCTTATGCCTTCAGACGCGGCACCAGACGTTCCGCGTTCTCGTAGAGGATCGCGTTCATCTGCGCCTGGCTGAGCCCGCAGCTCTTCAGATCCACCAGATTGTCCTCGTCCGAAACGTAAGGATGATCGCTTCCGAATAGCACCTGGCTGATGGGGGCGAATTTCAGCAGCGCCGCCATGGTCGGCGGCGAACTCGCATTCGCGGTCTCGTAATAGAGCTTGCGGAATTC
>DATHDZ010000123.1:0-3516 GCA_035318785.1 Micropepsaceae bacterium
ATCCCGAAGACCCCGTTTGCGGCGCCTCGAAGACCTCCTCCTGAGGAGCGCGGCGTAAAGCGCGCGTCTCGAAGGATCAAATCATTCCGCTGGAACGCTTGGGCACGGCCACACCGCGATGCACATGCACGCTCATCAAGAGGCCGAAGCCGAACATCACCGTCATCATCGCCGAGCCGCCATAGGAAATCAGCGGCATGGGAATGCCGACCACGGGGATGAGGCCCATCACCATCAGGCCGTTGATCATGATGTAGAGGAAAAAATTGACCGTGATCCCCATCGCGAGCAACCGCCCGAATTGGCTGCGCGCCTTCATTGCGATCTGGATGCCGTAATAGAGGACCAGAGCGAACATCGCGAGGAGCGCCATGGAGCCAAGGAATCCGAATTCTTCCCCGATCATCGTGAAAATGAAGTCCGTCTCTTTTTCGGGCAGGAAGTTGAGCCGGCTTTGCGTTCCCAAGAGGAAGCCCTTGCCGATGATGCCGCCCGAGCCGAGCGCAATCTTGGCTTGGGTGATGTTCCAACCAGCGCCCAGCGCGTCCGTGTGCGGATCGAGAAAGGTCATGACGCGCTGCTTCTGATAATCGTGCAGCGCGAATTGCCATGCCATGGGCACGGCGAGGGCCACGGCAGTGAGCGTCGGCGCGATCCAATACCAGGACAGACCGGCCAGAAACAGCAGCAACGCCCCGCAAAGGGCGAGCAACGTCGCCGTGCCCAGATTGGGCTGCATAAGCACAAGCACGACCGGTACTGCGATCATCGCCAGCGGCACGAACAACCGGAATGGCTTGGAAACCTCTCCGGGCACAAGGCCATGCAAATAGCGGGCGAGCGCGAGGACCAGTGCGATCTTCATCAGCTCGGAGGGTTGCAGCGCCAAAGGACCCAACTCGATCCAGCGCTGCGCGCCCAGGCCGACGCGGCCGGCCACCTCCACAGCGACGAGGAGCAATAGCGAGACGGCATAGGCGGGATAGGCCAGACCCATCCATACCCGTAAGTCGACGCATGCGACCGCGACGAGAATGAAGAATCCAATCACGAAGCGGACCATCTGCCGCTCGGCCCACGGGGAAAAACTTCCGCCGGCGGCGGAATAGAGCATCACGAAGCCGGCACAGGCGATGACCGTGATCAACGCCACGAGCCGCCAATTGACCTCGGAGAGCTTGTGAGAAAGCGACGCGGGCCGCCGGCGATCATCATAGGAATGGACGCTCATCGTGACGCGTCCGCCGAATTGACGGGGTAGGAAGGCGGGCGTCCGAGAATATCGCGCTTCTGGGCGAGGATCAGCGCATCGCGCGCCAACGCCACCTGGGGATGGGCGTTGAGGCCGCCATGCTCGATCACGATCGCGCAGGCATAGCGCGGCTTGTCGGTCGGCGCGAAGCCGATGAACAGGCCGTGGTCGCGCAGCTTCCATGGCAGGCTCTCATTGCTCCTGATGCCATGAAGCCGTTCTTCCGCACTGATGACGCGCACCTGCGCGGTGCCGGTCTTTCCCGCCATGGCCATGGCCGGATCGGGGATGCGCCACGAAAAGGCCGTGCCGCCGGGCTCGTTGGCGACGGCCACCATCGCTTCGCGAACCGCTGTCAGTGCTTCGGGCGAGAATCCGACCGGCTCGACCGGCGGCCGCGGTTGCTTCTGTGCGCCGAGCGAATGGATCAAATGGGGAGTCACTTGCATGCCGCCCGCCAGCCGCGCGGCCAGCACGCAAAGCTGCAACGGCGTTGTCAGGATATAGCCCTGGCCGATGCCTGCGATCAGCGTCTCGCCCAGCTGCCAAGGCTCCTTGAACGTCGCCTGCTTCCAATAACGATCCGGGATGAAGCCGCTGCGTTCGCCGGGTATCTCGATCCCTGTGGGCGCGCCCAGACCGAGGCGCCGGGCAGCGGCCTGGAGCGCGTCGATGCCGACCTTCAGCGCCACTTGATAGAAATAACAGTCGCAGGAGGCTTTCAGTCCCTGACGCAGATTGACGGCGCCGTGACCGCCCTTCTTCCAGCAGTGGAAAGCGTGCGAGCCAAGGCTGAACTGGCCCGAGCAATGGAAAATCGTATCGGCCGTGATCGCCCCCGCATCGAGCGCGGCCAGCGCCGTGACGGTCTTGAAGGTCGAACCGGGCGGGTAGAAGCCGGCAAGCGCCTTGTTGATGAGCGGCTTGTGGTCGCTCTCGGTCAGGGCGCCCCATTGATCGGGCGTCAGCCCGACATTGAATGCGTTGGGATCGAATCCCGGCGTTGAAACCAGCGCCAGAAGATCGCCGGTTTCCACGTCCATCACCGCAGCGCCGGCGCTGTCGTCTTTGAGCCTCTGATACATGAAGCTCTGCAATTCCTGGTCGATGGTCAGGTAGACATCCTGGCCGACCTGACCGGGCTTGCGCTCGAGCTCCCGGATGACACGGCCATAGGCGTTGACCTCGACTCGGCTCGCCCCGGCATGCCCGCGGATCTCCTTATCGAAGACCTTTTCGACGCCGCGTTTGCCCATGCGGAAACCCGGAACATCAAGCAGCTGATCGCCGGCTTCGACGTTTTGGGCCTTCTCTTCGGGTGAAACCGCCGCGACATAGCCGAGCACGTGAGAGAGCTCGTCTGCATACGGATAGTCGCGTGTCTCTCCGACATCGGGTTGCACGCCCGGCAGATAGGGCAGCTCGAGGTTCAGACGCGCGAAATCGTCCCACGACAAATTGTCCGCGATCAGAACGGGCATGAACGATTTGCGCGCCGCCGCATCCTTCAGCACGCGCCCTCTGACTCGCTCGTTCAGGGGAATCACTTTTGCCAACGCATCGTAGGCGGCTGCGACGCCGCCATGCGTCTGCTCCGGTACCACCAGCACGCGGTAATTTCGCTTGCTGCCGGCCAACGCGACGCCAAAGCGGTCGAGAATACGCCCGCGCGGGGGCGCAAGAAGACGCAGACTGATGCGGTTGTCTTCGGCCTGGGTAAGGTAGCTGTCGCCATCGACGATCTGAAGCTGGTAGAGCCGCCCGGCAAGCACACCGAAAACCGCAGTCATGCCGCCCGAAAGCAGCAGGGTGCGCCGCGTGAAACTGGCGTAGCGGCCCTTGTCTGTGGCCACCTTCGGGCTGCGACGGCGGAGACGTTTCATTCGCCGCCCCGCATGGGACCGACGATCTTTTTGTGAACCCAGCCCATCGAGAACGCGACAAACGGGTAGAACACCACGGTGCTGACGGTTTCCAGCAAGAGCGGCGGCAGGGGCGCCAAACGCAGGTAGATCAATGTCGCCAAAATATAAGCGGTCCCGCCGGCCAGCAGCATCGTTCCCGCAAAGCCCAGAAGCGCTCCGGCACCCGCCAATCCGGCAAAGGTTTCGCGCTGGCGGTCCGTGAGCGCATAGGCGGCAAGAAAACCTGCCGCCCAGAGCCCGGGCGGGCCGCCCGACAACAGATCCTCCATCAAGCCGATCAGAAGCACGGCAAAAGGCGGCATCAGATCAGGGCGCACCAGGACCCAGAAATACACCGCC
>DATHDZ010000124.1:0-4581 GCA_035318785.1 Micropepsaceae bacterium
CCGGCTACGCGCCGCGTCCCGAGACCCGCGCCCGCGCGGAGAAAATCGGTTTTGCCGATTCGCTTCATGCCGAGCTTGAGCCCGCCGTCAGGAACGCCGATCTCGTGGTGCTGGCGACCCCGGTGGGGACTTATGCGGCGCTGGCGGAATCCTTTGCGCCCCATCTCAAGCCGGGCGCGATCGTCACCGATGTCGGTTCTGTGAAAAGCGTGGTGGTGAAAGATGTCAGCCCGCTTATTCCCCAGGGGGTGCATTTCATACCCGGACATCCGATCGCCGGCACAGAGCAATCGGGCCCGGAAGCGGGTTTCGCGGAATTGTTCGACGGCCGCTGGTGCATTCTGACGCCGGTGCCAGAAACGGACGCGGACGCCTTGGCGAAGCTGCAGGAGTTCTGGCAGCGCTGCGGTAGCGACGTCGACATCATGGACCCCGAGCATCATGATCTGGTGCTCGCCATAACCAGCCATGTGCCTCATCTGATCGCCTACACCATTGTGGGCACGGCAGCCGATCTCGAAACCGTCACCCAAAGCGAAGTCATCAAATATTCCGCCAGCGGTTTTCGGGATTTCACCCGCATTGCCGCCTCCGACCCCACCATGTGGCGCGACGTCTTTCTCAACAATCGCGAGGCCGTGCTGGAAATCCTGGGCCGCTTCAACGAGGACCTTGCGGCGCTGCAGCGCGCGGTGCGCTGGGGCGACGGCGAAGCGCTGTTCAACCTCTTCACGCGCACACGGGCGATAAGGCGCTCGATCATCGAGGCGGGACAGGATACTGCGGCGCCGAATTTCGGCCGTTCAGGGCCGGGTAGCGGAAGGCGGTAGAGCGGCCACGGCGTGTATGTCGCCGTCCTCGAGCGTCAGGCCGAATTCCGCTGCAGCTTTTCCCTTCTGAATCCTTTCGCCTTCCAGGCGCCCGGTGGGACGGCCTGCGCCGTTGAGGGCGACATCGCCTTTGAGATCGGCATGGGCATCGGGCCAATTCAATGTCAGGTCGCTGACGTTCAGTTCCCCCATCCGTGTGCGCCAGCCTTGCGCCGCATCGGCAACGCTCATTGTGCCCGCGGCAAGGCCATCGAGCGCCGAGCTCTCTGTCAGTTTGGCGCGCAGATCGATCAGCGGCAGCACGATGTCAGCCTCTGTTGCGCCATAGCCTGGGCCGATGCGCGCATTGTTGATTTGAGCTGCCACATCGATTGTATCGTCGGGCCGCCAGAACAGATGAAGCTGCGCGCGGTCGGCGGAGAAGCTGCGCTTGGGATCGGCGCCTTGGGTGGCGTCCTTGGCTTGCGGTTCCCACAGGTCCATATCGAACCGCGCGAGGTGCCCGCGGTCCAGGATTGCGCTTGCCCGCGCGATCGCCGGCGTCACGTAGACGACGCGCGGAACGCTTCCTTGCATCACCGGCGGACGCGCAAAGGATTGCAGCCCGGTCACCTCGAAGATGTAGCGATCGAGATTATAGGACAGCGCATGGAGTGCGAGCTCTTCGGTGCGCCAGGCCGTCTCGCCTTCCGGGCTCTGATGAGAGAACGTCACGCCGGAGAGCACGGCGTCGAGCCTGAACGGATATCCGCCGACGGTTTTTCCAGCGAAGGCGAACGTAATTCCGGGGATCACTTCGCCGCCATTGGCGCGGTCGAGCCGCGCGGAAAGCGTGTCCGCCTGGACCCGCCAGAAAACCGAATAGAGCACGATGATCAGCAGCAGAAGGCCGACCGGTCCATAGATGAAGATGCGGCTGGAATAGGACATGAACCGAATGTGCGACAAACCCGCCGTGAATGCACGCAGGAAGCCAAGGTGAATCGCGAGCTACTGATCAGGCGCATTTGGAATAGCCGCAGGACATGCAGGTGTCGCAGCCTTCGAGCTTGACGAAGCCGGCGGCAGAGCAGCGCGGACAGGTACGCACGGCGGCACCCTCGGCGCTGGCTTCGGCCGCCGCCGCGCGCTGCGCATCGGTTTCGTCCGGCTCGGGCTTGGCCATGAATCCGATCAGAATGAGATGGCGCTCGATCACCTCGCCGATGGCGGCAAGGAGCGATGGGATATAGCGCCCGCCCATCCATTGCCCGCCGCGCGGATCGAACACCGCTTTCAATTCTTCCACCACGAAACTGACATCGCCGCCGCGCCGGAACACGGCGCTGATCATGCGGGTCAGCGCCACCGTCCAGGCGTAATGCTCCATATTCTTGGAGTTGATGAAAATCTCGAAGGGCCGTTTGCGGCCGTCCTGCTCGATGTCGTTGATCGTGATGTAGAAGGCGTGATCGAGATCGGGCCAGCGGACCTTATAGGTGTGGCCCGGCAGATCGCCCGGTCGATCCAGCGGCTGGGTCATATAGACCACGTCCGCCGGTTGCATCTGTTCGATAGGACGGAGCGCACGCGCGGCGGCAGCGGCCGGCGTCGCTGCCGGGGCTTGAGCCGCCGCGAACGGGCGCGGCGATTCGACGATGCGCAGCGCCGCTGCGGCTGGCGCCGGCGTGGCAAAAGGCGGGGCCACCGTTTCCGCCGCGAGCACTGCTCCCGTCACCGCATTGGGTCGATAGGTGGTGCAGCCCTTGCAGCCCTCTTCATAGGCAATGCGATAGACTTCCTTGAAATCGGCAAAGGAAATTCCGGGCGGGCAGTTGATGGTTTTGGAGATCGAGCTGTCGATATATTTCTGCGCCGCCGCTTGCACGGCAAGATGATCGGCAGGCGAGAGGGATTGCGCGGTGACAAAATAATCTGGCAGCTCAGTCTCCTCGCCGAACATGGCGCGGAACCGGCGATAGGCGTAGTCACTCACTTTCTCTTCGCGGCGCGTGCCGTCGGGCATCAGCACATTGCGCGTATAGGAATGCGCAAAGACGGGTTCTATGCCGCTCGAAATATTGTCGGCGAACAGCGAAATCGTGCCCGTTGGTGCAATCGACGTGAGAAGCCCGTTTCGTATGCCGTCCCTCGCGATCGCATCGCGCACCGGTTCGGGAAGCGCCTGGATATTCGGTCGCGCGAGATAGGCTTCGCGGTCGAACAGCGGGAACGCACCCTTCTCGGCGGCCAATTCCGCCGACGCCGCGTAAGCGGAGTCGCGCACGATACGCAGCCAGCGCTCGATCAGGGCCAGACTCCGGGACGATCCGTACCGCGTGCGGCAAAAAATCAGGGCGTCGGCGAGGCCTGTCACACCCAGGCCGATGCGCCGTTTCTGCTTCGCTTCCTGTTCCTGTGGTGCGAGGGGGAAGCGTGAAATATCGATCACATCGTCAAGGAAGCGCACGGCCACCCGTGCGAGTTTCGCCAACTCCGCTTCGTCGAGCTTGGCTTCTTCCGTGAACGGATGATCCACCAGTCTGGCGAGGTTGATCGAACCCAAGAGGCACGCGCCGTAGGACGGCAAGGGCTGCTCGCCGCACGGATTGGTCGCGTAGATGGTCTCGCAATAGCTGAGATTGTTGAGGGCGTTGATGCGGTCGATGAAGATGACGCCGGGCTCCGCCGACTCATAGGTGGCGACCATGATGCGGTCCCACAGGCTCCGCGCGGAAACCGTCCGGTACACGACGCCATCGAAGATCAGATCCCAGGAGCGGTCCTTTTCCACCGCCGCCATGAATTCGTCCGTCACCAGCACCGAGAGGTTGAAATTGCGCAGGCGGTTGCCGTCGCGCTTTGCCTCGATGAAGGCCTCGATGTCGGGATGGGAACAGGAGAGCGTCCCCATCATCGCGCCACGGCGCGCGCCCGCCGACATGATCGTGCGGCACATGGAGTCCCACACATCCATGAAGGAAAGCGGCCCTGAAGCATCCGCGCCCACGCCCTTCACGGGCGCGCCCATCGGCCGCAACGTCGAGAAGTCGTAACCGATGCCGCCGCCCTGCTGCATGGTCAGCGCGGCTTCGCGCAAGTGCTCGAAGATGCCGGACAGATCGTCGGGAATGCGGCCCATGACGAAGCAATTGAACAGGGTCACCGCGCGCCCCGTTCCTGCGCCGGCAAGGATGCGCCCAGCGGGGAGGAAACGATGGCCAGCGAGCGCCTCGGCAAAAATCAGCGCCGACGTGCGGCGTGTCTCGGGCGCTTCCGCCTGTGCGGCGGCCAGCGCGATGCGCGCCCAGCTTTCCTCCACCGTGCGGTCGAGCGGTGTGCCGTCCGCCGCCTTGAAGCGGTATTTCATGTCCCAGATCTGATGGGAAATCGTGTTCATTGCCGGATCATCGCATCGGCGCTACGCAAGATCAACAATCGGTTCCCTTTTTGTTCCTGATATTAGGAGGCGAGCGCAGCGGCCTATTTTCAGAATCTATTTGGGGATCAAACCCTTGGCTTTCCAGTCGCGGCCGCGCGCGGCGAACTCCTGCGCGTTTTCGATCACCTCCTTCAGCCTGGCCGCATCCTTGGCCGTCAGCAGCCGACCGGTGTCGGCCGAAAGGACAGTAAGATCGGCAAGCGCCACATCGTAGCGGGCTGCTTTCACCGACTCGAAAATCCGATCGGAAGCTTTGATCAGTGCGGCGCGTCCGGCGGAGGCCTGGGTTCGATCCGCAAAGGCTTCGTCGTCGAGCAATGCGATATCGGT
>DATHDZ010000125.1:0-18791 GCA_035318785.1 Micropepsaceae bacterium
CGTGCCGATAACGCGCCCGGGTGAGAACTGGCGCTTCGCCCCCCGAAACACGTCCGGCCGCCTCCTTGGACAGCATCGCCACCAGTTCGGCCAAGCCCTCTCCCGTTTTCGCCGAGACCCAAAAACGAGCCTTGGTTTTCCGCGTGGCGATGTCGGCTTTGTTGCAAACGGTGATATCGGCGTCGGGTAGATCCGGATTGGACGCCCCTACATTTTCCGCTGCGCCATCGAGCACCAAAATCCGCAAATCAGCGGAATGCGCCCTGGCGCGCGCCCGCCGCACCCCTTCTTGCTCAATCCCATCAGCAGATTCGCGCAGGCCCGCGGTGTCGGCCAGAATCACAGCGTATCCGCCGAGATCGAGATGAACCTCAATCACATCCCGCGTGGTGCCCGGCTGCTCCGAGACGATGGCGACATCCCGCCTCGCCAGCGCGTTGATAAGCGAACTCTTGCCCGCATTGGGTGGGCCGATCACGGCGACCTGCAGTCCCTCACGCATGATCTCCCCGCGTCGGCCATCGTTGAGATGGGCCTCAATCTCCGCGAGAACCGCGCCGATTTCCTGGCGGCTCCTGGCCGCAGCATCCGCTGGAATCTCCTCATCGGCAAAATCGAGGGAGGCTTCGATCCAAGCCGCCGCCCGGATCAGCCGCGAGCGCCAGCCCTCATAAAGCTCCGCCAAGGCACCGTCATGCTGCCGCAGCGCGAGGCGCCTCTGAGCGTCGGTTTCCGCTGAGACCAGATCCGCGATGGCTTCGGCCTGGGTAAGGTCCAGTCTCCCATTCTCAACCGCCCGCCGGGTGAACTCGCCCGGCTCCGCTGGCCTGAAGCCGCGGAGCTTGCCCAGTGCCGCCAGCAAGGCCGCCTGCACTGCCTTACCTCCATGCATTTGAAATTCCGCAACATTCTCACCCGTATAGGAGCGTGGTCCGCGAAAAAATAGCGCGAGTCCGGTGTCAATCCGATCATTCGTTGACGGATCGAACAACGTCCGGATTTCCGCCTTCCGTTCAGATGGCGCTTCGCGGCCCGTCAAATGGCGAATTCCGGCCTCCGCCAGCGGTCCGGAGACCCGAACCATCGCTACTCCCGCGCGGCCGGACGCGGTGGCGAGCGCGAAGATGGTGTCCCGTTCGGCGGGCGCGTCGGTATTGCCGCGCATATGGTCTGCCTTGTGAGGACCGCGAAAGAAGCGGTAGGAAACTAGAACCAACAGCCCTCAGCGGCAATTCGCCATCCGGATCACCCATGACCGCCAATCTGCTCGCGACTGAAACCAGCCCTTATTTGCTGCAGCATCGGAACAATCCCGTCCATTGGCGCCCTTGGGGCCCGGACGCCCTGGCCGAAGCCCAGCGCACGAACCGGTTGATCATCGTCTCGGTCGGTTACGCGGCCTGCCACTGGTGCCATGTGATGGCCCATGAAAGCTTTGAGGATCCCGAAACTGCGCATCTGATGAACGAACTTTATGTCTGCGTGAAAGTCGATCGCGAGGAACGGCCCGACATCGACAATTGGCTGCAGCGGGTTCCCATCGTGATGGGCAAGAGCGGCGGCTGGCCCCTGAACGCCTTTCTTACGCCGAAGGGCGAACCGTTTTGGGCCGGCACATATTTTCCCAAAGAGGAAAGTTTCGGCCGCCCGTCATTCAAGACGGTATTGCGCGACATCGCCGGGCATTACCGCGAATCGCCGGAAGCCATCGCGCCGAATGTGCGTCAAATCTCCGATCATCTCGAGCAGGCCTGGTATCAGAACCGCGCCGGCACTTTCGATATGAACAAGCTCGATCGCGTTGCGATCGCCACGGCGCAAAATTGCGACATGTTCTATGGCGGTATCGTTGGCGCGCCGAAATTCCCCAACGTCCCGGTGATCGAGCTTTTATGGCGCGGCTTCCTGCGCACCGGCTTGCAGCAATTTCTCTCTCTCACGCTGTGCGCTTTGGACAGCATGGGACGCGGCGGAATTTACGATCATATCGGAGGCGGGTTCGCGCGCTACGCGGTCGATGATCAATGGCTGGTGCCACATTTCGAGAAGATGCTTTACGACAATGCGCAGCTCATCGACATCATGACCTTGGTTTGGCAGCACGGCCGTCAGTTGGTGTTGCGCACCAAGATCGAAGAGACCATCGAATGGGCGATGCGCGAAATGCTGGTGGAAGGCGCGGCCTTCGCGTCGAGCCTTGATGCGGATTCCGAAGGCCAGGAGGGCAAGTTCTACGTCTGGAGCGAAGCCCAGATCGATGCGGCGCTCGTCGGCACGACCGTGGACCGTTTCAAGCAAGCCTATGATGTCACGCGGGACGGGAATTTTCCGCATGAGGGAAAACCCTCAGGGCTCAACATCCTGCATCGCATCTCCAATCTTCCGGGCTGGACCGAGGCGGAAGAGACGACCTTCGCCGCACAGCGCAAGCTTCTGTTCGAGACGCGCGAAAAACGCGTGCGGCCGGGACGCGACGACAAGGTGCTGGTCGATTGGAACGGCTTGATGATCGCGAGCATGGCCAATGCCGGGGCGGCGCTCGGCCGGCCCGAATGGATCAAGGCGGCGCAGGAGGCGTTCCGTTTCATTTGCGACAGACTCGGCGACGGCGACCGGTTGTATCATTCCTATCGCGCCGGCAAGCGGCAGCATCCCGCCTTTGCGGACGGTTATGCCGCCATGATTCGCGCGGCCCTTGCTCTATGGGAGACAACGCGCGACCGCCATTATCTCGAACGTGCCCTCGCCTGGACGCGGACGATGGACCAGGATTTCTGGGACGTCGTGCAAGGAGGTTACGTCTATTCCAGAAATCCCGACGTGCCGGAGCAGGTGCGCACGCGAACCGCGTTCGACACGCAGACGCCGGCGGCCAACGGCATGATGATCGGCATTCATGGCCGGCTGTTCTATGCCACTGTCGATCAAGCATATGCCGAGCGCGCCAATACGCTGATCCAGGCCTTCGCCGGCGATGTGGGCAGCCACTACATGCAGATGTCCACCTACCTCAACAATTTCGAGTTCTGTACCTCGTGTCTGGAGATCATCATCTTCGGTCCGCCGAATGATCCGCGCACCGAGGATTTGATCAACGCCGTCAACGGTCGCAGTCTGCCCAACCGGCTTCTCATGGTTGTCGCGCCTGGCGAGAATTTGCCGCCGGGTCATCCGGCAGAAGGCAAGGTTATGCAGGAAGGCCAGCCCACCGCTTATGTCTGCGGCGGTATGGTCTGTTCGCCGCCCGTGACCAGCGCGGCGATTCTGTCGCATGTTCTGCAACTACCGGAGAATTCGCCTTTGACCAGGACCCCCGGCGGCACGGCATAGGCGCAGCATCGACGTGCAACAAGGATGGTGGGGAGCGCCCTGAACCGTTATGGTGACGTGCGCCAAAAAAGTGGGGAGAGACATCGCGCTATGAGTGGAAAAGACATCACCATTAAGGGACCCGACGGAAATTTCGGCGGCTATCTCGCGAGTCCCGCGGCCGGCCATGGACCGGGCGTCGTCGTCATTCAGGAAATTTTCGGCGTCAACGATGTGGTCCGCCAGATTTGCGACTATCACGCCGCCCGCGGCCGCTTTGCGTTCGCGCCTGATCTGTTCTGGCGGCTGGAGCCCGGCGTTCAGCTCACCGACAAGACCCAGGAACATTGGGGCAGGGCATTCGGCCTGATGCAGCGCTTCGACGCCGATACGGGCGTCGTGGATATCCAGGCGTCGATCAAATCTCTGCGCGAGGTGAAGGGTTGTTCGGGCAAGGTCGGCACGGTGGGGTATTGCCTCGGGGGGCAGCTCGCCTTTCTCTCCGCCACCCGTACCGATACCGATGCGGCGGTCGGTTACTACGGGGTGAACATCCAGAACCGCCTGGGCGAAGCGGGCAAGATCAAGAAGCCCTTGCTGCTGCACATCGCGGGCAAGGATCAATATGTGCCCCAGGAAGCGCAAAAACAGGTCATCGATACGCTGAAAGGCAATCCCCTGGTGACGATCCATGTCTACCCGGAAATGGATCACGCATTCGCCCGCGAAGGCGGTCAGCATTACGACAAGGCCTGCGCCGATCTGGCCAATACCCGCACCGACACCTTCTTCCGCCAGCATCTGGGGTAGACCCGTGAAAGCCGTCCGCATCCACAAGACCGGTGGGCCCGAAGTCCTTGAATATGAGGACGTCGAGCTGCCGCCGCCTGCGCCCGATCAGGTGCAGGTGCGACACACCGTGATAGGCGTCAATTTCATCGACACCTATCATCGCTGCGGGCTCTACACCCTCCCGATGCCCGCCGGCCTCGGCTCGGAAGCGGCGGGTGTGGTGACTGCACTTGGCGAAAACGTCCGTACACTGAAAGTGGGCGACCGCATCGCCTATTGCATGGTGCGCGGCGCCTATGCGGAGGCAGCCAACATCCCGGCCTGGACGGCCGTGAAGCTGCCGGCGAATATCGCCGACGACATCGCCGCCGCGGCGCTGCTCAAAGGCCTCACGGCACGCTATCTGCTCAAGGCCACCTATAAGGTGAAGCCCGGCGAAACCATCCTGCTGCACTCCGCTGCTGGCGGGGTTGGCCAGATCGCTTCACAATGGGGGAAGCATCTTGGCTGCACCGTGATCGGGACCGTAGGCTCGGACGAAAAGGTCGCTCTCGCCAGGGACAATGGCTGCGCCCATGTTTTGAACACGCGGAACGATGATTGGGTCAAACGCGTGCGCGAGATCACCAATGGCGCCGGCGTACCGGTGGTCTATGATTCCATCGGCAAGGATACCTTCATGGGTTCGCTCGATTGCTGCTCCGTGCGCGGCATCGTGGTGGTCTTCGGCAATTCATCCGGCGCGGTACCCCCCTTCGATCCCGGCATTCTGGCGGGGAAGGGTTCGCTCTATGTGACCCGTCCCACACTCGCCCATTACGCACGCGATGCCGGTGAGCTCAAGGAAACCGCGGACGATCTTTTCGCGGTCATCGCGTCGGGCGCGGTCAAGATCGCGATCAATCAGCGCTTCAAGCTGGCCGACGTGCGGCTTGCCCATGAGGCGCTTCATTCGCGGGCGACCACCGGCGCGACCGTGCTCATTCCGTGACAGCCTTGCTCAGCGGCCAGCCCTTCCATGTTGGAATTGAACCCAGCCAAAGGCCGCGCCCGTGATGATTGAGAATGAACGCGTCGCGCTGGCTTTGATTGCGCTCATCACAGGCATAATGGGCTTCATCGAGAGCATGATGGCGGTTCCCGCGGCATCCACCGCCATGGCCGCCGATGCGCTCTCCTTCGTGCAGCATTCGATCAGCGCGGGCTTTGCCCTGTGGGCGACCTCGGGAACCATCACGCGGCAGCGTTGGACCGTGCAGCTGCAGGGCCTGGTGATGGCGATCCTCGGCGCCTTGGTGTGCGTGATCGCGGTGCGCCGTTTCTTGATCGGTAGCGTGCCCCATCCGCTCGCCATGATCCTCATCGGCGCCGTCGCTCTCCTCGCGGACCTCGCGGTCGGCGCCATCGTGTTGCGTCAGCGCCGGATGCTGACCGGCTTTGCGCCTTTGTGGCGGCTCAGCCGCGCCGATGCGGTGGGCAATATCGCCGTCATCGCTGCGGCCGTCGCGGTGGTGGCCACGCGCTCCAATATTCCCGACCTCGTCATTGGCGGCGTGATGGCGGCGTTCTTTTTCATTTCGGGCTGGCGAATCGCCCTCACCGGGCGCCTCGATGCCGGACGCACCCAATAATCCCGACATGAGCAAGGCTCGCGCCGCCGAACGCATTCTCGAACGCTCGCTGTTCGCCAGCCGCTGGCTCATGGCGCCGTTCTATGTGGGCCTGGTTGTGGCCCTGATGGTGCTGCTGGTGGTTTTCGTGCACGACATCATCATCGAGCTGCCGCTAATCGCAACGCTGGACGAGGCCAAGGTCATTTTGTGGGTGTTGACCCTGATCGATCTGTCGCTGGCCGCCAATCTTCTCGTGATGGTGATCTTCGCCGGCTATGAGAATTTCGTCTCCAAGATGGATATCGCAGGCCATCCGGATCGCCCCAGCTGGATGGGACAAATCGATTTTTCCGCTATGAAGCTGAAACTGGTGGCGTCGATCGTCGCGATCTCCGCCATCCATTTGTTGAAGGCGTTCATGTCGATCGAGACCTATCCGCGCGAGCAGCTGATGTTCCTGATCGCCATCCATCTCACCTTCGTGGTGTCCGGCGTCTTGCTCGCGCTGATGGATTACATCGCCGACAAGGCCGGCGAACACCAGTCCTAATCCCCAGTTTGCATACCAGCATGAAAGCTGGTACCAATGCTGGTATGGGCGAAATGCGGAAAATTACCGTAGAAGTGCCGGACGAAGTCCTTGAATCAGCTCAGGCTTTCACTGGCGAGGGCGTTACCGAAACCGTGCGCGCCGCGTTGAGAAAATTGGCTTCGATGCAGGCCCAGCGCGAACTCTTGACGCTGCGCGGCACATTCAAGTTTAGCATCGATCTGGATGAGCTGCGCGAAGACCGCGAATGATCGCAGTCGACTCATCCACATTGATCGCTTTCATCGAAGGAAATGGCGGTACCGACGTCAGCCGTTTCATCGTCGGCTTGCAGGCGGGCGATGTGGTGCTGCCCCCTGTTGTGCTATCCGAGATTCTGTCGGATCCGCTCTTGCCGGCAGAGCACCGCGGGCTTGTCATGAAAGTCGCTGTGCTCGATCTTCTTGAGGGTTATTGGATACGCGCCGCAGATTCCCGCGCGAAAATGCTGTCTCAGAAACTTCGCGCACGACTGCCGGACACGTTAATCGCGCAATCCTGCATCGATCACAACGTTCCATTGATCACACGCGACGCCGACTTCCGCCACTTTGCCAAGCATTGCGGATTGCAACTCGCCTGAACGTTTGGCGTCTTAGGTGTTCATGCTTTCGAAGAAATCATCATTGGTCTTGGACTGACGCAATTTCTCCAGCAGGAACTCGATGGCATCGATGGTGCCCATGGGCGCCAGGATGCGGCGCAGCACATACATTTTCGCCAGCGTTCCCTTGTCGACCAGAAGCTCGTCCTTGCGGGTGCCCGATCTGAGGATATCGATCGCCGGGAAGACGCGCTTGTCGGCAACTTTGCGGTCGAGGATGATTTCCGAATTGCCAGTGCCTTTGAATTCTTCGAAGATCACCTCGTCCATGCGCGAGCCGGTATCGATGAGGGCCGTCGCGATGATGGTCAGCGAGCCGCCTTCCTCGATGTTGCGCGCGGCGCCGAAGAACCGCTTGGGGCGCTGCAGCGCATTGGCATCGACGCCGCCCGTTAGCACCTTGCCCGATGAGGGGACGACGGTGTTGTAGGCGCGGCCGAGACGCGTGATCGAATCGAGCAGGATCACCACGTCGCGTTTGTGCTCGACCAGGCGCTTGGCTTTCTCGATTACCATCTCCGCCACTTGCACATGGCGCGAGGCCGGTTCGTCGAAGGTGGATGAGATCACCTCGCCCTTCACCGAGCGCTGCATATCGGTGACTTCTTCGGGGCGTTCGTCGATCAACAGCACGATCAGATAGCAATCGGGATGATTGGCGGCGACGGCCTTGGCGATGTTCTGCAGGATGACGGTCTTGCCGGTTCTCGGCTGGGCGGTGATGAGCGCGCGCTGCCCCATGCCCAAAGGCGCGACAATATCGATGATGCGTCCGGTCTTGTCTTTGATCGTGGGGTCGTCGAGCTCGAGTACGAAGCGGCGGGTGGGATAAAGCGGCGTCAGATTGTCGAAATGGACCTTGTGCTTGCCCGCTTCCGGATCTTCGAAATTGATGGTCGAAACCTTCAGCAGCGCGAAATAGCGCTCGCCGTCCTTGGGGCTGCGGATCGGGCCCTCGACCGTGTCGCCAGTCCGAAGTCCGAAGCGGCGGATCTGAGAGGGTGAGACATAGATGTCGTCGGGGCCGGCGAGATAATTCGATTCGGGACTACGCAGGAAGCCGAACCCGTCCTGCAAGATCTCAAGAACGCCATCGCCGGTGATCTCGACATTTCGCTCCGCCAGTTCTTTCAGGATCGCGAACATCATGTCCTGCTTGCGCATGGACGAGGCATTCTCGATCTCCACTCCCTCGGCGAATTCCAGAAGCTCGTTCGGCTTCTTCGCCTTCAAATCTTGGAGTTTCATGGCCTGAAGGCCGGCTTGAACAGTCATTTGGCGCATACCTGGGATGGGTTGAAAGCGGTGGCTAGACGATTGCTGCTGGAGAATGGTCCCGCGGAGGAAGGGATGTTTCGACCGCTTTTAACTGGGAGGTCTTCGCGCTCGCGCCGCCTGGTAGCGGCCATTTCCGAAAGCGCGCGATTTGAAGAACGGTTCAATGTACCGGTATTCTTGGCCTTTGAAAATCCCCCCGGGCTCCGATTAAGGGAATGTTCAAAAAGGTTTGACCACGACCAGGATGACGATCGCGATCATCAGGACCGCAGGGACCTCGTTCCACGCAGCGTAAAAGCGCTTGCTGCGGTGGTTTCGATCCTGCGCGAAATCCTTGCGCCAGCGCGTAAACAGCCCATGAACCGCGGAAAGGCCGATCACCAGGAGAAATTTAACCATAAGCCAGCCCTGTTTCGGCCCCCCGCTCGCCGGGATCTGGACCAGCGTGAGCCCCAAGATCCACACGGCGATCATCGCGGGATTGACAATGATGCGCTGCAAACGCGCCTCCATCGTCTTGAACCGTTCCGATTCCGGCGTCCCGGGCGTCGCGTCGCAATGATAGAAAAAGAGCCTTGGCAGATAGAGCATGCCGGCCATCCACGCGATCACCGCGATGATGTGGAACGCCTTGATCCACAGATAAAACGGATTCAATGCCTCAAACATAGGCAAGCGCCCTGTCGTGGCCGCACACACAGTGGCGGGGACAAATTCGGCCTGCTGCGCAGGTCACCGGAGTCTTGGCGCCCAGCGCGATCGTGACAAGGCTCGCGAGCGCCCCGATGAACGCCGGGTGGCTACGCACCGTGGGCGTGCGAATATAGTCGGGGACGCCGGCTTCCTCCGCCAGCTTCGAATATTCGATGTCCAGTTCGACCAGGGTTTCGGAGTGTTCGGACACAAACGCAACAGGGACGATGATCAAGCCTTTGTCCTCTTCCCCGGCGCGACGCACCTCCGCATCGGTGGCAGGGCCTATCCATTCCAGCGGGCCGACACGGCTCTGGTAGCAAATCCGCCAGTCGAGGGCGGGTTTTTTCAGGCGCGCGAGAACCGCCTTCACCGTGCGCTCGACTTGCCATTGATAGGGATCGCCACGCTCGATGACCCGCTTGGGCAGGCCATGCGCCGAGAACAGCACGCGATAGGAGACTTCTTTTTTGGTGTTCTGCAGCGCCTCGGCCACTAGATCGGCGATCGCCGCCACGAACCCTTCTTCGAAGGGATAACAGCACACCTCATGCTGGGGAATCTTGAGTTCCTGCCGCGCTGCTTCCTTGCGCCATTCGGAAAGCGACGAGCGCGTCGTGGTGGTGGAATATTGCGGATAGAGCGGCAATAGCACGATGCGCTCCGGTGCAAATGCCTTCACCGCCTTGACCGCTTCGCGCGTGAAGGGATGCCAGCAGCGCATGGCGATGAAACATTTCGCTTGGTGCCCGGCGCGCGCAAGCGCCGCTTCCAGCGCGCGCGCTTGCTCTTCCGTTTCGGGCAGAATCGGAGAGCTTCCGCCCAGATGTTCATAGATTTTCTTCGCCAGCGGCGTCCGGCGCCTGGCGATGTAATGCGCCAACGGCCGGCGCAAAAAAGAAGGCAGGCCGATAATCGCCGGATCGCTGAACAGATTCTGCAAGAAAGGCTGAACCGCCTCGAGGCAATCCGGACCGCCGAGATTGAACAGCACGACGGCCAGCTTCACCTGTCGCTCCTGACCCGGGCAACCAATTGCGCGACATGCGCAAGTGGTGTTTCAGGAAGAACACCATGGCCGAGATTGAAAATGAACGGCGTCCCTTGGGTTTCGTTCAAGATCGTGTCCACCGCCCGGTCCAAGGCATCGCCGCCCGCGATCAAAGCGATGGGATCAAGATTGCCCTGAAGCGCAACGCGCGATCCCAGCGAACTTACCGCCCATCGCATCGATGCCGCCGTATCCACGCTGACCGCGCTCACACCTGTCTCCGCCGCGTAGGATTCATAGCCCCTTTCGGTTGCCGCGCGCGGAAAGCCGATGATTGGCGCATTCGGAATCGCTTGCCGGACCATCGCAACAACGCGTTTGTTCGGCGCGATAACCCAATCGGCGAATTCCTTCGCCGGCAAACCGCCGGCCCAGGAATCGAAGATCTGCACGACATCGGCACCCGCTCGTAATTGACGAATCAAATGCCACGCGACCGCATCCGCCAGGATCTCAAGCAGTTTCGTGAAGGCCTTCGGGTCGCGATAGGCCGTCAACTTGGCCGCCCTCTGGTCCGGCGAGCCCTTCCCCTCCAGCATATAGGCAGCCAAGGTCCATGGCGCCCCGGCAAAACCGATCATCGCCTTGTTCGCCGCCAATGCCGTTCGTGTTTGCTGCATCGCTTCATAGACAGGCGCAAGCTTCTCGGCCCAGATGCCTTCGTCGCGCACCAAGCGATCCAATCCTGGAAACGCATCCAGCACCGGCCCTATACCATCTTCGAACCGGACCATCTGACCCAATGCAAAGGGGACCACCAGAATGTCGGAAAACAGAATCGCAGCATCGAAATCAAACCGCCTGATTGGCTGAAGCGTCACTTCAACCGCCAGCTCCGGGGTCATGCACATGGTCCAGAATGAACCCGCCTGCTTGCGAGTGGCTTGATATTCGGGAAGGTATCGGCCTGCCTGCCGCATCAGCCAGATGGGCGCAGGACGCACCGCTTTTCGGTTCAAGACCGTAAGCAACGAGCAAACTCTATCCGTCTTATCCATGACTCAATCAATTCTTGAATCTTGTAATGATGATGGTGTTGTGGCGGTAAAGTGTGGAAAATTGTGACCGAACCGGCCCAATTACGCTGTAGGACGCCATTTCCGCAAGGCCGTGTCGTGCGCCGAGGCTGGGGATAAGGATGCGTTTCATACACCCTGTCCGCAGTTCCCGCCGAAGTCGGGTTTCGCTGTGGGTAGTTTTGGGATGGAATCATGGCTCGTGAATATCATTTACACCTCATTTCCGATGCAACCGGGGAAACCCTGAACACGGTCGCCAAGGCGGTCTGTGCACAATTCGACGGGGTCACGGCGCGCGAACATATTTATTCGCTGGTTCGCAACGAGCGGCAGCTTCGCCGGGCGGTGGAACATATCACCGCCAATCCGGGCATTGTCTTCTTCACCTTGGTCAATCCGGCGTTTCGCAAGGCGCTGGAGGCCGAATGCCGGAGGCTCGGCGTGCCTTGTGTGTCGATCCTCGATCGCGCTGTCCAGGCATTGGGAAAATTCCTTGGCGCAGAGGAAACCCATCGGCCGGGCGGACAGCACGAGATGGATTCGCGCTATCTAGAGCGGGTGGAAGCGCTCAATTTCGCCATTCAGCATGATGATGGACAGAATCAGCCGAATTTGGCCGAGGCCGACGTCATCCTTGTCGGTGTCAGTCGCAGCTCCAAGACTCCCACCTGCATCTATCTTGCCATACGCGGTGTGCGCGCGGGAAACATCCCGATCGTGCCGGGCGTCGAATTGCCCGAGTATTTGTTCACATTGAAAAGACCGCTTTTTGTTGGACTCTGGCTGACCCCGGAGCGGTTGCTTCAGATCCGCCGCAACCGGCTGACCACCATCGGCGAAACCAAGAGCTCCGATTATGTCGACGAAGAAGCCGTTCGTGCCGAAATCTCATTCACGCGGCGGCTCTTTGAACGCTATGAATGGCCGACCATCGATGTCTCGCGGCGCTCGATCGAAGAAACCGCCGCATCGGTCCTCAATCTCCTTGCCGAGCGCGAAGCGGTCGCATGAGCAATATCCAAATCGTCCTTGCCTCCACGAGTTCGAGCCGGCGCACGATGCTGGAAGAGGCTGGCGTGACCTTCACCGTTGTCGCTCCCAATGTGGATGAGGATCTGATGAAGGACATGCTGACGGGAGGCGGCGCCGGCGGGATGAGAATCGCCGACGCGCTCGCCGAAGCCAAAGCTTTAGCGGTCAGCGAACGCCATCCTGCAGCCTTGGTCATCGGCGCCGACCAGGTTCTGGTCAGCGCTGAGCGCATTTTCAGCAAGGCTCTGGATGAGACCGAGGCTCGGGAGACTCTGCTGACGCTGCGCGGCCGAACGCACGAATTGATCTCCGCCGCAGTCATTGCCCATGACGGTAATCCGGTCTGGCGGCGAACCGAGACCACGACAATGCACATGCGCGAATTCTCCGATGAATTTCTCGACGAATATTTGACCGCGGAAATTCCGGATATTCTGGGCTCTGTGGGATGTTACCGGATCGAAGGACGCGGCGCGCAGCTTTTCTCCGAGATCTCCGGGGATCATTTCTGCATTCGCGGGCTGCCGCTGATCGCGCTGCTTGCCGCCCTGCGCAAACAGGGAGCGTTGCTGTCGTGACGGAGCCCCGGCTTGCAGGGGTCATCGGCTGGCCTGTGCATCAATCGCTCAGCCCGAGGATGCACAATTACTGGCTCAAGCAACATGGGCTGGCGGGCGCCTATGTGGCGCTTCCCATCGCACCGGAAAATTTCGCGACCTGCATCGCAGCGCTCCCGCTGATGGGATTTGCCGGCGCGAGTATCACGGTGCCCCACAAGGAATCCGCCTTTGCCCTCGCCGCTACGCTCGACGAAGATTCGCGCATCACGGGCGCCGTCAACACACTGATTTTCGAATCCGGCGCGATCATCGGGCTCAACACGGACGTCAGAGGTTTCGCGGCAAGTCTCACTGCCGGTCTTGGCGGGGCTGCCGCCGCGGCTGGCCCGGCGGCGGTGCTGGGCGCCGGCGGCGCGGCCCGCGCCGTGGTGCTCGCCTTGACCCGCGGGGGCACATCGGAAATCCGCTTGGTCAACCGCACCAGGGCAAGAAGCCAGGCCCTTGCCGCTGCGCTCGGTCAATTCGCCAAGATCACCCTCGTCGAATGGGGTGATTGGGACGCCGCCTTTGCCGGTGTCCGCCTGCTTGTCAACACCACGAGCCTCGGCATGGTGGGCAAGCCGCCGCTTGAGCTGTCGCTGGAGCGCCTTCCTTCCCAAGCCGCGGTCGCCGACGTGGTCTACAATCCCCTCGAAACACCATTGCTCAGGAGCGCCCAGGCTCGCGGCCACCGGACCATGGATGGGCTGGGCATGCTGATGCATCAGGCCGCACCTGCCTTTGCCGCCTGGTTCGGCGTGACACCGCAAATCACCGGCGCACTCCGTGCCGAACTCGTGAAAGCGCTTCCTCATGTCTGAATCCGGCCGGCGGAAACCTCTGATGATCGGGCTCACCGGCTCGATCGGCATGGGCAAGACCGAGACGGGAAAACTGTTTGCCCGGCTCGGCATTCCGGTTCACGACGCCGACGAAACCGTACACCGGCTCTACGACAAGGATGGCGACGCGGTGGATGCCATTTCGCGCGAGTTCCCCGGAACGGTGCGGGACGGGCGCGTGATGCGCGACGCACTGGCCGCCAATGTTGCGGGGGACGAACCTGCCTTTCGCCGATTGGAAGCGATCGTCCATCCGCTGGTGCGCGAGGCCGAGCTGGAGTTTCTCGACGACGCCATGAAACGCGGGGACGACCTTGTCGTCTTGGACATCCCCCTTCTGTTCGAGACCGGCGGCGAGAAGCGCATGGACGCAATTGTGGTCGTATCGGCGCCGCCCGAGGTGCAGCGCGAGCGCGTGCTGTCGCGCACCGGTATGACGCTCGAAAAGCTCGAAGCCATGCACGCGCGCCAGATCCCGGATGTGGACAAGCGCAGGAAAGCCGATTTCGTCATTGAGACCGACAAAGGCTTGGAGCACGCTTTCGCTGCGGTACAACGAATCGTCGCGGAATTGCGCGAACGCGCCGCGCGAAAGTGAATTCTCGTATGCGCGAAATCGTTCTCGATACTGAAACGACGGGGCTCGATCCTTCCGATGGTCACCGGATCATCGAGCTGTGCTGCCTGGAATTGGACAATCATCTGCCCACGGGGCGGGTCTATCACACGCTCATCCAGCCAGAGCGCGACATCCCCGAAGAGTCCGTTCGCGTGCACGGGCTGACGGCGGAGAAATTGGCCGACGCCCCCCTCTTCGCGGCGATCGCGGACGAGCTTCTGGGATTCATCGGAGATTCGCGCCTGGTGATCCACAACGCGGAATTCGATCTGAAATTTCTGAACGCCGAATTTGGGCGGATCAGCAAACCGCCACTGCCGCCGGCGCGCGGTGTCGACACTATCGCCATCGCAAAGCGGCGCTTTCCAGGCTCACGCTATTCGCTTGACGAGCTTTGCCGACGTTTCAACATCGATCTCTCGGCGCGCGCGACACATGGCGCGCGCATCGATGCCGAGCTTTTGGCGCAGGTCTATCTAGAGTTGATCGGCGGCCGTCAGGCCCGGCTCGCCCTCGCGCCGGGCGATTCCGGCGGCCTGGGTATGGGCATCATCCGCGTGGCCCGGCAGCGGCTGCAGGCTTTGCTGCCCCGGCTCAGTGTGGAGGAACGCGAAACCCATGCGCGTTTCGTCGCAGGCGACCTCGAAGGCGATGTGATCTGGAGCTGGGGCGGCTGACGCCTCAGGCCATGCGCGGCATTTCCGGCTGCTGGCCCTGCGCTTCCATCATTTTGCTGCGATAGAGGGCGGCGAAATCAATCGGCTCGATCATCAAAGGCGGCAGCCCGCCATCGCTGACCAGGTCCGAAACGATCCGGCGCACATAGGGGAACAGCAGGCGGGGACATTCGATCAGGAGGATCGGCTGCATCACTTCCTCGGGAACCTTGTCGAGCATGAAAAGCCCGCCATAGGCGATTTCCAAGAGAAAGATCGTCTTTTCCTCCTGTTGCGCGCTGACCCGCATTTTCAGCACGACCTCGAAAGGACCGTTCTCCTGCATGCGCCGCGCCTGCAAATCCACGGTGAATTCGATCTGCGGCCGCTGAACATTGATCCCCAGGCTCGGATTCTCGAAGGAAAGATCTTTAATGTATTGCGAGACGATCTGGATGACAGGCATTTGCGGTTCCGCACCCTCTTGGGGTGTCGCGCCGCCATTGGGGCTGTTCGGTTCGGCCATGATCGTCGGTTCCGCGTTGAAGGGTGAAGCTGAGAAATGAGGCCCGCCGCTAGCACGGATCGCGCAAGCGTGACAAGGTTGTCACCCCGATTGCCCTGGCGAAAGGCTTTAACGCGTCATATTTCCGGAACTCTTGGTAAAGTTCGCGACCCACGCTGGACCCGCGAACCCGCAAGGATTAGGCTTGATGTCTTGAGCGATGCGGGGCACGTCGATCTTTCGGTTTCGATTTCGAAGAGCTGAGCAGGCGCAAAGTCCAAAATGCAAGGTTTCCAGTTTTTTGACGTGATCCTCCTCGCTTTGCTGGCGGGCTTCATCGCTTTTCGTCTTTACACCGTGCTCGGCCGGCGTACCGGACATGAGCGCTCGCCCGACGATCAATTGCGGCTTCCGGACGGTGCACGCCCGAATCCGAAGGCGCCCGCCGCGAAAGACAATGTGGTCAGTCTGCCGGAGCGCGCCGCGCAGGCGGGTGCGGCTGCGACAAACGCGACGCCGCTCTCCCGCGCGCTGCTCGATATCAAGCTGCACGACCGCGCTTTCGACACGGAGCGCTTCCTTTCCGGGGCGCGGCAGGCTTACGAGATGATCGTCACCGCTTTTGCGCGCGGCGAGCGCGACGCGCTCCAGCCGCTCCTTTCAGAGGATGTGTTCGATGCCTTCGATCGGGCGATCAAAGCCCGCGAGGCGAAGAAGGAGCGCGTGGACTTCACCTTCTTATCGCTCAAATCGGCGCGCATCACCGGCGCCGAGATGAAAGGGTCGATGGCAGAAGTCACGGTCACCTTCGACAGCGAAATCATGCTGGCGGGTTATGATCCTTCAGGCACACTGATCGAAGGCGATCCCAAAACGCCTCACAGCGTGACGGAGGTTTGGACGTTTGCGCGCGAGACCCGCTCGAATGATCCGAATTGGAGCTTGATCTCCACCGCGAGCCATTCTTAAGCCAGGCATGACGCGTCTCCGCCGGGCTCGAATCCTGGGCTTGATCGGGGCGGCAATCCTCGCCGGCTGCGTGACGGCCCCCAAGCCGCCGGCTTTGGTCCCTCCATCTCCGCCCCCACCCATGACGCTCGCGGCCGCCCGCTTTGACGAATTGCCCGGATGGGCCGAAAGCGATGCCCGCAAGGGCTTGGAGGCATTCCGGCGCTCCTGTGAGGAAATCCAGGAGAACGTCGCGGACTCCCCGCTTGGCGGTATCGGCTATGCCGGCACCGTCGCCGATTGGGGAACGGCTTGCCGGCAGGCCGCAGCGCTGCAATCCGCCGATCCGCAAACCGCGCGCGCATTCTTCGAATCTGCCTTCGTGCCCTATCGGCTTTCCCACGCAAGTCCCGATGGTCTCTTCACCGGTTATTTTGAGCCCGAACTAAGAGGAAGCCGCACCCGGCACGGTCCCTATCAGACCCCGCTCTATGGCCTGCCCCCCGATTTCATGACCGGCCCGATGGGCGGCGGGATGATGATGGCCTTGATGATGCGCTTTGTTCCCTACCCGGCCCGCGCTGAGATCGTGCGCGACGGAATTGCCGCGCCGCCCCTCTTCTACGTCGATGACCCGATCGATGCGTTTTTTCTCCAGGTCCAGGGCTCGGGTCGTATCGGGCTCGACGATGGCACTGTCGTGCGCGCAGCCTATGCGGGGCAGAACGGCTGGCCTTACACCCCCATCGGCGCCGTACTGCTCGAGCGCGGTGAACTCACCCGCGAGGAGATCTCGCTGCAGTCGATCCGCGGCTGGCTCCAGGCCCATCCGGACGAGGCCGAGGCGGTGATGGACGCCAATGAGTCCTATGTCTTCTTCTCCGAGCAGCCGATCGGCGATCCCACGCTCGGCGCGCTCGGCGCCGAGGGTGTGCCCTTAACGCCCGGAGCCAGTCTCGCGGTGGACCGCTCGGTCCACGCTCTCGGCGTGCCGGTGTGGCTTGAGGGCTCTGCGCCCGATGCCGATCCGCTCCAGCCCGATCGGACATTCCATTCGCTCCTGGTCATGCAGGACACCGGCGGCGCGATCAAAGGCGTGGTGCGCGGCGACGTCTATTGGGGTTACGGCGCAGATGCGCAGAGCGTAGCGGGGCGCATGAAACATCCGGGGCGCTTGACCGTGCTGCTGCCGCGTGCTGTTGCCACGCGGCTTGGGCCGCGCGCACAATTCCCCGTACCCCGATGAGCCCGCGCAAGAAAATCGTCCCGGACGACGACGCGGCACACTTCCGCACGGCGCTCAAGGACGCAAAGCCGCTCAAGAAGCGCCCTCGTATCTCCGCCGAGCCGTCCAAGCCGCCGCGCATTTTCGTACCGCTGCCGCACTTTCCCAGCGAACCCGTCTATAGCGAGCGCCCGGCACCGCTCATCGGCGGCCATGCCGACGCGCATTTGCGGCGCGGACGCCTGGATCCCGAAGCGCGCCTGGATCTGCACGGGATGACGCAGAGCGCCGCCTATCGCACGCTGCTGCGATTCCTCATCGAAGCGCAGGCGCAAGAAAAAAGCCTGGTGCTGGTGATCACCGGCAAAGGCGGCGTGCTGCGCGCGCAGCTCCCGCTTTGGCTCGGTCAGGCTGATCTTAAGGGCCTTGTCGCGGGATTGCGCGAAGCACATGCGAAGCATGGCGGCGCCGGCGCATTCTATGTGTTGATGCGCAAGCATCGGCGAGCGCGGTGAGCGTGTCATGAAACAGAAAAACCTGCGCCTCACCAAAGCGACCCGCGGCCCCGGCTTCACCGATTTGACCGACGAAGTGCGGCGCTTCGTTGCGGGAGCGGGCATCGGCACGGGGCTGCTCACGCTTTTTATCCCGCACACCTCCGCATCGCTGCTGATCCAGGAGAACGCCGACCCGGACGTACTGCGCGATCTCGCCGATGCCTTCAATCGTCTCGCCCCGCGCGACGCTGATTACCGTCACACCACCGAAGGACCGGACGACATGCCCGCCCATATCCGTTCGGCGCTGAGCCAAAGCTCGCTGTCGATTCCGGTCGAAGGCGGCGCCCCCGTCCTCGGGACCTGGCAGGCCATTTATCTTTTCGAGCACCGCGACGAACCTCATCGCCGCAGCATCGTGCTGCACCTCATCGGAGAATAATCAGCCAGCAGGAGCGCGCCATATCGCTCATCATCACCACGGAATCTGCCGGTTCACCCGAAGCGATCGCGCTGCTTCAGGGCCGCGACGCGGAACTCTCCGCGCTCTATACGCCGGAGCAGAGTTTTCGCATCCCCATCGAGGAGCATGTCCGCACCGACGTCATCTTCCTGATGGCGCGCGCAAACGGAATTTCCATCGGCTGCGGCGCGCTGCAACTTCATTCGGGATATGGCGAACTGAAAAGCATGTATGTGGTCCCGGCGGCGCGCGGGAAAAGATTGGCGCAAGCACTGGTCGCTGCGTTGGAAAATCTCGCGCGCGAACGCGGGTTTTCCGAACTGAAACTAGAAACCGGCATCTATTCGCACGCAGCGATAAGGACCTATCAGCGGGCGGGATATGCGCTGTGCGAGCGCTTCGGCGATTATCCGTTCGCGCCAACGAGCGTTTTTATGACGAAGACGCTGTCATAAAG
>DATHDZ010000126.1:0-6229 GCA_035318785.1 Micropepsaceae bacterium
GAATCTCGAAATGATGGCTGGTCATCTTTGCGCCCGGAACAACAGACACGCATCGCCATAGGAATAGAAGCGATATCTCGCGACAATGGCCTCCGCATAGGCAGCATGCATCGTTTCGATTCCGCTGAAGGCGCAGGCCAGCATGAAAAGCGTCGAACGCGGCAGATGGAAATTGGTGAGAAGGATTTCGACGCACCTGAACCGGTAGCCCGGCGTGACGAAAAGCGCGGTCTCGCCCGCAAAGGGATGAAGGCGGCCGGTTTCGTCCGCCGCGGTTTCGAGCGTGCGCAATGCCGTGGTGCCGACCGCAACGATGCGCCCGCCCGCCGCTCGCGCATCGTTCAACAGTTGCGCCGTTTCGGGCGGAAGCTCCGCCCATTCCGCATGCATAAGGTGATCCTCGGTGTCCTCCACGCTCACCGGGAGGAACGTCCCTGCCCCGACATGAAGCGTCACATGCGCGCGCGCGATATTCCTATCGGCGAGCCTCGCGAGAAGCTCGGGCGTGAAATGAAGGCCTGCCGTGGGCGCCGCGACCGAACCGGATTCGGCGGCATAGACCGTCTGATAGTCGGTGACATCCCGCGCGTCCGCTTTGCGCCTTCCTGCGATGTAAGGGGGTAGCGGCGTTTCGCCTTCCGCCGCAATGGCGGCATCGAGCACGGCGCCGTCCTTGTCGAACTGGATTTCGACTTCGGCTCCATCGCGGGACGCCACCGTGCCGTCAAGCGTGACGCCCAGTGAAACCCTATCACCCGGTTTCAGCCGCTTGGCCGGGCGCACGAGGGCGCGGAACGTAGACGGTGAAACCCGCTTGTGCAGCATGATCTCGATTTTGGCGCCCTCGCCTCCTTCGCGGCCCAACCTTCGGCCGTGAAGGCGCGCAGGAAACACTTTGGTATCGTTGACGACGAGCACGTCACCCTCGCGCAGCAGCTCGGGAAGATCTTGCACACCCCTGTGCTCGCGGGCGCCGTTTTCCCGGACCACGAGCAGCCGTGCCGCATCGCGAGGGCTCGCGGGTCTCAACGCAATCAGCTCTTCGGGGAGATCGAAATCGAACGCGTCGACGCGCATTATCCGACGCTTTTCAGCACCGCGGCGATGATGCGGTCCTGCGTGGCCTCGTCCAGATAGGGATGCATGGGAAGACTCACCACCGTCGCACTTAGCGCCTCGCTGACCGGCGTCGGCACCGAGGGGAAATGCACATAGGCGCGCTGACGCCCGAGCGGGATCGGATAATAGACCGCGCTGGGGATACCCTCATCCTTCAGATCCGACTGCAGCTTTGCGCGATCCTTCACCTGGATGGTGTATTGCGCCCACACCGATTGCGCACCGGCGATCACGCGCGGCACGGTGATGCGATTGCTCTTGCCCAATCGCTCATTGTAGCGCCCCGCAATGCGATTCCGCGCTTCGATCTCGTCGGGAAAGATCTTCAGCTTCTCGATCAGCACCGCGGCTTGGATCGTATCCAACCGCGAATTCCAGCCGATCCGCGCGTGTTCGTAGCGGTCCGTACCTTGGCCGTGCATGCGCAGCGAGCGCAGGATCTCGGCCAAGCCGTCATCATTGGTGAAACACGCCCCGCCATCCCCATAACATCCGAGTGGTTTTGCCGGAAAGAAGCTCGTTGCCGCGGCATCGCCGATGGCGCCCGTGCGCCTCCCATCGAACGTCGCGCCGAAGGCTTGCGCCGTGTCGCACAACATCAACAGCCCTTCGCGCTTCGCGCTTGCGCCGACTTTTCGGTAATCCGCCGGCTGCCCGAAGAGATCGACCGGCATCACCACTTTCGGCGTGAGCCTCCCTTCGCGGCGCACCATCGCAATGGCGTTTTCAAGACTCACGGGATCGATGTTGAAACTGTCGCTTAGGACATCGACGAAAACTGGCGTCGCGCCGGCAAGCGCTACCACTTCGGCAGTGGCCGCGAAGGTGAACGACGGCACGAACACCGCATCCCCTGCGCCGACATTCCACGCCTTCAGAAGCAAGAACAGCGCGTCGGTGCCATTCGCGCAGGCGACCGCATGCTTGACGCCCGCAAACGCTGCGAGCTGCTCCTCGAGCGCCGCAACTTGAGGACCTAGAATCCACTGACCTCCTTCGACGGCTTCGGAAATCGCGCGCATGAGCGGCTCGCCCAAACGCTTGCGCTGAGCCTGCAGATCAATGAGGGGAATGGAATCGGCCATGGTCACCACTGCCAGATTGAAAATCGCCTCCTCACCCTACCCTCTCCCCCGACGGGGAGAGGGGCGACGGGCGTTGGGGCAAAATGCAACGTGATGCGTCTCGCGGCAAATCACGCGATGCGACGGTTCATGTCGCGCTCACGGCAGCGTCATGCTGACCACCTTATCGGGGTCCCTGACCGAGCCATTGTTGTTCTCATCGCCCTTCTTGATGGCGTCGATATGCTCCATGCCTTCGATCACGCGGCCCCACACGGTGTATTTGCCGTCAAGCCAAGGCGAGGTGTCGAAGCAGATGAAGAACTGGCTGTTGGCGGAATCGGGGCTGTTGCTCCGCGCCATGGCGCAGGTACCCCGCACATGAGGCTCGGGCGAGAATTCCGCCTTCAGGTTCGGTTTCTTCGAACCGCCCGTCCCCGTGCCCGTGGGGTCGCCGGTCTGGGCCATGAAGCCCGGAATCACCCGGTGGAACACCACGCCGTCATAGAAGCCTTCCTGCGTCAGCTCCTTGATCCGCGCGACGTGATTGGGCGCTAGGTCGGGCCGGAGCTCAATCGTGACACGGCCTGATTTCGTTTGCAGGTAGAGCGTATTGTCCGGAGCAGTCATCAGTCCCTCCATTTCTCGGGATTGCGTCAATTAGGCCGTCGGCGCCGATTTTCGTTCCGCTGGCTATTTTTTCGCGTAGCGCTTCTTCAGGGCTTTCGCGATGGCGGGCGTCGTAAAATGCGCGACGTCGCCGCCGAACGCCGCGATCTCCTTGACCAAACGCGACGCGATCGCCTGATGCCGGGGATCGGCCATCAAGAAAACGGTTTCGATCTCGGCGTCCAGCCGCTGGTTCATCCCGACCATCTGGAACTCATATTCGAAATCGGAGACGGCGCGCAAACCTCGGATGATGATGCCCGCCCCGACCTTCCGTGCGAAATGGATCAGCAGCGAGTCGAATGTCTCCACGGTGATCTTTGCCCGTCCGTCGCCGGCCAGCGGCGCGGTCTCGCTGCGCATCATGGCGACCCGTTCTTTGAGGGTGAAGGCCTGGGTTTTCGACGGGTTGTTGGCGATGCCGATCACCAGATGATCGACCAGCTTGACGGCGCGCTTGATGATGTCCAAATGGCCGAGAGTCACCGGATCGAAGGTGCCCGGATAGAGGGCGGTGCGTAGGCCGCTCATTCTTCACCCTCCGCCGAACTGTCGGCGATCCGTTCCACCGAAACGACGCGTTCGCCCTCATCGAGCCGAAACAACGTGACGCCCTGGGCAGAGCGCCGCTGGATGCTGATGCTTCCTACGGGGACGCGGATCGTCTGGCCCTGGTTGGTGATCAACATCAGATGATCGGAATCCTCGACCGCAAACGCCGCCACGATGGCGCTGTTCCTGGCACCCGTCGCCATGGCCACGATTCCCGAGCCGCCTCGGCCCGTCACGCGATATTCGTAGGAGCTGGTGCGTTTGCCGAAGCCTTGCTCGGAAGCCGCGAGCACGAATTGCTCCCGCGCTCCAAGTGCTGCGTAACGTTCGGGCGACAAGACCGCTTCCTCCATGCCCTCTTCGGCCTCTTCGGCGGCATCTTCCGCGGAGAGCTCGGATTCATCGCCCGAGGATTCGCCCTGCGCCTTTCGCGCCGCGCTCGCTTGGCGCAAATAGGCCCGTGCTTCCGCCGCGCTGGCATCGCCATGGGCGAGCAGCGAAAGGCTCACCACCTCGTCGCCTTCGGAGAGTTTGATTCCGCGTACGCCTGTGGATTCGCGTCCCTTGAACACGCGGATATCGGTCACCGCGAAGCGGATGCATTTGCCCTTGCGCGTGGTCAGCAGCACATCGTCGGTCTGCGTGCAGAGCTGCACCCCGACGATGCCGTCGCCGGGTTCCAGCTTCATCGCGATCTTGCCGGTCTTGTGAATATTGGCGAAGTCGGACAGCTCGTTCCGGCGCACATCGCCCGATTTCGTAGCGAAGAGCACCTGCATCTTGCCCCAGGTGCTCTCATCTTCCGGTAGAGGCAGGATCGTGGTGATGCGTTCGCCTTCCTGTAAGGGAAGCAGGTTCACCATCGCTTTGCCGCGGCCCTGAATGCGCGCTTCGGGAAGCCGCCACACCTTCATGCGGTAGACCATGCCGGTGGAAGAAAAGAACAGCAGCGGTGCATGCGTGTTGGCGACGAAGATATGGGTGACAAAATCTTCCTCGCGCGTCGCCATCCCGGCGCGCCCCTTTCCGCCGCGGCCCTGCACGCGATATTCGGCCAAAGGCGTGCGCTTGATATAGCCCGCATGCGTGACCGTCACGGCCACGTCCTCGCGTTCGATCAGGTCCTCGTCCTCGACCTCGACCTCCGCCTCGACGATCTCGGTCTTGCGCGGTGTCGCGAATTCCTTGCGCACCACGGCAAGCTCATCCTTGACGATGGCGAGCACGCGGGGCCGTGAGCGCAAAATGTCGAGATAATCTGCAATGGCGATGCCGAGCTTCTGGACCTCCTCGGCGATTTCGGCAATGCCGAGCGCCGTCAAACGCTGCAGGCGGATTTCCAGAATGGCCTTGGCCTGTTCCTCGGTCAGCCGGATCGTATTATCGGCCAGCACCAGATGGCGCGGATCGGCGATCAGCGCCACAAGAGGACCGACATCCTTCGCCGGCCAGGCGCGCTCCATCAATTGCGTTTTCGCGGTGGCGGCATCGGGTGCCGCGCGGATCAGCGCGATGACGTCATCGATATTGGCCACCGCGATGGCCAATCCCACCAGCGTATGGCCGCGGTCGCGGGCTTTGGTCAGCTCGAACCGCGTGCGCTTGGTTACCACCTCTTCGCGGAACAGCACGAAGGCGGCGATCATCTCCTTGAGATTCATCAGCAAGGGACGGCCGCCATTCAGCGCCAGCATGTTGACGCCGAAGCTCGTCTGCAGCTCGGAATATCGATAAAGCTGATTGAGCACGACTTGCGCCGATGCGTCGCGCTTCAGTTCGATCACGACCCGCATGCCATGCCGGTCGCTCTCGTCGCGCAGTTCGGAAATGCCTTCGACGCGCTTATCGCGCACCAGTTCCGCGATGCGCTCGAGCATGCGCGCCTTGTTCACCTGATAAGGAATCTCGGTGACAATGATGGCCTCCCGGTCGCGCCGCAGCTCCTCGAAATGGACCTTGGCGCGCATCAGCACCGAGCCCCGGCCGCGCGCCAGCGCCGCCCGCGGCGCATTGCGCCCGATGATCAGCGCGCCGGTGGGAAAATCGGGTCCCGGCACCATCTCGGTCAGCGTTTCCATGCTGATGGAAGGATCTTCGATATAGGCCAGAGTGGCATCGACCACCTCGCCCAGATTGTGTGGCGGGATGTTGGTCGCCATGCCGACCGCGATGCCGCCCGCCCCGTTGACCAGCAGATTCGGGATGCGCGCCGGCAGCACGATGGGTTCGTGTTCGGAAGCGTCGTAATTGTCCTGGAAATCGACGGTGTTCTTGTCCAGGTCTTCGGTCAGCGCGTGCGCGGCCTTGGAGCGGCGCACTTCGGTGTAGCGCATCGCTGCCGGCGGATCGCCGTCTACCGAGCCGAAATTGCCCTGCCCGTCGATGAGCGGCAGGCGCATGGAAAAGTCCTGCGCCAAACGGACAAGCGCGTCATAGACCGCTTGGTCGCCATGCGGATGATATTTGCCGATGACATCGCCCACCACGCGGGCCGATTTGCGATAGGGCTTGTTCCAGTCATAGCCGCTCTCGTGCATCGAATAGAGGATGCGCCGATGCACCGGCTTCAGCCCGTCGCGCACGTCAGGCAGCGCGCGCGACACGATCACGCTCATCGCGTAATCGAGATAGGACCGTTTCAGCTCGCTCTCGATGGCGATGGGGGTGATATTGCCCCCGCCATGCGATCCGCCGCCATCACCGCCGGTTTTTACGTCTTCGTCTGCCAAGCTGAAATCTCAATTCGCGCGTTTCGCGCTCGTGGCTCAATCGCTAGGGATTAGCATTTGAATTCCGATTCGAACAGGCATCGGAACCGGGAATTC
>DATHDZ010000127.1:0-8591 GCA_035318785.1 Micropepsaceae bacterium
ATAAACCCACCCCTCACCCGGCGCGCAAGTGGCGCGCTGCCCTCTCCCGCAAGGGGAGAGGGGTTTTATTTTAATAGGATTTCGGCATGCCGAGCACGTTCTGGCCAAGGAAAGCCAGCACCAGATTGTTGTTGATGGGCGCGGTCATATAGAGCCGCGTCTCGCGGAATTTGCGCTCCACGTCATATTCGCGGGCGAAGCCATAGCCGCCATACGCATCGAGGCAGGCGTTCGCCGCTTCCCAGGCGGCTTCGCTGGACAAGAGCTTGGCCATATTCGCTTCCGCGCCGCATTTCTCGCCGCGGTCGAATTTCTCCGCCGCCACATCGCGCATGCAGGCGGCCGCCTCGACATGGGCGTAGCTGCGTGCAAGCGGAAACTGCACGCCCTGATTGGCGCCGATGGGCTTGCCGAACACGACGCGGTCGCTGGCATACTTCGCGCCCCGCTCGACGAACCAGCGGCCGTCGCCGATGGCTTCGGAGGCGATCAGGATGCGCTCGGCGTTCCAGCCGTCGATGATGTAGCGAAAGCCCTTGCCCTCCTCGCCGATGCGGTTCTCGATGGGGATCTCGACATTCTCGAAGAACAGGATGTTGGTGTGATGATTGAACATCATATCCAGCGGCTGGATGTCGAGCTTGCCCTTGATGTCGCGCATATCGACGAGGAAAACCGAAAGGCCTTGCGTCTTATCCTTCAGCTCTTCGTAGGGCGTGGTGCGCGCCAAGAGCAGCATCAGGTCGGACTGCTTGGCGCGCGAGATGAAAATCTTCTGCCCGTTCACGACATATTTGTCGCCTTTCCGTAACGCGCGGGTCTGCAGCCGCGTCGTCTCGGAACCGGCGTCCGGTTCGGTCACGGCAAAAGCCTGCAGACGCAATTCACCGCTGGCGATCTTGGGCAGATAGCGCTGCTTTTGTTCGGGACTGCCGTGACGCAGGATCGTACCCATCGTGTACATCTGCGCGTGACACGCGAGCCCGTTCCCCGGCGAGCGGTTGATCTCTTCGAGGATGATGCCGGCCTCGGTGATGCCAAGGCCCGCGCCGCCATATTCTTCGGGGATCAGCGTCGCGAGATAGCCGCTCGCCGTCAGCGCATCGACAAAAGCTTGCGGATATGCGCCGCACCTGTCGACATCGCGCCAATAGGCATCGGGGAAAGCGACGCAGATCTTGCGGATCGCTTCCCGGATTGCCTGACGGTCTTCCTCGCTCGCGTGCACCATCTATCCTTTAGCCAGCGCCGGCGTTGATTCATTGAAGGTACTGTTTGAACCATTCGAGGACCGGTTTCATCGCTTCATCCGTCCTTTTCCCATACACATCGAAGTGGACGCCGCCTTTTAGCGTGAAGAGCTTCTTCGGTTCCTTAGCCTTATTATACAACCTATCGGCATCGTCGGCCTCAAGCTCGTCCTTCTCCGCTTGAACGAAGAGAATTGGTGTCGGAGCCACCTTGTCGATAATTTCTTCCGGCTTGTAGTCCAGCCACCCATCAACGGTTGCTAGCGTTGTCTTGTTGCCTTTTTCCTTTTCCACCTGTTCAGCATCCTTTAAGGAAGAGGTCAGCTCAGGAGGCATGATCAGTACCGAATCGGTTCCCTTGTCCAAGAACCCATGGAAGTCTTTGGACTTGCCAGTCAAAGCCCTATTAATTCGGTCCTCTTGAACCTTTTGCATGAGAGTTGCCCACTCCTGCTCGGTTCGAAATCTTCGCATTCGCCGCTCGCCATCACCGACCAAGACCATGGAGGCAACCGCTTTTACGCGTCGGTCTCGGGCCGCTATGTACGCTACCTCTCCACCTCCCAAGCTGACGCCTAACAACGCGATCTTGTCAGGGTTCACTTCTGGTCTGGATTGCAAGCAGGAGATGGCGTTGCTAGCGTCATAGATCTGTAGGTATGGAATTACCTCGCCGCGGACGCCTTCACTCTCTCCGAATCCTCTGAAATCCATAGTCAGGGACACAAAGCCTGCTGCGGTAAACTCGTCGGCGAACCCAGGAAAGAAAGCGTCTGCCGTGCTCATGAAACCCGGCACAAGCACGACACCAGCAAGATTGCTTCCTTTCTTGGCATTGTCAGGCTTAGAAAGTATTCCGGACAGTTTTAGACCATCGCTATAGTAGTTTATTCTCTCTTTCATCAATCAAAGCTCCTTTCACATTTGCCCTCCGAAACGGCGAGTTGCGACCGCCGCCCCCGACGGGCTGACACGCGAGATTCGCATAACTAGACTAGTCTTTCGCATTCAGCTCGCGCACCCGTTTGACGGTCAGCACGCGGCCCACCAGCAATTGTTCGGCGGCAGCCGCATCGGCAGCAAAATCACACATTCAAAAAACTCCCCTTGGATTGAGATTTAAGAATTTCCCCACGCTTCGACGAAACGCCGCGCGTCGTCTATGACAGGTTCGGAGACCGGCACATAAGGCACCACCAGCCGCGTCACGCCCGCTTCGCGGAATGGCTCCAGCCGCTCTTTGATTTCCTTGATCGAGGTGCCGGGAATCACCGGCAGCTTGTCCATGTATTCATCCGTCATGTGCTGGGCCGCCGCCTTGAAGCCGCCCGCCTTGAACGCGTCCTGGATGCGCATGACTTCGGGCTCGAAGCCCGATGCGATCAGCATGTCCTTATAATGATCGGCGATGTTGTAGAAGGTGAGGACCTGACGCAGCTTCGAGCGCGCCATGGCGCGGTCCGGATTCAAGGACACGCGCACCTTGGCGATGATCTCGATGGAGTTAGGATCGCGGCCCGCTTCCACCGCGCCTTCGCGCACGCGATTGACGATGTCTTTGATCGTCGCCGGCGTTCCCATATTGATGAAGACGCCGTCGGAAATCTTGCCGACAAGCTTGGTCATCTGCGGACCGAGGCCCGCGAGATAGATGGGAAAGCTCGGATGGGCCGGCTGCCAGGAAAGCTGAAAGCGCTTGCCGGTGTTGTAGATCTCGCCCTCATATTCGACCCGCTCGCCGGCCGCGGTCTTCCTGACGATGTCGATATATTCGCGGGCGCGACGCAATGGACGGTCGAAGACGCCATTGTGCCAAGCGGCGATGGTCTTATTGGCGACGCCAAGCCCGAGCAGCAGCCGCCCGCCGGACAGATCCTGAATCGTCGCGGACTGGATGCCCAGCGTCACCGCGCTGCGGCCATAGATGTGATAGATCGCCGTTCCGAGTTTCAGCTTGGAGGTGCGCGCGGCAATCGCGGAGAGCAGCACCAGCGGGTCGGTGCTGTTCGATTCACCCTTCCAAAAGGCGCCGAAGCCTGCCTGCTCGATGGCGGGCGACAAATCGACAATGCCGCGAACCGGATAATGGGCTGCCGAATTCAGCTCGATGTCGTAATGCACTTGTCTCTCTCGCTTTCATCCTTACTTGTCATGGTCCGGCTCGACCGGACCATCCAACCGGCGCACGTCCGTGCGCCGAATGAGCCCTTCATCGCCTGGATGGCCCGCTGTTGCGGGCCATGACAGTTGAGGGTTTTTCACCGTCAGTCATCCAACTCCTCCGAGATACACGCTTTTGGGGTCGATCTCATCGCGCAACAGTCGGAGCTCTTCGGCCGTGGGCAGTGCCGTTGTGGCAATCGCGTCCGGCACCTGCAGAGGAAAACCCGTATTGGCCAACACATCCTCCAAACTCACCCCCGGATGCAAGGACATGAGCGCCGCCGAATGGTTTTCCTTATCGAACCCCATCACCGCCTTGTCGGTGATGATGCGGTGCGGCCCGCCGCCGCGGAGGCCCAATTCGGCGCGGGGCCGGCCGCCGACAAAACCGGGACTCGTCAAATGGGACACCGCGACGGGAAGTTTGCGCTTCTCGTGGCGCATGATGACGATCACCCGCTTCGCCAAGGACGCCACGTCGTTGCCCCCCGCGCTGCCGTTGAAATAGCGCAGCCTCCCGCCTTCGCGCGACAGGGTCGTATTGATATTGCCGTAACGGTCGACCTCCAGCGCGCCCAGAAAGCCGGTGTCGACGATGCCGCGATGGAGATTCATCCCCATTACGTCGAGGAAGCCGCTCCAGCACGTGGCACGGTAGAAGATGCGGGAATCGGCGAGCCCCACCGGCGTGTCCTTGGGGCGCATATTGGCGACGCCGATTTCGAGCAACGGCGTCAGGCCCGGCGCATGCGTGGCCTTGGCGAGGAAACAGGCGATCTGCGGCAGGCCGATGCCGACCACCACGGTCTCGCCATCCTTGAGCTCATGCGCTCCGGCAGCAACCATGATTTCGGTGGCGCGAATCTCGGACATCTCAATAGCCCAGAACCGGATCGGCCTTGAGGCCTGCGAGATGCTGAGGACCGCCGGCCTTCTCCAGATATTCGCCATGGTCCTTCGTGCCGCGAATATAGGTGTCGATATAATCGCCGATGCGCTCAGCTCGTTTGGAATGCTCGACATAGAGCTTCAGATGCGCGGCGTCGTAATCATAGCAGCCGAAGACCGCCGTCGGATGGGCGCCGAACGGCTGATGGATGACGGCCTCTACGCGGTGGCCGGGAATGATGGTGCGTTCGGGTGTGCGCTGAATCTCTTCCGTCGGCACGATGGTTTCCGCGACCACAACGAGGCGCTTGGCGGCCTTGGCCTGCTCCTCATTCTCCCAGCGCGGCCCGTCGATGCGGCAATTGCCGTCGGCATCGGCGACCTGGACATGCACGAACGAGACATCGGGTGTGAGCGCGCTCAAGGCGATATAGCTCTCGCCGGTGAAGGGACATTGCATGGGTTTCACATCCCCTGCCCCGGACCCGCGCTCTAGCCGTTCGAGGATTTCCGAAGCGATCAGCGATTTGATGGGGATGAAGGACAGCCCCAGGGCTCCAGCCAAATAGCGGAAGCACAAGGACAGACTTGTCCAATCCTCAATGAGCAGCGAGCCCGTCTCGCGCGCCCGGTTGATGCAATGAACCGGGCCGAAGCGGTCTAGTGAGCCGCCGCCGATGATGAGGCGGCTCACCAGGCCCGCGCCGACGAGCAGGTCCGTATCGAGTCCGGCCACGCCTTGCGAAACGACGAGCTCGCGCTTTTGCTGGCGGATCAGCTCATGCACAATTGTGATGACGTTGCGGGCAATCGCGAAGCCGCCCAGCGCGATATGGGCTCCCGACGGGACGGTCGCGACGACCTCGCTCACGGACTTGATTTTGCCAGCCACGATAGAAGCTTAACCCTCTCGGCCGCGTATGTGTGGCCCGCCCCACCGCCCCGCTCTTAGAAGCAAAAAAGGGATCAGGCAAGGAGCGCGGGAAGGGCTGCTCTCGGTCCTGGAAAGCACTTGTTAAGGCCGTTCAGTCCCGGCGATGGACCACAGCTTGCTAACCCTTCATCGGTACCATCGCACGATGTGCACCGACTTCCTTTTTGGCCGGCTTCTGCTTACCGGCCGCACCGATGAGGCAATATGACAAGCGCCCTTTCGAGCGCCACCGGAGCTGCAGCAGCGGCGAAAACACCGCAGCTGGATGATGCGAAAAAGCAGCTCTTCGCCGAGAAGATGCGCGCCGCCAAGCAAGCGTTGGCGGCTCTGAAGCGCAGCGCCATGCGGCCGAACAATGAGCAGAAGGCTCAGGCGAAAGAGAAAGTGGAAGCCTTGAGGAAACGGCTGCAGCAGCTCCGAATGATGGGAGGCACGCCCCGCCAAATCGCCGCGCTGGCAAAAGAGCTTAAAGACGCCGTGAAGGCTTACGGCGGCGCGGGCATATCGTCCGCCGCGGCCGGGTTGTCGTCTGAAGATTCCACTCAGGCGGCGGCGAAGGCCCCCGATGATGCTGTGAACAGCGATGCGAGCGCAGAGCCAAGTGTTGCTGCTGAGTTGGCATCACCGATAGTGCCTGCAACGGCCAATACCGACGATGCCGCCAAGCCCTCCAACACGCCGGAGGATGGCAAACCGGCAAACCCCTACGACAAAGCAATCGCGGCGAATGCGGAGAGCGTCGCAATGGCGGCCCGCAACGCTTCCCAGAGCCAGGAAGATCGAGATTTCCTCTCGAAGGCCCGCCTTCTTGCCAAGCAGATCAAGGCAGCCGCAGTCGAGGCGGCTCAGAAGGCGAAACAGAGCGGCAAAGCCGCGGATGCGGCGGATGCCGCGGATGCGGTGAAGGCGGCAGAGGCCGCGGACAAGTCCATAGCGGACGTCCAGCACGCCCTCGGCGGCGCTGCGCTCAGCGTGATGTCCATTAGCGCTTGAGGCCTGTTTTTATATATGCGCGCCTGAGGGAATGGTCGCGACGACGTCGCTCACGGACCTAATGCCGCAAGCCCCCATGTGAGAAGTTCCAGCCGTTATTTCGACCGATCAATTTTATGCAGTTCGCGAAGGCGTTATTTCGTCCAGTTCTCAAATTTCAGGTCCTTAACACGCTTGAACTCCCGCTCATTGTTAGTCACGAGCGTCAGACCGGACACGAGGGCGTGCGCAGCGATCCAGAGATCGTTCGGCCCGATGATCTCGCCTTTCTCTTCAAGTGCGGCTCGAAGGTGTCCATATGCCTCCCCGGCTTCTATCGGCATGGGGAGAACGGGGATTGAGGCGATGAAGCGCTCCAATCCCGCTATGGCGCGGTCGGACTGTTTACTCTTGGAAACGCCATAGGCCAGCTCGCCATAGGCAATAACGGAAATGCCCACCTCGCCAGGATCCAGCTTCTCGAACCGGGAGACAATTTTTGGCTGCTTCCCGCGAATGTAGATGCAGGTGTTCGTATCCAACAGATAACGCAAGACCATTACAGACCCTTGCGTTTCTCAGGTGGGCGCGCGTCTTTGATATCTTCAAATGCATCATCCGGCATGGAAGCCAGGCTGTCCAAGGCTTCCACAAGACCGCGTTTTTTTGGCGGTTTTTCGCGCAGCACAATCTCATTGCCCCGCCGGGAGATTTCAACTTCAGGCCCTTTCAGGCGGAATGCCTTCGGCAGGCGGACGGCTTGCGAATTGCCAGATTTGAACACGCGGGCTATAGCCATGGCGGGTCTTCTTTTTCGTATATATGGTAGTGTATATACATAATGCGAAAGGCCCCCGCACGCAAGCCATCGGTGCTCGGCTCCGGCCTCTCTCAAGAGAGTGAGGGATTTTGGGCTTGTGGACCTGCTAGAGTGCGGGCAATAACGCCAGCCACTCTGGGAGGAGCACATGGCAGACGAAAAAATCCCGCGACGCGATTTTCTCAAAGCGGCCGGCGCCGCTGGCGCGACGGGCGCCGCGATGGCCACGGGCCTGACCGCCTGCAGCCCGGAAGCGGCCACGACGACGGCACAAGCCCCACCCGCCGAACCCGAAGTCTGGCTCACCTTGAATGCGACGGAAGCCGCCTTCACCAAGGCCGCGGTGGATACGCTCATCCCCGCCGACGAGCTGACGCCGTCGGGGACCGATGTCGGACTCGCCACCTTCATCGACCGCCAGCTTGCGGGCGGCTTCGGCAATGGCGCGAAGCTCTATCGGCAAGGGCCATTCCTGCCGGCGAAGCCCGAACTTGGCTACCAGCTCGCGCTCACGCCGCGTGAATTCTACCGCACCGGTATCGAAGCGACCAACGAATGGACCAAGAAAACCTATGGCAAGGAGTTCGACCGCCTGACGCCGGAGCAGCGCGAAGAGGCGCTCAAGGCCCTGGAAGAAGGCAAGCCGGAATTCACCGGCTTTTCCAGCGCGATGTTCTTCGATGCCCTTCTGACCTTGACCCAGGAAGGCTTCTTCGCCGATCCCATCTATGGCGGCAACAAGAACAAGGTGGCGTGGAAGATGATCGGCTTTCCCGGCCTGCCCGCGAGCTATCGCGACGAGATCAAGACTTACTACAACAAGAAATACGACAAGGAACCGCAATCGATTGCGGACTTCTCGTAAGGGGGCGGCGCGATGGTCACGAAACTCAAAGAGGTCGATGCGGTCGTCATCGGCATGGGCTGGACGGGAAGCATCCTATCGCGCGAGCTGACCAAAGCGGGGCTCAATGTGGTGGGACTCGAACGCGGCGCGATGCGTACGCCGCGCGAGGATTTTGCGATTCCGAATATCCGCGACGAACTCAAATATCAGCACCGGCATGAGCTGTTCCAGGATACGGCGTCGGAGACGGTGACCTTGCGCCACGCGAGCAGCGAAACCGCATTGCCGATGCGGCGGCTTGGCTCGTTCCTGCCCGGCACCAATGTCGGCGGCGCGGGCTCGCATTGGAATGGCGCAACCTGGCGCCGGCTCGAAACCGATTATGTGCTGCGCTCGCATTACACGGAAAAATACGGCGCCAAGGTAATTCCGGCAGACATGACGATCCAGGATTTCGGCATCACCTATGCCGAGCTGGAACCCTATTACGACAAGTTCGAGAAGCTCTGCGGCATTTCCGGTCAGGCGGGAAATCTGAAGGGCCAGAAGATCGAAGGCGGCAATATTTTCGAGGGGCCGCGCAGCGACCATTATCCCAACAAGCCGCTGGCCAGGAACTTCGCCGCATCGACGTTCGAAACGGCCGCCAAGAATTTGGGTTATCACCCGTTCCCGCAGCCGTCCGCCAATGCGAGCGAGGCCTATACGAATCCCGAA
>DATHDZ010000128.1:0-8565 GCA_035318785.1 Micropepsaceae bacterium
ATCCGGCGATCTGTTCGCGGCGTTTCTCAGCGGTGGGATGGCAGCGGAGAGTTTCGACAATCTGCGGGCAATGTTCTTCACCGAAGGCAACGAGCCGCGCAAAAGCATCGTGACCAAGGCGACGGCCGCCGCGGCACCGGAGCTCGCATCCTATTTCGAGCGGCTGAGGGAACGCGTGCTCGCGGTCGAAGACCGCCGCAGATGCGCCATCACGGCGGCATTGACGGCCGCGCTGGTGACGGTTGCTCTCTCCGTGCTCGCGACATACGACCGGCTCAAGCGGGATCGCGCCGCGCTCGACTACGACGATCTGACCTTTGCGACTTTGAATCTGCTGGAACGCCGCGATGCCGCGTCCTGGGTGCTCTATAAGCTCGACGGCGGACTCGATCATATCCTCGTCGACGAGGCGCAGGACACTAGCCCCGAACAGTGGAAGATCGTCGGTAAGCTCGCAGAGGAATTTTTCGCAGGCTCCGGCGCGCGTGCGGATTTGGCCCCACGCACGATCTTTGCCGTGGGCGACGAGAAACAGTCGATCTTCAGTTTCCAGGGGGCCGATCCAAGCGAGTTCGGTCGTCAGCGTGCTTTTTTCAAAGCCCAAGTGGAGGGCGCGGATCTCGTATTCGCGGATTTGCGCCCCGAGGTGTCGCGTCGCAGCGCCCGGGCGATCCTGGAATTCGTCGACACGGTGTTCGCCGAGGCCGAAGCCCGCGAAGGGCTCACCTCCACGACAGATGCCATCCACCACGATCCGCATCGCAGCGAAACGGGGCGGGTCGAGATGTGGCCGACGGTGGAAGCACCGGAGACCGAAGAAACCGACGCCTGGGATCAACCGGTCGATGCGCCCTCGCGATCGAGCGCGCAAACGGTGCTCGCCTCGCGCATCGCCGCGCGGATCGCGAGATGGCTGGACGAAAAGGCAATGATTCCCGGTACCGAGAAGCGCATCACGGCCGGCGACATTATGATCCTGGTGCGGCGGCGCAATGCCTTCGCCGAAGAGATGATCCGCCAATTGCTGGACAAGCGCGTGCCGGTCGCGGGCGCGGACCGCATGGTGCTGTTGGAGCAGATCGCGATTGCCGATCTGGTCGCGTTGGGACGTTTCGCGCTTCTGCCGGAGGATGATCTCAATCTCGCCGCGCTGCTGAAATCGCCGCTGGTCGGATTCTCGGAAGACGATCTTTATGATCTCGCGCAGCCTCGCGTGGGAATATCGCTATGGGACGAATTGCGCGCCCGCAGAAACGAGCGGCCCGTCTTTGAACAAGGCCATGGATTCCTCACGGAGATTCTGAGCCAGGCGGATTTTCTGCCGCCGTTCGAGTTTTACGCCCGCGCGCTCAGCAAGGGCCTGCGCCGGCGCTTGACCGCGCGGCTGGGCTCGGAGGCGGCCGATGCCATCGACGAATTCCTGGCGCTGGCCCTGGCCCATGAGAGTTCGCATCCCCCCTCGCTCGAAAGTTTCCTGAGCTGGTTCGAGAAAGGCGCCTCCGACGTCAAGCGCGACATGGAGCATGGCGGCGGGGCGGTCCGGGTGATGACGGTGCATGGCGCCAAGGGGCTGGAGGCCAATATCGTGATCCTGCCCGACACCGCGCAGGTCCCGGACCATGAGCGGCGCGAACCGTTGCTCTATAGCGATGATTGCGTCTTCTTCGGCGTCGTCAAAGCATTGGAGACGCCGAAGATCACCGCCGCCAAGGAGGCGGCGCGCTTGCGCGAGATGCGCGAATACCGGCGGCTGCTCTATGTGGCGGCGACGCGGGCGCGGGAGTTTCTGATCGTCTGCGGCTACGAAACCAAGAACGGCGTCCATGACGAGTCCTGGTATGGGCATCTTCAAGAGGCGGCTCGCCGTATCGGACGCGAGGAGAAAATCGCCGGCGAAACCGTGATCGTCTTCGGCGCAAGCCTTTCCGCCGGCATGGCGCAATCGCTCGCTTTGCCCGAGCCGCCCGCGCGGTTGCCTAAGTATTTGAGACGTTCAGCCGAAGCGGAGCCCGCCTCGCGCGTCCTTCGTCCTTCGGAGGCGGCGGGCCTGGACGAGGCCGTGCTGATCTCGCCGGTGGGCGATTCGGCAAAGCGCTTCCGGCGCGGGCTGTTGGTGCATGCGCTGCTGGCCCATCTGCCCGCCATTGCGCCGGACGAACGCGAGAGCGCCGCGTTTTCCTATCTGAAGCGCCAGGGTCTGGCGCCGGACGATGCCGAAACTCTCATCCAGGAGACGTTGGCGGTTATCGGCGATCCCGTTTTCGCCGATTTGTTCACGGCAAGCAGCCGCGCGGAGGTCGCCGTCACGGCGCGATTGCCTGAGCTCGGCGATGTGCGGATCAGCGGTCAGATCGACCGCCTGGCCGTCACCGGGAATCGGGTTCTGATCGCCGATTTCAAGACCAACCGGCCGCCGCCCGACAGCGCGGAGACCACGCCGCGGCTCTATCTTACGCAGATGGCGCTTTACCGCGCCGCGCTGCAGAAGATCTATCCGGGCAAGCGAATCGACTGCGCTTTGGTCTGGACCGATGGCGCCCGGCTGATGCCTCTTCCGACAGGCTTGCTGGACGCAGAAATTGCCCGAATCGCCGCGGCAGGAAGTACAGATGGCGGCGCGTAGTTACCCCTAATTAACCCAGCTTGACCCCCAAGACTCGCGTTCCTACATTCGGTGTAATCGGAATCAGAGGTTTGCATGTCCCATATCAAAGTTACCGATCAAAGCTTCCAAGCCGACGTGCTCGACTCCAAAACACCTGTCGTGGTGGATTTCTGGGCGGAATGGTGCGGCCCGTGCCGCATGATCGCGCCTGCTCTCGAAGAGCTTGCCGGCGAATATGACGGCAAGCTGACCGTCGCCAAGATCAATATCGACGAAAACCCGCAAGTCCCGACGCGCTATGGGGTGCGCGGCATCCCGACGCTGATGATCTTCCAGCACGGCCAGGTCGCGGCGACCAAGGTCGGCGCGCTGCCTAAGACCAAGATCAAGGAATGGATCGACGCCTCGATCTGAACTAGCTGTTTTGTCTCAGCACCTTGCCCGCCAGATAGAGCGAGCCTGAGATCAGGATGCGCGGGGCACCCTCGCCTTCGCGTGCCCGCGACCAAGCGGACACCTGCATCATGGCGTCGATGAGGTCATCGGCGGGCGCGGCTTCTAGCCCCGCCGCGCGAACCGAGTCATAGAGCGCGCCCGCGCCAAGGCTCGCCGCTTCTCCCGGAATCGCAATTGTCGTCACATGTTTGGCGAGCCCGCGAAAGGGGAGGAAATAGCCGATCGCGTCCTTGGTCCGGAGCATGCCGCAAATGAGGTAGAGGGGCTTGGGCGCGCGCTCCTCCAGGTCCGCCATGCTTTGCGCCACTGCCGCGCCGCCATGCGGGTTATGGCCGCCGTCGAGCCAAACTTCGGCGCCTTTCGGCGCCGCATCGATCAGCGGGCCCTTGGTCAGTCTCTGCAGACGGGCTGGCCATTCGACATGTTTCAGCCCCCATTCGATGCCCTGTTCGCGGCCCCAGCGTCCGCCGATGCGCCTGAGGGCTGCGATGGCAATCGCGGCGTTGGCAATCTGATGGCGCCCCACGAGCTTGGGGAGCGGCAGATCGAGCAACCCTTCCGTGTCTTGATAGACCAGCCGCCCATGTTCCTCGAAGGCGTGGAAATCTTCGCCGTAGATATAGACCGGCACGCCGAGCTGATCGGCACGCCGCACGATGACGGTTTTGGCGTCTTCGTCCTGGGGACCGATGATCGCCGGCGCCCCGCGCTTCATGATGCCGGCCTTCTCCAGCGCGATCGCGGGGAGCGTGTCGCCGAGGAAATCCTGATGATCCATCGCCACCGGCGTGATGCAGACCGCGGCAGGCGTACCGATCACATTGGTCGCGTCATAACGCCCGCCGAGGCCCACTTCGAGCACCAGCGCATCCGCCTTGTGGCGGGAAAAGGCGAGGAACGCCGCAGCCGTGGTGATCTCGAAAAAGGTGATGGGCAAGTCCGCATTGGCGGTCTCGCATTCTTCGAGCGTCGCGGCGAGTTCTTCTTCGGAAATCACCCGTCCCGCGATGCGGATGCGCTCGTGGAAATGCACCAGGTGAGGCGAGGTATAGACATGCACGCGATAGCCCGAGCCTTCCAGCATGGCGCGCAAATAGGCGCAGACCGAGCCTTTGCCGTTGGTGCCGGCGACATGGATGATGGGCGGCATCTTTTTCTCGGGATGGCCGAGCGCCGCGAGCAACCGCTCCACCCGATCCAGCACCAGATCGATGCGTTTGGGATGAAGCGATAACAGCCGTTCGAGAACGGCATCGCTCGGCGCTGTCTCGAAGCTCATCTAGGCCCTGTTACCATAGTCGTCACGGACGCGACGCCGCCGATTTTGGCCCAGTGCCAGGAGCGAGGAGCGCTGTGGACTGAACGTCCACAAGCGACGAGCGACACGGCAATCGGCCAAAAGCGGCGCGTCCCTTTGGGTTGCGGCGAAAATCGCCCTCTGGTTCGTCGAAGCACTCAACCGTATTACCCGATACGCTTTTCGCGCTTCTCCTGCCAGAGGACAATTTTCGCACGCAACGCGGGTCGCGAGGACTATGGTAACAGGGTCTAAGATGTGTGCGAGATTGCGGGCGGCGCAGCGTTCATATCCAGACCGTTGCCCTGCGGGTTTGCGTGGCCATTGCCGCGTTGCGGCGCCGGATGCTTCATCAGCAAGCGAATGATGCGCGCAAGCGTCTCCTTCAGATGCTGGCGATGGACGATCATGTCGATCATGCCATGGTCCAGCAGATATTCGGCGCGCTGGAATCCTTCCGGCAGGCGCTCGCGGATGGTTTGCTCGATGACGCGCGGACCGGAGAAGCCGATCAACGCGCCGGGCTCGGCAATCTGCACGTCGCCCAGCATCGCATAGGAAGCGGAGACGCCGCCCGTGGTCGGATCGGTGAGAATCACGATGTAGGGCAATTTCGCTTCGTTGAGCATGTTCACGCCCACCGTGGTGCGCGGCATCTGCATCAGGGAAAGGATCCCTTCCTGCATGCGTGCGCCGCCTGAAGATACGATCAGGATGAAGGGCCGGTGCTCGCTCACCGCCGCGCGCATCGCGGCAACCAGTCCGGCGCCCGTCGCCAGCCCCAGAGAACCGCCCATGAAATCGAAGCTCTGCACCGCGATCATGACGGGAAGGCCGTCCAGCGTGCCGCGCGCGGCGGTCAGCGCGTCGGGCTGCGACGTCTTGTGGCGGTATTCCTTTAGCCTGTCCGAGTAACGCTTGTCGTCGCGAAATTTCAGCGGGTCCTGCGGCACTTCGGGCGAGACCAAGCGCTCATGCGCGCCGTCGAACAATGCCGCGAAGCGTTCCTTCGCCCCGATGCGCATATGATGGCCGCATTGCGGGCAGACATTCTGCGCCGCGAGCAGATCGCGATGGAAAACCATCTCACCGCAGCCATTGCATTTTCGCCAAAGATTGTCGGTCGACGAGGTCTTGGACCCCATCAGGCCTTTGATCCTTGGACGGACGAAATTGGTGATCCAGTTCATGGGCGGGTTTTTAGCACGTCTGAGGTTAATATGGGCGGTGTTTTATCGCGGGCCTTGTGAACCGCGTCCGCCAACCGGCGGCAGAAGTTTAACGCATCGTCAACGATGTCGCCGTGGGCTTTGCCGTGGCGAAGCGCGTCTTCGATGCGCGTGACGATCGCGGAGCCCACAACCGCCGCGTCCGCAAGGCAGGCGATTTCGGCCGCCTGTTCCGGCGTCTTGATGCCGAAGCCGACCGCGCAAGGGAGTGCCGACGCGCGCCGAATGCGCGCAATGGCGGCGCTGACGTCTGTGGAGGCGAATGTCTTGGTGCCGGTGACGCCGGCGACGGAGACGTAATACAGAAAGCCACCCGCTCCATAAAGGACCGTCGTGAGGCGCTTGTCGTCCGTCGTGGGCGTGGCAAGGCGAACGGTGTCGATATCGAGCTTTGCGGCAGCCACGCGGAACGTCGAATCTTCTTCCGGGCCGAGATCGACGATGATGAGTCCATCGACGCCGGCATGGGCCGCGTCGCGCAAGAAATGTTCCGCGCCATAGGCGTGGATCGGATTGTAATAGCCCATGAGCACGATAGGCGTTGCGGAATCGCGCGCGCGAAACCGTTCGACCAGATGGAGGGTGCCCTTGACGGTCATCCCCGCTTTGAGCGCCCGCATCGAAGAAGCCTGAATGGCAGGACCATCGGCCATGGGGTCGGAGAACGGCATGCCCAGCTCGATGAGGTCGGCGCCAACGCCGGCAAGTTTTTGCAGGATTTCGAAAGAGCTTTCCGAATCCGGATCGCCGGCCGTGATGAACGGAATGAACCCGGCGCGATTGAGCGCACGCAATTCGGCGAAGCGGGCGGCGATGCGGCTCACAGCTTGCGGCCCAGGGCGTTTGCCACGGTGAACACGTCCTTGTCGCCGCGGCCCGAAAGTCCCAGCACGATCAATCTGTCCGCTGCAAGTTTCGGCGCGATACGCATCGCATGCGCGATGGCATGCGCGGATTCCAACGCCGGGATGATTCCTTCCAAGCGGCAGGTGAGCTGGAACGCATCCAGGGCTTCTGCGTCTGTCACGGAGACATAATTCACGCGGCCCGATTCCTTGAGCCAGGAATGTTCGGGCCCGACGCCGGGATAATCCAGCCCCGCCGAGATCGAATGCGCTTCCAGAATCTGGCCGTCCGCATCCTGCAGCAGATAGGACTTGGCGCCGTGCAGCACGCCGGGTGTGCCCTTGGAGAGCGTGGCGGCATGATGGGTGGTCTCAACCCCCTCGCCCGCCGCCTCGACACCGTGAATGGCGATCTCGGGATCATCGAGGAAGGGATGGAACAACCCGATGGCATTGGAGCCGCCGCCGACGCAGGCGATGAGCATATCGGGCAGCCGGCCTTCGGCTTCGAGCATTTGCGCGCGAGTCTCCCTCCCGATCACGGTCTGGAAATCGCGTACCATGGCAGGATAGGGATGCGGCCCCACGACGGAACCGATGATGTAGAACGTGTCATGCACATTGGCGACCCAGTCGCGCAGCGCCTCGTTCGTCGCGTCCTTCAGGGTACGCGAGCCCGAACTCACGGCGCGCACTTCGGCTCCAAGCAGATTCATCCGGAACACGTTCGGCTTCTGCCGCTCGATATCGACCTCGCCCATATAGATGACGCAGGGAAGGCCGAAGCGGGCGGCGACGGTCGCGGTGGCGACGCCGTGCTGGCCGGCACCGGTTTCGGCGATGATACGCGTCTTGCCCATGCGCTTGGCGAGAAGGATCTGGCCGATGCAATTGTTGATCTTGTGCGCGCCGGTGTGATTGAGCTCCTCGCGCTTGAAATAGATCTTCGCGCCGCCGAGATGACGTGTCAGGCGTTCGGCGAAATAAAGGGGACTCGGCCGGCCGACATAATGTTTGAGCAGGCCGTTAAGCTCGGCGGAGAATGCGGGATCGTCCTTGGCCGCTTCATAGGCTTCTTCCAGCTTCAGCAGCAGCGGCATCAGGGTTTCGGCAACATAGCGCCCGCCGAATAGACCGAAATGCCCGCGCGCATCGGGGCCCAGCCGGAAGCTGTTCGGGGTAGCGCTCATGCCGCCCCCGTCTTTGCGTCCGTGTACTGAGCATTGCGCGCGCACTTGAGAAAGGCGGCGATCTTTTCGCGGCTCTTCTTGCCGGGTGCATCCTCGACCCCCGAAGACGTATCGACGAAATGTGGTCTCGCAACCTGGATGGCGCGTGCGACGTTTTCCGGCGTCAGACCGCCGGCCACGCCCCAGGGCCGCTTGATGCTGATGCCCGAAAGCAGGCGCCAGTCGAAAGCGGCGCCAAGGCCGCCGGGCCGGTTTGCCGAGGAATCCGCCTTGGCGTCGAACAGGATATAGTCCGCCACCTCCACATAGGCGTGGGCGCGGGCGGAATCCCCGGATTCCGCAATGGTCAGCACCTTGATGATGGGCAGGCCGGCAAGGCTGGCGATGGAAGCGACACGGCTCGGCGTTTCCTTGCCATGCAATTGGATGAGATCGGGGGCAACGATTTCCACCATTTCCTGCACCGCGGCATCGCTGGGATCGACCATCAGGGCGACGCTGCGGACGCGACCGCGTAGCAACGCCGTGAGATGGCGCGCCTGATCCAGGGTGACATGGCGCGGGCTCGCCGGAAAGAACACCAGGCCGCCGAAATCGGCGCCTGCCGACAGGGCCGCCTCCGCCGCCTCGCGGCTGTTAAGGCCGCAGATTTTCACCTTTACGCTCATGGCCCGGGCTTATCGCCGAATCTCGCTCGTCCCGAAAGGGGGTGAGGTACAGGGATACCACCCCTGTTGACACTTTTGGCAAGACCAGTCGAGCCGTCGCTTATTTAGAAATTCAATTGATCAGAGAATCGGTTACGTCCTGTGTGGATGGCTCCCGCATTGCAAGGGTTGATTTTGACGATATGGCATAGTGGTCGGGTGCAGTCTTGTGTCCGGCCTTTCGGTGCGGTCGTACAAGACCGCTGGCCCTGATGGTATCCGCGGACAAGGTCCCA
>DATHDZ010000129.1:0-3635 GCA_035318785.1 Micropepsaceae bacterium
GTTTGGTAGTGGTTCATCACGAGATCGCGGGGTGCCTTGGTCTCCCCGGCAACTGCAAAATCGATCGCCTGCTTCAGGAGGTCGGGACTGACGCCCGATTCCGCAGGCGTCCTCTGCCGCCACGTCGCATCGGGGTAATAGGCCGGACCTGGATTTACGTCTTTGCCAGGCTGATCGGCTGGCCCACGCAGGCTGGAACGAGAAGAAGTCATGACTTTCCCTTCAACTAGGATTCTTCAGATGGCCGGCCGCTGGCTGCGTCTGACTCCGACGGATTCAGCAACGAAGTCCTCTGTATCTGACCGCCTACAACATCCCGCGGCAATTGCCTACCGTCCCAGGGAGCGCCACAGATATTCGCGCGCGTGTTGCAAAACACGCGCGCGCCCGGTGATTCAAAAAAATCGCAACGGAGGCAAGGTCAACCCGATCGCCCTCGCGGTCTTGAGGTTGACGACAAGTTCAAATGCTGTGGGTTGCTCCACGGACAGGTCGGCGGGGCTTCGCGCCTTTTAAAATTCTGTCCACGAGGTCAGCAGCGCGCCGATACCCCTCAGGCAAGCGGAAGCCTTGCTTGAGATGAACGAGGCCGCCCGACGCGGGCGGCCTTTCGCTTAACGTTTGGTGACGGTCGAATAGACCAGTGAGAGATCCTCAAAGTCCTCGATCGGGAGCTTGCTTACGCCAGCCGCGGAGTGGAGTTCCTGCAACGACGTCATGCCTGCCGGCCCGGCAGGACGGGGGATCGAAGGCGAGCGCGACCACAACATGGTGGTTGCGGCGGTCAGAAGAGCGACGGCCGCGAATGCGGAAATCATCAGACGCTTCATGGGATCCTCCGTTTCCCAGCCAAAGATTCGTCAGCGGAACCGGCTGGGAGGTTCAACGGCGGCGCGCGCAAAAATGCGACAGCATCAAATTTTGGGCCAGGCGAATAAAAGCTAATGCCGACATCTCGCTGCTAAGGCGATTCCTCGAATGACCCGCGGAGATGGGTAGCTCTAATCCAGGCCAAGGCATGTGAACTGCTTCACAGCCGCCAGGATTATTAGTGGTCAATAACGCACGTCATTGGAAGAATGCCGAAACGGTTCTTTAAGGATTCGTCGCGGGAGGCGCTGCTCACTGAGCTGATTATCGTCAGCTGCGCACGCCGCCATCGGCGCCACCCGATGCGCTGCTACGCAAACCGCGTGACCGCGAACCGGCGATGAAGTGACGGGCTGGTTAAGCTAGCCGTGCTTCGGACTTTATTTTGATTTCTTGGCCGGCTCGCCAGACCGCGCCACGCCCCAGGGGTCGTACTTTTCCTTGGGCTCCGGAATCCTCTCCAGCGCCGCCTTGTAAGCCTTCTCGTCGACTGCCGGCTTCTTGGTGGTGTCCGCCTTCTTTTCGTCGCCCTGATGTCGCTTGCCGCCCATCTGGGCGTGCGCGGGCATTACGATCAACGCCAGCAGCGCCGCCGCAACCGTGAAGGTCTTCATCGTCCCGGTACTCCCTGGCATCCCCTTGCCGACCTTACCCTGCAACCGGATGGTGGCAAACTGAGGATCGTCAGCCTGTCCGCGGCCGGGCTTCAGTAATTGTTGATGGCCAAGGCCCGGGAATTGACCGCGATCCCTGCCCAATTTTAACCGGTAGCGGATAAAATTGGCGGATGCGGCGGATCATTGTTCAAGTAGCGTTGGTTGCGGGCGGGGCGCTGACGCTGGCGGGCTGCGGCCTTGCCGACAGCCATTCGCCGGTGCCGGAGTTCATGCGCATCAAAGCCAGCGAGCCGCCGCCACCGGAGCCGCCGCCCGATGTCGGACAACTGGTGCGCAAAAATCTGGATTCGGTGTTCGTCGCCAACTCATACCCGCACCAGCTGCGGGTCTCGCCGCCGCACCGCGACCCGCACGGATCGGGCTGGACGGCGTGCGTCAGGGCCGAGCTTACGACCGCCATGGGCAAACCAGCCGCTCAGACCTATCGCGTCACAATCAGCGGCGGCGTAATCGTCGATCGCCGGCGCGTCGAAGCCGACGATAACTGCGCCTCCGAAACCTACGAGCCGGTTTAGGGCTCGGTCAGGGAATCAGTTGGTATGAACGACCAGCTTTTCCTCGGTGAAAAACTGCAGCGCACCGTAGCCTTCCATATCGACGGCATAGCGAAAGTTGCCGTCGGTCGTTGAAAACACCGCAATGACGGTGCCGCCTTCATGGTCGTCGGCTGCTTTGTCGACCCGATCGCCGATTGCAAACTTCGACATCGAAAACTCCTTCTGGAATCGTCGACGCGAGTATCCCCACAAAATGATTAACGCTTCTTAAGCATATGCCGCGTCGTATCAGGCGCGGGACCGGTTCCCCTGGCGGAACCCCGGTGATTAGCGGGGATAAGTTACGGCAGGCTTCCCCACCCGTCAGTTTCAAGCCCGGACGCCCATCATCGGTGGCATTATAACGCCCCGGTCACCTCTGGAGGTCCGACATGCTCGTTCGCCCCCATGATTTGGCAACCCGGATGTCCGGCGCGCAGCAGCCAAGGATATTCAAGCTGCCCATCGACGCCGCTCGCCGTAAAGCCCGTGAAATCATCGATCAAGCTCCGCAGGGAAATTACACGCCCATCGTCGAGAACTGGCGGCAGCTTCCCAACGGCCAGATTGAGTTCACGATGCGGCACCTGCCGACCGCCGACTGAACGCGTTACGCTAAAATTACACGCCCCCCGGCGCGACGTAGCAGTACACATAATCCGCCCTGCTCAGGAAAATGACCCCGTGACCCGTCGGGTTGCTCTGGTCATATTTCAGCTTGTGGTTCGGAACGACAATCCTTGTCCCGACATCGATATGCTTGCGGCGCAGCGGCTCGTCGGGCCTGGGGTCGGTAATGATGGCGACGTATTTGTCGCCGTCGACTTCAAACGAATCCGCCCAGTAAGCATCGGCTTCACCGCAGCATGAAGCGGCAGGATTATCGGGCTGCATCAGGGCCTGATACCATTCGCGTATTCCCGGATTTGCTGCTTCCCACTGCCCGAGGTCGCGGGCATTTGCGACGCTCATCAAGCAACCGAACGCTGCACCAAGGACGAGGCTTTTCATTGCCGCACTCCTGAGTTTTTCCAGTCGGACTACTCAAAGCAATGTTCGTGCCGCGAATCAGCGCGGTGTGATAGACTTTATCGGAAAAGATACCAACGCGGATTGCGGCGGCTGGTCTGAGATGCGCGATGTCGACGCATCCGCGCGCCGTTCACTCATCCGCAAACGCCCGATCGCCGTTCGCCGATTCCGACAGACTCACTTCAACGGCGAGTGAGGCGCGGGCAGCATGATGGTCGAGTGCATTTCCTCGAGCAGCTGCGGCCCCTTCCCAAGAAATTCCTGCCAGGCCGGATCTTTGAGGGCGTTGGCGCGAGCCTCACCGCGTGCGTTCAAGCTCGGATACGCCCAGATGTGGCAGACTTCGTTCGGCTGACCTGCGTCGGTCTGCCAGAGGCCGACGATCCTGGAATATTTCTCGCGCGCCGGGAGCACAGCAGTGAACGCATCGAGCCACTGCTTGGCAGCACCGGCAGGCTTGGCGCGATAATTACGAAACTCATAGATGTTGCCGCTCGTTTCAGGGGCGACAGGCGCCCTC
>DATHDZ010000130.1:0-4025 GCA_035318785.1 Micropepsaceae bacterium
GATCATCGCGCAGGGCACCGACTGGCGCTTCTTCAACGAACTTAAGCGGGAGCTAAAAACTTGAGCGGGCCCTCCGTTCAGGATCGACGGCGCTTTCTCGCCGCGCTGTCGGCGGCGGCCGCCGCGGCCGTGATCGGTCCATCGCATTCGTCTGCTCAGCATGCGCTGGAGACCACGACTATCCGCCTGGCGAAACATTCCGGCATCTGCATCGCACCGCAATACATCGCCGACGAGCTCTTGCGGGCAGAAGGTTTCACCGACATCCAATACGTGGTGCGCCCACCGGCGGTTCTATCGCCGGCGATCGGCCGCGGCGAGGTAGATTTTTCCATGCACTTCTCGCCGCCCAGCATCCTCGCGATCGAAGCGGGCGAACGCCTCACCATCATTGCCGGGATCCATATCGGCTGTTTCGAGCTGTTTGCCCACGAAGGCATCCGCAGCATTCGCGATCTCAAGGGCAAGAAGGTTGCCCTGCAAGGCTGGGGCCTAGCGCCGCATGCCTTCGTCAGCAGCATGGCCGGCTATGTCGGGCTTGATCCGGCCAAGGACATCAATTGGGTGCTGACGCCGTCGGACGACCCGAAGGAGCTCTTCGCCGAGCGCAAGGTCGATGCCTTCTTCGGCCTCCCACCGGAACCGCAGGAACTGCGCGCGCGAAAAATCGGCCGCGTGATCGTCAATAGCTCCATCGATCGGCCTTGGTCGCAGCACTATTGCTGCATGCTCACTGGCAATCGCGAGTTCGTGCGCAAGCATCCGATAGCGACCAAGCGCGTGCTACGCGCGATCCTCAAGGCGACCGACTTCTGCCTCAGCGATCCCGCGGCTGCCGCGCGTGTGATCGTCGATCGGGGCTTCACGCCGCGTTACGATTACGCGCTGCAGACGTTGCAGGAGGTCCCGTACGGCGGGTGGCGTGATCACGATCCCGAAGATACGCTTCGCTTCTACGCACTGCGCCTGCGCGAAGCCGGCATGATTAAGTCGGCGCCTAACAAGCTCATTGCGGAGGCGACCGACTGGCGCTTCCTCAACGAGCTCAAGCGCGAGCTCAAGGGATGAGCTCGGCGCAATTGCCCTTGCGGAGAATTCAAGGGAGGTGGTCATGCACATGACACAGAGCCGACGCCGGTTTCTCACTACAGTCTCGTCGGCAGGTGCCGCCGGCCTGCTGGGCTTATCCCAATCGTTTGCCCAAGAGGCACCGCCGGAAACGACCACCGTTCGATTTCCCATTTCCAACAACATCTGCTTCGCGCCCCTGTATGTCGCCGACGAACTGCTGCGCGCGGAAGGCTTTACCGACATCCGCTATGTGTCGACCGCAAGCGGCGCGACGGGGGCCCGATGGGTCGCGCGCGGCGACGCGGACTTCGACAATGCCTTCGTCGGAACGCAGATGAGCCTGATCGACGCTGGGGAGCCGATTACCATAGTGGGTGGTTTGCACGTCGGATGTTACGAATTGTTTGCGCATGGGGACATCCGCAGCATCCGGGATTTGAAGGGCAGGACGGTGGGCGTGCAACACTTGGGTTCAAGCCCGCACCTGCTCGTGAGCAGCATGGCTTCTTATGTCGGCCTCGATCCCGTGAAGGAGATTCACTGGGTCGTGAGTTCATCAGGCAATCCCATGGAGCTTTTTGCTAACGGCAAGATCGACGCGTTCCTCGGCTTTCCGCCCGAGCCGCAGGAACTGCATGCCCGAAAGATCGGACACGTGATCGTCAACACGGCAATAGACCGCCCGTGGTCCCAGTATTTCTGCTGCGTGCTGGCGGGCAACCGGGAATTCGTCCGCAAACATCCGGTGGCGACCAAGCGCGTCTTGCGCGCGATCATGAAGGCGACGGATTTCTGCGCGTCCGAGCCCGCGCGCGCCGCGCAAAAAATCGTCGATGGCGGGTTCATCGAACGCTACGATTACGCGCAGCAAGTGCTCGAGGAAATCCCCTATGCGAAATGGCGCGCGTACGATCCCGAGGATACCTTGCGGTTCTATTCCCTGCGCCTGCGCGAAGTCGGCATGATAAAGTCGACGCCCAACAAGATCATCGCCGAAGGAACGGATTGGCGTCCGTGGAAGGAGCTCAAGCGGGAGCTGAAGGTCTAGTAGTTCGGGGAATCTGAACCGACGGAGCTGTCAAATGCCAGTCATGCAGGATCGCCGGCGGTTCCTCGCGACGCTGTCTTCCACCGCTGCTGCCGGCTTGCTCGGCGCTCCGAACGTGCTTGGCCAAGAGGCACCGCTCGAGACAACGCGCATTAGACTGTACGAATGGACCGGTGTCTGTATCGCGCCGCAGTTTGTGGCGGAGGAGCTTCTCAAGGCCGAAGGCTTCACCGATGTGCAATACGTAAGGGCCGAGCCAAGCGGCCAGCTGCCGAATCCTCTGCTGGCTTCCGGCGCGGTTGACATCAACAGCCAGTTCTCTGCGCCGTCGATTCTTCGCATCGAAGCGGGTGATCCGGTCGTTTTCCTAGGAGGTATGCACGTTGGCTGCTTCGAGCTGTTCGGGACCGGACAAATTCGCGCCGTTCGCGATCTCAAGGGAAAGCGCGTCGCGATCCCAGCATTGGGCTCACCGCACCACGTTTTCCTCGCCAGCATGGCGGCCTATGTCGGGCTCGACCCGAGCCGCGACATCAATTTCGTGACGTATCCCGCGAATCAGTCCATGCAGCTGCTCGCCGACAGCAAGATCGACGCCTTGTTGAGCTTTCCACCGGTCCCGCAGGAGCTGCGGGCCAAGAAGATCGGCCATGTGATCCTCAACAGCTCCGTCGACCGGCCCTGGTCGCAGTACTTCTGCTGCATGATCTCGGGGAATCGCGAGTTCGTTCGCAAGCATCCGGCGGCGACGAAGCGAGCGATGCGCGCGCTGTTGAAAGCGGTCGACCTATGTGTCACCACGCCCGAGCGCGCCGCCCGCATCGTGGCGGACCGCGGCTATCCGTACGAGTACGCGCTGCAGGCGGTGCGAGAAATCCCGTACGCGAAGTGGCGTGATTATGACCCGGAGGATGCGGTACGCTTCTATTCGCTGCGGCTGCGCGACGCCGGCATGATCAAGTCGAGTCCGAACAAGATCCTTGCCGACGGCGCGGATTGGCGTTTCTGGAATGAGCTCAAGCGCGAGCTGAAGGCTTGAGCCATGCGGGCAGCGCTCGCCCTCATATTTGTGGTCTTGGCATCGCTGATGCTGGCGCAACCCCATCGCGCCGAACCTGCGGCGCAAGAGCAAGAGCTGCCGAAGATCGCGCCGGCGCCGGAATTCGCGCTGATCTCGCAGGACGGCGCGTCGGTGAAGCTTGCCGACTACCGTGGCAAAGTGGTGGCGGTGACCTTCATCTTCACGCTTTGCGCGGACACCTGCCCGGTGCTCACGCCGATGATGTCCTTCGTGCAGGATCAGCTCGGTGCCGACTTTGGCGAGAAGATCCACTTCGTGTCGATCACCGTCGATCCCGAGCGCGACACGCTGGAGGTGCTCAAGGAGTACGCGCAGGCGTTCGGCGCCAATCTTTCCGGCTGGGCCTTCCTCACGGGAACGCCCGACGCCATTCGCGACGTGACACGCCGCTACGGCATATTCGCGGCCAAGACCGCAAACGGCAGTATCGATCACACCTTCCTCACCTCGATCATTGATCAGCGCGGCATCCTGCGCGTGCAATATCTCGGCGTTCGCTTCGATCCGGAAGAATTCCGCCGCGACCTCGTAAGCCTGCTAAAGTAACTATGATTCGAATTCTGAATCCGTTCGTCAGGATGGTCGCGAGGGCTCCCGCCCGCGTACAAACAAAGCTGCTTGCAGCATTTCTTACGATTGTCGCGCTGCTGGTGATTCTCGGCGCGGACGGCCTGCGTGAGCTGAGCGCGGTGAACGAGCGCACCGAGGAGCTGATCAAGCTGCAACGCAAGATCGAGGCCTATCGCCAGGTCCAGCACGACACTACGGGCCAGCTTTACAGCGTGGCGTCGGCGCTGGTTTCCTCCGACGAGCGCACCCTCGACA
>DATHDZ010000131.1:0-7373 GCA_035318785.1 Micropepsaceae bacterium
CGGTCTCTCACCGGAAAGCCGAGCACGACCTTGCGCCCAGCGTCCCGTCGGATGGACTTTAGCGCACGATCTGCCGATCTTTGGCGGCTCGTTTGGCGCGTTTCTTTGTCCGAGCGACGTTGCCTCAGCCGCGGCCTTTCCCATCAACCATTTGAAATCTATGTTGTTTATACGCTGCGAAGGCCGGACTCCGACCGAACGGGAACTTTCGAGAAGCCCGCAACGACGATCACGACGGCGCGTTATGTAGCCAAACTTTAACCCGCCGCGAGGGAGGATCAGGACGGCGATAAGAGGTCGATGCCAGTGGCAAAAGCATCCATACGCGGCAAGCTCGATCCGAACAGTCCCTGGATCCGCTGCATCATCGGCCCCATCGTTGCGTCCTCACGCCCCACGCTGCCGGTGAGGCGAGGCCCGGTTACCAGGGCAGCGGTCCTGTTGAAAGGACGCCAATCGGCACCGAGACCATCAACGAAGGCATAGGCCGGTCCGTCCGCTGCGTGCGATCATCCGCTCAATAACAGCATGACGCTTCGCTAATTCAGCGAGTGTACAATCTGACGCAGTGGTGATTCGGCACGGAATCTTGTCGAATGCTGCTCATCGAATCTGTATCCTACCTATGATTCTCAGAAGGAAAATCCAATGGCAGAAACCGCCAATGCCGCAGCCAAAGCAGCGCCGAAAGCAAAGGTTGACACCATCAGCACCAAACAAATCGCCGTGACATTGGCGGACAAACATGGGCTGACCAAGAAGCAGGCCAACGAGATCATGGATGATCTGGCCGCTTTTATCGCGAAGTCCCTCAAGAAGGGCTCCCGCATCCGTTTGAACGGGCTTGGCATCCTGCAAGTGCGCAAGCGCGCCGCTCGCATGGGACGCAATCCCGCGACCGGTGAAGCGATCAAGATCAAGGCGAGCAAGAAAGTCGCTTTCCGCGTCGCCAAAGAACTCAAGGAATCGGTCTGACGCGATTCTGAGGCGGACTGGATTCGGGGACGCGTGCAAAGGCGGCCCCGCCTTCCGCCCCAAACGCGCGAGCGTCAACGCGGATTCGCGTTGACGCTTTTATGCTTGTTCCGCGCGGATGCGATCATCCAAGCAGCGGCAAATAATCCAGGTCAGCGCTGCGCCGCCACGGGCTGTTGCTTCGGCAGCACGGCGTCTATTCCTGCTTGCGCGCATTCTTCCTGCTTCTGCGCGCCGCCAACCCCGATCGCACCGGCCACTTGCCCGTCGATGAGGATCGGCAAGGCGCCGGCCTTCGGAAAATCGTTGATCCAAACCGAAGCCTGATTGCGCAGCGAGGTAACGTCTTCTTCCAGCGACTTGGTAGGGCGCTGCCAATGGACTGCGGTCTTCGCTTTCAGGATCGCCGTTTCGGTCAAGGTGGGGCCGCCGCCCTGCATGGCGTGGAAATCGAGCAGCACGCCGTCCAGACCGACGACCGCCACGCCGACGAGGATGTTGTTCTTCTCGGCAAAAGCCAGACAGGCATCCACCATCTTGCGCGCCGCGGCATTGCTGACCTGTTTGCGATCGACCGAGACGGCTTGCGCCGAAGCTTCGACAGTGATGGCGCACGCACAAAGCGCGGCAATCGTGAATAGCATTTTGCGCAAGGCTCTCTCCTCTGGTTTGGCTGGCGCGTTTTCCCCGCGCTCATCTCAATCAAAATAGCCCGAATTGATGTAGCGCATCCATGTGCTGCCGACAATTTTGATGCTGTCCTGCGTGAACAAATAATGGTGCAGGCCTTCGATGCGGCCGACCCGATATTTCTTCGCATAGGGCTCCATGACTTTGCGGTTCGCGTCCACGGTCCGGGGCGGCAGGGCTTCGTCATTGGTGCCGTTCAGGTCGAGAATTGGCACGTTTTTCAGCTCGGCCGGCGGATAGCTCGGCTCGAACATGGCTTGCATGAACGCGGCAAGGCCGGGCTTGCGGTCTTGCGCCGGCAGGAAGTCGGATTGCCAAAGGCGCAAGCCTTGCTCGGTCAGCGCGGCGGCGCCGAACTGCATCGCCGCATCTTCGGTGCTCTTGAAACGTGGGTCTTTCTGCGCCGCCTGCCACCATTTGGCGCGCGTCTGAGAATCGATATTCTTGGTGTAGAACTCGAAATCGTCGAGGCCGCGTTCGCGCACCCGAAGCGCGCTGTGCTCATAGACATCGTTGAAATTACCGTCCAACGTTCGGCCATTCACATAGGCAAGGCCCGTAGAGCTGGTCCCCCAGCCAAGATAGCCATCGGGCGTGAAATATTTGGCGAGCGGATACAGACTCGCGCCGCCCGTCGACATGCCCCAAAACAGCACCAGCGAGCTTTGCCGGTCGGGAATCGCCTTTTCCAGCGCGAGCCGGTAACCCTCGACGAAGACCCGCGGCGTCGCGGCGAGCATCTGTTTTTCGAGCGCCGTCCCTTTGCGCGGGAAGCGATACACCGCGCTCACCCCGGCGGAAACATTTCCCGAGAGGCCGGAGTGTTTGACCTCGTAATCGCTTTCCGCCCAATGCGCTTTTTGCGTCCGGCTGAACATCGGCATGCGTTTGCCGATCGGCACGCTTTCCCACGATCCATCTTTTGTTTGCGCGAGGAAGTTCCAGCGGCCGACGCGGGTGAGGGCGATGAACGTAATTCCGCGTTTGGCGAGCCAGATGGCCGGCCCTTCTTTGCCCTCGATGGTGGAGACGAAATCCAGCGCGTATTCGCTTCCGGGCTCGCCGCCGACCACGACGAGTTTTTTCCCGTTCCGCAGACGAGGCTTGTCAGGCGTCAGGGTGACGACGACTTGCGTGAAATTCTGCCCGTTCGCGGAGAAGTCGATGAAATCGATTGCCTGTCTATAGGTGCCGGTTTCGGGGTAATCATTTGCGGCGAGGATCTCGTCGATCGCCGCTTTCCCCATCGTTCCGTTATCGGGCGGGATGTCCCACGCCCCGGCGGGAGAGGAGATGAGCGCAAATGCGCTCAACAAAACCAGCCATTTCGACGCCATCCGAGAGTCTCCGAAAAACGATTTTCCCACGGCCGGGATGATAGCCGGTTCCGGTGGCGCTCGGAACCGCGGGCACCCTGGATTGCCTCACGCCGCTCGATTAGCCTTTGATGTATGTCGGCAGAACCTATCCATGGTTGAGATATTCCCGCTTTCCGCGGCCATCGGGGTTGAGGTCCGCGGCGTCGATCTTGCGAAGCCGCTCGACGACGCGAGCTTCGCGTCCATCCGCGCCGCCTGGGAACAGAACGGCATCGCTCTGTTCCGGGACCAACGACTCGACGAAATGGCTCAGGTGAATTTTGGCAGCCGCTTCGGGCCGCTTGGCAAAGCGGTCAATGATCACGATCCGGAAAAAGGCGGCGGCCACCCTGCGGTGCTCTATGTTTCCAATGTGCGGGTGGACGGAAAGGTGACGGGCATCCTTCCGGACGGCGAAATGTTCTTCCATTCCGACACTTGCTACATGGAACGCCCGGCCATGGCGTCGATGCTCTATGCGATGGAAATCCCGTCAAGGGGCGGCAACACGCTTTATGCGAACGGGTTTCGCAGCTATGAGACCCTATCGGATGAGATGAAGGCGTTTCTCAAGGGAAAACGCGCGCTCAATGTCTATGATTATGAGGGCAATCCGACGCATCGCGCCGAGTCTTTGCCTCCGGACGTCAAGCAATTCGCCCATCCGATTCTGCGCCGGCACACGCCCACGGGCCGCACCGCGCTCTATGTCAACCGGCTGATGACCTGGTCGATCCTGGGCCTGTCGTCCGATCAAAGCCGCGAGACCTTGTCGCTGCTTTTCGATCATCAGGAAAAGCCGGAATTCGTCTACGAGCATGTCTGGAGGGCGGGCGATTTGATGCTGTGGGACAACCGGTCCTGCCTGCACGCGCGAACCGATTTCGCTTCGAACGAGCGCAGGCGGTTGCGCCGCGTCACCGTGCTCGGCGAGAAGCCCTACGAATGACCCGCTATCGGCGTCGCCGGGCCAATGTTATCGTTTGCGCCGCTCGCGAATGGATCATTGAACAACAGTGGAGGACCGTATGCGAAATCGTCTGACATCAGTGACTGTGTGTGCCGGCTTGGTCGTGGCTGGCCTCATTGGTGGATTCGCGTTGCGAAACGAGGGCCAGGCGGCACAGGCCGCCCAGGCGCCCGCACCGGTCGCTCCGCCGGATACCGCGGCGCTGCGAGCCCAGTACGAGAAGTGGCGGACGGAGTTCAAGACCTGGGGCAAATTTGCCCCCATAGGACAGGAGTCCAAGGGCACGACGAGCCTCATCACGCCGGAGAAGGTCGCCAGCGCGCTGAAGCTGGTGAAAAGCGGGATCGTGGTGTCGCTCGCGCATGCCGAGCCGCAGACGGTCGCGGCCGATGTCAACGCCGCCGGCATCTTCCACCGCGTCACGAACGCCATCACCGACGGCGGCACGACGGACAATTACCAGGTGAGCTATCACGGCCAGACCGTCGCGCATATCGACACCTGGTGCCACTTCTTCGAGAACGGCCAGATGTATAACGGCGTTCCGGTGAAGGACAATGTCACCAACGAGAGCGGCTGCATCAAGGGCAGCATCATGAATTGGAAGGGCGGCATCACCACGCGTGCCGTCCTCTACGATATCGCGGCGCTGAAGGGCGTCGACTGGGTCGATCCCAACACGCCGATCACGCGCGCCGATCTCGAAGCGTGGGAAAAGAAATCCGGCGTGAAGATCGGCCCCGGCGACATCCCGCTGCTCTATATCGGCCGCTGGAAGCGGCGCGCGGCGCTGGGTCCGTGGACGGGCCAGGTGGCGGGCTATTACCCCGACACGATTCCATGGATGCATGAACGGCTGCCGTCGTTCATCGGCCACGACTTCAACATCGACTGGAATCCGCGGCCCGGCTGGGAAGGGATGCGCAACCCGATCCACGTGGCGGTGCTGAACTGGATGGGGATCAACATCGTGGAGTGCCTCGATCTCGAGGATCTGGTCGCGACGGCGCGGCGGCTGAACCGCTACGAGTTCGTGATCACCTTCGCGCCGCTTCCGGTGGAAGGCGGCACGGGATCGCCGGTCAATCCCTTGGCGATTTTCTAGGCCTAGCTCACTTCGCCGGCGGTAGCGTCTTCAGAAACTCCACCAGATGCGGCTTCCAGATGGCCGCGCGCAGATGCGTGTAATGGCCGTGGGTTTCGGGGCTCTGCGGGATGAGCACATATTTCGCGTTCGCGATGCGCTTGATCGCGGGCTCCATCACATGCAGCGCCGGCGGGTTGGCCTCGTCATCGGCGGAGTTGATCGCCATCAGCCGCGCTTTGATCTTCTCGAGGTCCTTCGACGGATCGTAATCCATCACCGCTTCGATGCCGTAGAGCGTGTTGTTGGCATCGGCCTTGCTCGCCTCTTCGACCAGCTTCTTGTACATGGCATCGCCTGCCTCGCGCGTCGGCGCCAGAAGCTGAATCTGATAATCGCTCTCGGTGCCCATGGGTCCCGAGGGCGCGGTGTAGATCCAGTGCGTCGGGTTCTTCTCGTAGAAGCCGTTGTTGAAATCGGGATCGTGCTTGATCGCCTCGATGCGGATCCGGCGATTGATCCAATTGCGGCCGCTGATGCCGATCGGCTGACTGGCGATCGGCACCAGGCCATCCATCATGTCGGCATACATCTCGCCCCACATCCAGGTCTGCATGCCGCCCATGGAGCTGCCCATCACCAAACGCAGATGCTTGATGCCTAGCGCTTCCGTGACGACCCGATGCTCCGCTTCGACCGTGTCGTGATAGCGGTAATGGGGAAATTTGCCCTTCAGCCCGTCGCTAGGTTTGCTTGATGCGCCGACGCCAATGGCGTCGGGGATGATGATGAAAGTTTCGGATGCATCGAGCGGTTGTCCCTTTGCATACAGCTCGTCCGCCAGGGTTGGAAGCAGCCAGTTCTTGCCCGAACCGCTGGTGCCGTGAAGCAGCACGACGCCGTTGGTGATCTCGCCCGCCGCGTTGCGCTTGGCCGTGCCCAGCGTCATGTAATGCATGCGCAGCTCGGGGATCGTCTCGCCATTCGCAAAGCGGAAATCCTTGAGGATGTAATCCGCCTCCTTCTGGTTCGGCCAAGTGGTGGTCTGGGCGAACGCCGCAGGCGCGGCGACACAGAGGAGGGCGGTGATCAGCGCACGAAATGTCATGAATTTCTCCAAACTCTTTGCGTTTCGTCAGAATCGCTTGTTCGTCCACGCGGCCATGTAATCGAACAGATTTTTCACCGTGTTGGAATATTGGCCCGGGGTGGTCTCGCAAGGCTTGCAGGGCGTATAGCCATGCAGCGCGCCTTCGATCACGACATAGTCCTTATCCTTGCTGGCGGACTTGTCGTAGATGATCTCTTGATCGCGGACGAAATGATAGCCGCCCATGGCGGCGACCATGATCGGGATCTTGATCGACTGGACGGCGCAGGTGGTGGAATTGTTGCTGGAACAATCATCCAATCCATCGAGCGAGTTGGTCGATCGCATCGCGTTCGCGCTCAAGAAGGATTTGAAGTTGAAGACCTTCGTGCCCGTGTCGAAAGCGCGATTGGCCTTGGCCATACCGGGCTCCGGGACGGCGACGCTCTTCACGACCTGCGTCGCGATAGTCCCGTCATTCTTCAGCAATTTCTCGGGGCGCGCCGTGCTCATGAGCTCGGAGATATTGGGGTCCATGGCGATGAGGACGCCGTCGCCGCCGGCGCCCGCGCCGGGATTCCCGCCGGCCGGAATGATGACGATGTCATCGTCCGGATAGGGATAGTCTCCCTTTTTGATGCGCTCCTGCGCCGCAAGCACCCTCGCCAGCCGGTCGTTCATCGCTTTGGATTGGGCCGCATAATAGCGGGTCTGGAATTCCTTCGAATAACGCGACGCTCCCTTGGGGTTGAAGCCGTTCTTGGGGTCGAAGGGATCGAGCTCCGAGATGACCCTTATCTTGCCATCCTCCATCACCACCGACGGATTGAGATCGCGCAAGGCCTGGACCGGATTTCCGGGGTGGGCATCGGCAAAGACGATGCCATCCACGGGTTTCAGACTGCCGACATTGTCGCCGCATTTCACGATTCTGGCGGGGTTCTGGCAGTACGCGACGCCATTCTCCGCAATCGCTTCGTAAAGGCTCATCAGCGGCGATCCGCCGCTATGGCCAAGCAGCACCACCTTGGTGATGCCCGGCTGGCTGCGCGCGAATTCGACCGCCGCCTTCACGTCGAGCGGCGTTTCTTCCCAGCGGACGGCGGCCTCATTGTTGATGAAGCGCGTGTTGAAGCAGAGCACCATGAAGCCGCGCTTCGACAATTCCGTGCAGGCGATATTGTTCAAATTGTTCGCGGTGCGGTG
>DATHDZ010000132.1:0-17875 GCA_035318785.1 Micropepsaceae bacterium
AGTCCACGTCGTAGACGTCCCGCCCGTAAGGATCGCGGCCGAAATGAACGGTCGGGGTGCGGCAGACAGGGCAAGGATCAGACATGACGGTATCCGTGATCACTCCCGAACCTTGCCGCCAGCGGCCCCCAATAGCATGAGAGGCAAAGTGGACAAGGTCACTGTTACTTCCGAGGGATTCCTTCAGCCTTCATCTGTTCAAGGGCGCGCTGAAAAATCTGATCCACATGGACAAGCGTGTCCTTGCCCACATCGACCCCCAACCTTCGGCTGGTGATCTCCGCGAGCCAAGCCTCTTTACCTGCGCCTTTTATTTCCATCAGTTCAAATTTCTCGAAGGCATCATTCAATTGAATTTTCAACTGCATCTCGTTTACCACGCCGACCAAAGTCGTGAATGCGCGCCATATGTATACTTGTCTTTCTGCTTCTCCCAATCGTTCAAAAATCTCGGAAGCAACAGGATTACACGCTAACTGGCATCGAGTAAGAACGCAGTATTGGATGGCAGGTCCATGATCCACAAAAACCCAATCAAAATACCAAAGCCCACTGCGTCTCCCTGACTTCCAATCGTAGGCCCAATCCGTAAGAAAATCCGGGCTCTCTGATCGTCCCTGTTGGCGGTTGGTAATTCGAAGTAAGGCGTCGTCGATCTCACCAAATGCTTCATCAGGGCTTTTCCTAAAGTCAGCATACTTTTTCTCTCTGAGGAACAATGGGATTTCACAGTCATCGATAACGCAGGGAAGGACGAGAACCTTCTTTTCTGCTAGTTCGCGCATCAACCCCGAATTAAGTTCCTTCCTGCACCACTCCGAGGCGACGGACCGCTTCGACAAGATCACGAGGATCGCGCTGGACTCCGTTATCGCACCCTGAATTTTGTCTATCAGCGAATCGCCAACATTCATCTCCCACCGATCCATCCAAATATTATGTCGGCGCATTACGAGATTTTTGGCTAGTCTATCGACGAACGCACTATCCTCGCGGCTGTAGCTTATGAATATCGGCACGGCACACCGCCCTCTTTAACGGCACGAAGCCTGCAATCGAGATGGCCGAATAATCCGCATATCCCGCCCGGCGCCACTTTCCGTCGACACAAAGGCGATCGGACGACAAAGCACTGGAACCCTTCCCCTGAATTCGTAGTTATAACGAAAGCGAACGGGGGTTCCATGTCTCTCATCGTCAATCAGGCAGGAGTTCCTACAACTCGGTCTGAGGTTTCTTGGGGTCTCCGCCGATAGGAGGTGCTGAGGTTGGGCGTTTGTGATAGTTTGCGGTTTATCAGATCAGCGTCGGGCGGCGCTGATCTGGATAGCCGTCTGGTCGGTGTTGTGACGTTGCGCATCGGGGGCGACCGCGTGACCCGGCTCAGGGTCGGCTAACGCAGCCAACACCATTCCAGACGACAACCGTCGGTGGACACCAATCCCCACCGCATTGCGGTGCAACTCGTTGAAAGGACGATGTTCCTGTATGGCTAATCCGGCAGCAAAGTGGCATCCGGTCACCAACTCCAGCGTGGTGTTCTGCCTCTTTCTTCTGCTTCTCGCGATGGTGCTGTACACCCTGTATCAGGATCCGACTTTCAATGAAAAGCCAGACAAATATTACACAGCCCTTCTGACCTTCGCGACGATTGTTGCGGGCTGGCTGGCGATTCCGGGGGCGAGTGGGCTTTTGGATGTCCTCGTAAGGCCGGTTCAACGATCCCCGTTCCATGCTCTTCTGATTGTTTCAGTGGTTGCGCTTGCGGTCTTCGGGCTTTTTGCGAAGTTTGTTCTCGACGCCTTCCCGAATTCCGGCGACGAAGTATCCTATATTCAGCAGGCACAGACTTACGCGCGCGGCCGCTTATGGGTGGACCCGCCGGCGGTGGCCGAGGCATTCCGCCAATATTGGTTCTTCGACAAGGACGGCAAGTGGGTCGGGTATTTCGCCCCGGGATGGCCGCTGGTCATGACGCCGTTTTTCCTTCTCGGACTGCCTTTGTGGATTGTGAATCCGCTGATTGGTGCGGCCAGCCTCCCCGCCTTCTTCGTGCTCGCGCGCCAATATGTGAGCCGGCAGAGCGCATGGCTTGGCATGCTTCTGTTGGGCTTGTCCGCATTCTTCATCTTCAATTCCGGATCGTATTTTTCGCATAGCGTAACGGCATTCTACGGAATCCTTTTTGCGATTTGCGGGGCAAAATATTTCGCGAAGGGGAAATGGCGGTATGCGTTGGCCGCGGGCGCCTGCATCGGCTTGATGGGGGTCACTCGCACGCAGAATGCCGTGATCTTCGCGGCCGTCTTTGCGGCGGCCCTCTTGCTCACATCAAGAAGGCGCAAGGGCTTCCTTTGGTTTTGCTTGGGCGGCCTGCCCTTTTTTGTCACGCTGCTCATGTTCCAGGACAGCGTCACGGGCAACGCGTTGCTTCCGGTGCAGCAATGGTTGAGGCCGGAGCCCTTTACGATGCCGAGCATGAGCAATTTCCAGATGATGGAATGGCATTTTGCTGAGCTGGCCACCTGGACAAGCCCCTTGCTGGTGCTCGGATTTGGAGCAGCACTTATCGATCTGTTCCGGACGGGCCGCTTGGACTTCGCCGATTGGATCATGCCCGTAACGATTGTAAGTCTGCTCGCGTATCACGATTACGGCGGCAATCAATACGGGCCGCGCTATTATTTCGAAGCATGGCCGATGGCGATGCTCACGATGTTGAAGGTCATCGACCCGGTCCTCTTTGGCGTGGAGCGCGTGCGCTTGAAGCCGTGGCTTTCATCTGCCGTCATAGCGAGTCTCGTCTTCGAACTCGCCTATTTGGCCGCTTGTACCCACAGAGAGCATCTGGTCGTCATGGAACGCCAGGATCTTTACCGGCAAGTCGAACGCGCCGGGTTAAACAATGCGGTGGTCATTGTCGCTGGTAGCACCGGCAAAACACGTCCGATGGCGCCGCGCGATCTGGTGCGAAATGGACTTGATGTTTCAGACCGCAAGGTGATCTACGCACTCGATCGGCCAGAGATATATGACGAATTGCGCGCCCAATATCCGGGTCGAAGCATATATGTGTACTCAGGCGCACAATTGAATAGCGCGCGGTGACTCGCGCGTTCCGCGCTGATGTCGTTTTGTGGGCAGCAGTTTTAGAGAGGACGCGGGCGCGGCGCTACCAGAGTCCCGGAATCCATTTGTAGCGCACGCGCCGCGCAAACTCGGCATAGCCGGGCAGTTCGCGCTGCAGGAACGCATCCTCCATATGGGTGCGGATCGCGAGCACCACGGCGACGAGCACCGCGGGCACAAGGGCCCAGAGCGAGCCCAGCGCCAGCGCCAAACCGAAACACAGAACGATGCCGAAGACATAGCCCGGGTGACGGACATAGGCATAGGGACCGGTCGTGATCACATGGTGGTCTCGGTCGGATTGAATGCGCACGCTCGGCTCGAAATGCCGGTTCACGGCCTGCGCCCATCCGGTGCCCCAATAGCCCACCAATAACAGAACATAGCCAACGACAACTGCCCATGGCGGTGCGGGCGCCCATCGAAAGCGGCCGTCATCGAAGGCGGCCACGATCAAGGTCGCCATATAGCTGCCCAACAATATCGTAACCAGCACGCGGTCCCAGCCCTTGGTGCCTTGGCCGGTCAGCCGCCTCCGCGCGACGAAGATTTCCGGGTTGACGTGCCAGAGCCACGCAATGGCCACAAGCGTAAGCAACACGAACGCCGCCATAAACCACCAGCCGTGCGCCCATCGGAGTGTGCCTGCTGCCAAGAACAGCGCCGCGCCCATCAACAGCAGCGTGAGGACGAGCGAGACGAAGGACTGGATCAGGGCACCGCGCGAAACATCCGACATCGGCTGTGCAATCCTAGCCATCGTCACGCGTTTCCAAGGGGCGCATGATTCCTCGGGCGGGCTTGCTGCGCAAGCTGCATCGCGCCATCCGCGTTCCGGTATCCGCTCTGGTGAGGCTTGTGCGGGATGTTTGCGATTTCGCTCGCGTGTTAATCTCGGTCCATGTTTGGACTGTTTGGAATTTTCGGCCGCGCGGCGGAATTGGAGCGGCTGGACCTCTCGCTCCGCGCGGCAGGGCTGCACCCGCGCGCCGTTCCGGAGGCTGTGAAACTCACGACGGTGAAATTGCTGAAGCAAGCCCGTGGAGGTTCCGCGCCCGATCAAGAAAGCTGCGCCGCCGCGGCTGCGCTCCTCGGATATTGCATATTGGGTTCGCAGGACTTCGGCGCTCATAATGGCGCAGCCCAAACCGAGGCGGCGGATATGCGTCTCGCGGCCGCATGCGAGACCGGCCAAGGCTTGGATGCACGCCTCGTGCTGTTGACCATGCAGGCCGGCCTGATCCACCCCACCGTGGTGGAGCGTTACCAACTGACAATGGAGTGAGCGCTCGCGCTCTGCCATTTCTGGGCTTCGCGAGACAATAGGTATCGGCAGCATGGTTCCACTCTCCGTTCTCGACCTGTCCCCCATCATTCAGGGCGGCGATGCCGCGCTGGCGCTTCGCAACACACGCGATCTGGCCCAGCATGCCGAGCTCTGGGGCTATCGCCGTTATTGGCTGGCGGAGCATCACAACATGCCGGGGATCGCCAGTGCCGCGACAGCCGTGGTCATCGGCCATGTCGCTGCGGGCACGTCGAGCCTGCGCGTCGGCGCAGGCGGTATCATGCTGCCCAATCACGCCCCGCTGGTGATCGCCGAGCAGTTCGGCACGCTGGGCGCCTTGTTCCCCGGACGGATCGATCTCGGAGTGGGACGCGCTCCGGGAACCGATCAGCTCACCGCGCAAGCGCTGCGGCGCAACCTCGCGGGGGACATCGATAGCTTTCCCCAGGATGTGATCGAGCTGATGAATTATTTCCGCGCTGCCACGCCGGACCAGGCGATCCGCGCGGTGCCGGGAGCGGGACTGGACGTGCCCGTCTGGATCCTGGGTTCCAGCACTTATGGAGCGCAGCTCGCGGCAGCCCTTGGACTGCCCTACGCGTTTGCGTCGCATTTTGCGCCCGATCAGCTGGAACAAGCGATCGCGATCTATCGCGAGCGATTCCGGCCGTCCGGCCAAATGGCGCAGCCTTATGTCATGCTGGGATTAAATGTGATCGCGGCCGACTCGGACGAAGAGGCAAGCCGGCTCTTCAGCTCTCTGCAGCAGGCTGTCGTCAATTTGCGCACGGGTCGGCCAGGCCCATTGCCGCCCCCTGTCGATGATCTGCCAGACCGGCTGGACCGCGTCGGCAGGTCCATCGTGAATAGCGTCCTTTCCTGTTCGGTCGTGGGATCGCCGGAAACCGTGGCGCGCGGCCTGGAGTCCTTCGTCGCGCGTCATCGCCCCGATGAGATCATGGCCACGGCACAGATCTTCGACCACGCCGCTCGGCTGAGATCATTCGAGATCCTGGCTGAGGCGGGCGGCGATTCAGCGCGCCGCGTCGCGCCCCGCGCCACCCCATGACGGCGGGCGTCACGCCTGATCGCGGAAATAGGGCTCCACCTTGCCTTTCAGCTTGATGGTCATCGGCTTTCCTGCCCGGTCTACGGTTGTACCGACGGTCAGGCGCACCCATCCCTCGCTGACGCAATATTCGTCCACGTTATTCTTCTCGACACCATTGAACCTTATGCCTACGCCCCTGGCGAGCAAGGCAGCATCGTAATAGGGGCTTGCCGCATTCGCGGCGAGTCGGTCTGGCGGGGTGTCGATCATGGGAATCACTTTCCGGCAAATTCGGACATCAGGACCCGCAACGATAGTTCGGCTTGGCGCCGCGGAAAAGCGCAAGGGATGATAGCTACGTCATTTGATCGGGTCGAAGCCCAAGCATGACCGATTCCCATGAAAGCCGGGACAAGCGGCCAACCATCGCGATTCTCGGAGGCGGCCCGGCCGGATTGATGGCGGCCGAGATTCTGAGCGCCGCCGGGCTTGCCGTGACGGTCTATGAGCGCATGCCGACCCCGGGGCGCAAGCTCTTGATCGCCGGCCGTGGCGGACTCAATCTCACGCATTCGGAACCCTTCGATCGTTTCGTCTCTCGCTATGGCGCCGCATCCGCCCGGCTCGCCCCGATCCTTAAAGCGTTTCCGCCGAGCGCCCTGATCGCCTGGGCGGAAGGCTTGGGCCAAGAGATTTTCATCGGCTCGAGCGGACGCGTCTTTCCCAAACCCCTGAAATCTTCCCCCTTGTTGCGGGCTTGGCTGGCACGGCTCGCTGCGCAAGGCGTGACGCTGCACACACGGCACGAATGGCTCGGATGGGATGAGTCCGGGCGTCTGATCTTTCGCAACCCAAACGCCGCGACGGACTGCGCGCGCGCCGATATCACGATCCTCGCATTGGGCGGCGCAAGCTGGTCCAAGCTCGGAACGGATGGTGCCTGGAGTGCGATTCTCGCACGCCGCGGGGTGAGCATCTGTCCCTTCCGTCCGGCGAATTGCGGCTTCGCGATTGCGTGGAGCGATTCGTTTCGCGATCGCTTTGAAGGAATGCCGCTCAAGAATATCGGACTTAGCTTTGCCGGACACGCAGCGCGCGGCGATGCCCTGATCACGCGCTACGGCATCGAAGGCGGCGCGGTCTATGCCCTCTCCGCCGCGTTGCGCGACGCCATCGCGGATGCGGGGCGCGCGGTCGTCGATATCGACCTTAGACCCGATCTGTCGCCGATTCAGATCGCCGCGAAATTGGAGCGGCGGCGTCCCGGCCAATCCACGGCCCAGAGTTTGCGCAAGGCACTGAACCTGTCGCCGCTCGCGATCAATCTGATGCGCGAATCCCATGGCATCACGCTGCCGAGCGATGCGGAGGCGCTCGCCATGCGGATCAAATCCGTGCCCTTAACGCTCACCGGCACGCAATCGATCGATCGCGCGATCTCGACCGCGGGGGGCGTGGATTTCATGGCCCTCGACGAGAGCTTGATGTTGCGCGATTTGCCAGGCGTTTACGCCGCGGGAGAAATGCTGGATTGGGAGGCGCCGACGGGCGGCTATCTTCTGCAAGCGAGTTTCGCGACCGGCGTTGCCGTGGCAAAATCCGTGCTGCGCCGATACGGACTTGGATAGTGCATGGCCTGCTATGTCTATGTGTTGGGGAGCGCGCGTCGTACCGGTTACCGGACCTATGTCGGTTGGACCCTTAACCTTGATCTGCGTATTAGGCGGCACAATGACGGCGTCGGTGCGAAGTCTACGCGCGGCGGATGCTGGGTTCTTCTGTATGCTGAGCGATATGACAACCGCCATGAGGCCATGAGCCGCGAGTGGCATCTCAAGCGCGACAAGGCATTTCGGGCGATGTTGCGGGGCGTGTGAAAAGCTTGATGGCCTGCGCTTGAGAGTTCTCCGGGTGGCTTGCAGGATCATCCGGGGAAGGTCATCCTAACCCCATAGGCGAGGAGCTGTCGTTGCTGGCCCATTTCAGAATCTGGTCCGTATTCGTCGCCGCCCTTGCCGCCATGGCATCCGCGCACGCCGCTGCCGTTTCCGCGCCGGCCCCGCCCCGCGCCGTTGCCGGCACAATGAAATCCTCCGCCACCGAACTCCATCCGCCGGGCGTCAAAGGCCTGCGTCTTGCCGGTACCGGAAGCGGTTTTTTCATCGGGCAGAATCGCGTGCTGACCAATTTCCACGTTGCCGGTTCCTGCAAGGCGTTGACCGTCGGGAACAACCGTGAGGGGCAGGAAGCGGACGCCGAATTGGTTGCGGGCGATGAGGGCGTGGACCTGGCCGTGCTTTCGACCGCCGGCATGGGCGAGACCCCGGCGCTGTTCGACACCGACGCGCCTCTCGAATCCGGAGCACATTTGGCCATTGTCGGCTATCCCGCGTTCGGAAGGCCCGTGCTGGACGCTCAGCTGGAGCAGGCCTCCGTCATGGATTCCGATGCCGTGGGCGATCGCAGGTATTACTCGTTCATCGGCGCGGTGCGTGGCGGAAATAGCGGCGGCCCGGCGCTTGACGAAAAGGGCGCGGTGGTTGGCGTCGTCACGGCAAAGATCAACACGCCGGCGATGTACAGGAAGACGGGAATTCTCATCAAGGATATCGGTTTCGCCATCCCGAATAGCGCCATATTCGATTTCTTGCGCAGGAAGAACATTGCGTTTCAGCAAGGCAAGCCGCCGGCAACCCTAGCGCCTGCGCAAATCCTGCAGGAGGCTCATGGATTCGTGCGTCAGATCGGCTGCTGGAGATAGCGCCGGCTCAGACGCGTCCGAGGGGTTGATGCGGTGCCGGCGGCAGCTCGACTTCGATGGGGTCGCCTGGCTTGACTTCACCGCCTGAGAGCACGATTCCCATAATCCCGCTCTTGATGATCGCGTTGCCTTGCTCATCGCGATCCAGCATTGCCGCCATCAGACCGGGCTGAAAGCGGTCGAGCTGGCGACACGGATTCCGCAAGCCCGTGACCTGCACCACCGCGGAATCTCCCAAATGCAGGCGCGTGTCCTTGGGCAGCGCGAGCAAAGCGATACCACGCGTGGTGACGTTCTCACCGATCGCGCCGGGAAAAAGCGAAAAACCGGCGGGGCGCAACTCCTCGAACAGCTCGGAATGGATCAGATGGACCTGGCGGAGATTGGGCTTCGTCGGGTCCTCGCGCACGCGCACCAGATGCTGGACCGTTTCGCCCAGATGCGCGTCGCCCCGCACGCCCATCCCGGCGACCAGTTCGATACGCGAATCATTGGGCTTGGTGAATTCGTGCGTCGCGCTGCGGCTCACTGCGGTGATGAAAGCTGACATCCATTTTCCCTTAGCCACCTGGGTGCCGGCGCGCGGGTTTCTCGACCCGCAGGCCCCGGCTGAAACTCTCGACGGCGCGCAGGGCATCGTCAAGGTCGCGGTTCATCCGCTCGCGATAATAGCTGAGCGTGACGGCGCAGCCGGCGCATGTCAGGCTGGTGTTGGCCTTGAGCCAGCCGATTTTTTTCAGCGTGACCGTGCCGCAATCGGGGCAGCGGACCGGCCAATCGTCCTCATCTCCCAACATCACCACCCCCGCCCTCGGCAATCTACCAGAAATGCCAGCCCGCAAGTCCCATGCGGAGAGCGGGGATTGCCGCTCCGATCAAGAAGAGAAGCATTCCGATGGCCGCACCCACCAGCGTTCCGTTGATGCGGATATATTGTAGGTCGCTTCCCACCTCGAGCTCGATGATCTCGGCGACTTTGGGTCCATCCCAGCTTTTCACGACATCGGCGATGAAATTGCTGATCTCGTTTCGCCAGGGCGCGATGTAATCGACGATGATGCGTTCCAGCGCGCCATTCACATAATCCTGCATCGTCGGCATCTCGGCCAGGAGCCGGCCGATGGTGCGCACGATGCGGGCCGTCACCACGCCGATCTGAGGTGTCGGCGATTGAACATCCTGCATCATTTCGCGCTTGACCTCGTCCCAGATCGCCTCCAACCCGTGCAGAAGCGCGGGGTTGGCCGCAATCGCCGCCTGAGCCGCGGCCAGCATCTGGGCGTAATCCGGCGAGGCGCGAAAATCACCGATCGCCCGCCTGATCCAAGCGTCAAGCTTAAGCCGTTCCTCGCTTTCCGGGTTCCGAACCGCCGCGAGCCAGCTCTTGAGGCCGTTCAATATGGCCTCGGCGATCTTGCGGTCGAAATAGCGCGGAAAGAAACGTCCCGTGCGCTCGGCCACTCTCTCGATGATCGGTTCCCGGAGCGCCTGCAGCGAAGGCTCCAAGATTTCGGTCAGGGCATCGACGAATTCCATATGCTTGCCGGACGCGACCAGCGATCCGACCACGGCATCGAAAACCGGAACGACATCGATCCGGCGAAACGCTTCTCCCGCGACATTGGCGATGAAGCGCCGTACGTCCTCATCATTGGCGCTTTTCAGCAGGACGGGAACAATGTCCACGACGCGTTGCGACAGGAATGCGGCGGCGGCTTCGCTGTCCAACCAGCGCGCCAGCAGCAAAGCCCGATTCTCCGCGCGCAGCCGCTGAATCAAGAGCGCCGGATCGAGGAACTGATCACGCACGAAATTGCCCAGCGATCTGCCGATCGCGTCTTTTTGCGACGGGATCAGCGCAGTATGGGGAATGGGCAGGCCAAGAGGATGGCGGAAGAGAGCGGTCACGGCGAACCAATCCGCGAGGCCGCCCACGATGGCCGCTTCGGCTGCGGCGATCACAAGACGTGCCGCGAATCCCGGTGCGTCGATGAGCTGCATGGTCAGAAAGAGGAACGTCGCCACGAGCAGCAGACCGCCGGCCAGGCGCCGGTTGCGGCGTAGGGCTTGTCGCTTTGCGTCGTAATCACGTTTCAGCTGGAGCATGACCGCCGGGGAAGACTATCCACCGAGCTTAGCAGCGCCAGCGTGAGTTTGTCCGGAACGGCGAATCCCGCGAGGCGTTACTTACCGGGGCAAAGGAGAACAGACATGGCGACAACCACAACTCAAACCGGAACCAACAAGGACCGCGAAATTCCCCGTGAGGAAACTGCGAATCTGATTGCAAGCGACAAAGTTGAAGGAACAGCGGTGTATGGCGCGGACCGCAAGAAGATCGGCCGCATCGAGAACCTTATGATCGACAAATGGACAGGCCAGGTCGCATACGCCGTGCTTAGCTTCGGTGGATTCTTCGGCGCAGGCAGCGAACACTATCCCCTCCCGTGGTCGATGCTGAAATATGACGAAGAACTTGGCGGTTACGTCACCCCGATCACCAAGGATCAGCTGAAGAACGCCCCCAAATTCGGCGAGAACGAAACATGGGAAGGGGACGAAGATCAGATCGCCGTGATTGAAAACTATTACATCATCGCGGAATAGTGAATTCGAAATAGGCAAAAAGCCCCGAGGTCTTGCGACCCCGGGGCTTTTGCTTACGCGCGACGTCTCGTCGCCAAGCTACTCGTCGCCAAGCTACTCGGCACTTGCGATCGCGCCGCTGCCAAGATCAATCACCGCTCTGCGGTTCTGCGGTTCGCGGACACCCGGGCCTGTTGCCACGAGTGGATCCGAGAAGCTCTTGCCGACGGTCGCGATCATGGCGCGGTCCATGCCCTGCCGCACCATCTCGGCTTTGACCGAATTGGCACGCCGTTCCGAGAGGGCCTGATTGTAGCGGAACGAGCCGACCGTATCGGTGTGTCCGGTCACGACAATCCTGACCGCGCCGCGATCTTTCGCGGTTTTCACGGCCGCGCTGACGATGTCACGCGCTTCCGGCGTCAGGTTCGACTTGTCGAAGTCGAAGAACACCATGAACTCGCGCGGCGCCGGTATGACGGCCGCTGCCGGTGGCGGCGGAGGCGCGGGTTCTACATAGGCCGGCGGCACATAGGGAGGCGGAGGCGGAGCCGGGGGCGCTTCCGCGACCACGGTCCTGGTTTCCTCCACTCCGTAGAGAGCCTCAAGATCGGCAGGTTTCGGATTTGGCGCGGAGCCGACGTTCAGATTGATTCCGAGCCGCGGATTGCTGAACCAATTAGCCGAGGCGGGTGTGACGGACACCGCCGCAGATAGTAACAGCAGGGAAATGATTGTTTTCTTCATGGCTTTTGTCCTTTGCGTGAGCGCGAAGCGCGTACCCAACCAAATCGGCCCGAACACTCACGGGCCGTTGCTTAGGAAACGCAGAAGGCGAAGGGTGGCTGCTTGGCGCGACTCTGGCTTCGCGGAATTCCTGGCGATTTTGTCAGGGACTATGCCAAGGTTAGGCCAGCCACAGGCCTGGGCTCGGCTTAGGCTTAGGCAGCACGGCCATGAGGCTATAGCGCAAGCATTCGCATCGCGCAGTGGTAAACGGCGGGCAGAAACAATCCTTCTACGGACGAAATGTGACTCCCAGGCTTCAGCTCTATGACAAGATCGGGTCGAACTATGCGCAGCATCGCAAGGCCGATCCAAGAATAGCGGCAGCGGTCACCGCCGCGCTGGGCAATGCGAGGACCGTACTAAACCTCGGCGCGGGTGCGGGCTCATACGAGCCGCGCGACCGGCGTGTCGTTGCCGTCGAACCCTCGACAAGGATGATCGCACAGCGGCCGAAAGACAGTGCGCCTGTGGTACGCGCATCCGCAATGGCGCTCCCGTTCCGCGACGACGCCTTCGATGCCGCCATGGCTATCCTGACGATCCATCATTGGCCGGACCGGGAGCGCGGACTCGCCGAGATGAAACGCGTTGCACACCGGCGTTGCGTGATCCTGACTTGGGAACCGCCCGAAACGGATTTCTGGCTGACAGCGGACTATTTGCCCCATTTTCTGGAGGCCGACCGCAAGCTGTTTCCGCCCTGGTTTCGCGGCGGGCGGAAGCCTGTTGATGTCCGCCCCGTGCCCATTCCCGGCGATTGCACCGACGGCTTCCTTTGTGCCTATTGGCGGCGGCCCGAAGCCTATCTCGACCCGAACATTCGCGCGGCGATTTCCGTCTTCGACCGGGTCGGCGATTTCGACCGAGGCCTGGCGCGATTGCGCGACGATCTCGCGAGCGGGACGTGGCACCGGCGTTACGGCTATCTGCTCGGCGAGACGGAACGGGACCTGGGCTACCGGCTGATCGTCATTGAGCGGTGGCGTTGAGGACGCGAGACAGCCAACCGATCATTTCCATCGCCTGCTCGTGCGTAAGGGACGCCTGCGTGGCATCACAGAAATCCGGCTGCCGATAGGCCGTAGCGATGGTGATGCCTCCGTCGTCATGGGCGGTCAGCTCAAGCCCTTCGCCCTCGGCGCCCTGTCCTTTGAGCGTGAAATTGTGGTGGTCGCTGCTGATCTCTGCTGTCGGGGTCATCGTGCTCTCCCGCAAAAGGGCTCGGCCATGTCCGCGATCTTGCGCGCGCAATTGGGGGCTGGGCAACAGCAGGCAATTCAGGCTCCCCGATGCGTTGCGCCTCGATCCCTGCCCGTACGGCCCAGGTGACGCTTGTGTGACATGCGTGGTGCGCGATTGCCGTTTGGTGTCATATGGTTAACACGTTTTTTTGAGGTAAATCTGTTGCCGCGCTTAATCGGCAGTTGTAGTGTGCAAAAGACGGCAATTTGTGGGGGGCACAAATTTTCGATCTGGTACATGGCGTTTATTGTCCCAACTGCCCGGGCAAACCGCACGAGCGCCAGGATAAGCTTACCGTCGCGCATCTCGAGAGGCTTAATGGCGTATCGCGGGGCGCTCCCGCGGCCGAATTCGATACCGCCTATCGGTGCCAGTCCTGCGGCACGATCTACTCCTTCCAGTATGGCGTGAGCTTCTCGCTCTTCGAGGTGCGACATGCACCGTCGTTTCAGCAGAGCTTGCAGCTTTTCTTAGGGCATGCACGGTCATCCGTGTACGGCCGACTATTATCTCATCGCACCACGCGCATTCGCCCTGGTGGTTCGCGCTGGCACAATATTTTGGCGCGTGATTTTGCTATCGAGCGTCGCCACGACACGCTGCTTGCGGCCATTGCCGAGCAAGTCCCCGACATGGTTCGTCCCGCCGAATCCCCCGTTCCCGAACCCGTCGGCGCGGCCCCGGCCGTTCAGGTCATAAACGCGGGCGTTGCCAACCCGGTCGCACGCTAGACCAACCGCATCGTCGCCGCCCAAAATCCGCATTCGTCGGTAGCACCCTGGCGCCGGGCGCCGATCGCGGCAAGTAGTCAGTCCTCTGCCGCAGACGGGTGGACCTGTGTTACTCATTTCTGCCCCAAAAGAAGGATCACACGATCATGGGAAACGGATCTCTCGTCTCATACGGTTCGGTTGCGGTCCTCGCCGCGGCGCTTTCGGCCGCCACCACTTTGGGAATCGGAAATTTTGTGGAAAGTTCTTTTGCGCAAACGCCGGCTGCAACAGGAACAATTCCCTTGCTCACGCAGCCCCTCGCCGATTTGCCGGGACGCGAGGTGCGCATCACGCTTCTCGACCGCGATCCGGGAAATGCCAGCCCGCCCCATCATCATCCGGGCCATCACACATTCGGCTACGTGGTCGAGGGCACCTACGAGCTCGGAATCAACGGGCAGCCGCCGCGCACGCTGAAGGCGGGCGATGTTTTCTACGAGCCGCCGGGCGCCATCCATTCCATGTCTCACAATGCGAGCACGGACAAACGATTGAAGATCGTCGTCTTCATGGTTGCGGATCAGAGGAACCCGAGCACCGTCAACGAAAAATAATCGGCTGCCTGGGTGAGGCATGAGACCGCGGTTGGAAAGCGGACGGTCACGCGGAAATGGGGTATTCTCCCTCTCAACCATCCGCAAAGCCTATGAAAGAGGAAATCCATGTCTCATTTTGTTGCTTTGAAGCCCCGGCTTCACGGCCGTCTCGGCGCCCTCCTCGCCGTCCTGTTGTGCGCGAGCGCTGCCGCGGCGCCGGTGCTCGGGCCGCAGCTCAACGCGCAGCCTGCATCCGCAAGCAACGTCGTTCCCGATTTCACGGCGCCCGGCACCGGTTGGACGATGATCAATTCCAACGCCACCGATTACGTGGACCCCCCATCGGGTCCTAAGCCGGTTACGAACGATCCGAAATACCCCCATATCGGCAATCTTCAGCCCGGACAGAAGACCGAGCGCGTCGCAGACCTCACCAACCCGATCCTGCAGGATTGGTTGAAGCCGCAGATGCAGAAATACAATCAGGAGGTGATCGACGGGACCATCCCCTTCGTAGCGACCTCGCTGTGCTGGCCCGGCGGCGTGCCGGCGCAATTGCTGGTGCCGACGACCATCTATTTCATCCAGAAGCCCGACGAAGTCGTGATGATCTGGGAGCGCGACCAGCTTGTGCGCCACGTCTATCTGAACGTTCCGCATAGCAAGAATCCGCGCCCGACCTGGTTCGGCGAGTCCGTCGGCCATTACGAGAATGGCGACACGCTGGTCATCGACACGATCGGTTTTGTCGAACACCCCTTCAGTTTCGTCGACAATTACCGCACGCCGCATACCAAGCAGCTCCACGTCACCGAGCGCTGGAAGATCACGACTGTCGCCGGGGGTGGACGCCGGGGCGGCGGCGAGGCGGGCGGAAGCAAGGGCATCGTGGTGACGTTTACCGTCGATGATCCGGGCGCCTTCACCATGGCATGGGGAGGGATGATGCGTTACCGCAATGAAAAGGGCGGAATCGAGGAATTTGTCTGCGCCGAAAACAATGGGAACCATTTCGACGCCGAGAAATACGCCATGCCGCATGCGAAGACGCCGGATTTCTGATCGCAACCAAGGCTCAATCCGAACATTCGGGCCCGCGTTTAGTAATAGCGCGGGATCGGACCATTGTGCGGCGTCATGCGGTCGGAGAGGTCGAGGACTACCTCATCGATATAGCACCAGCCCCAACCCTCCGGCGGGTCGTAACCTTCGATCACCGGGTGGCGCGTGGTGTGGAAATGCTTGGTGGCGTGCCGGTGCGGGGAGTCATCGCAGCAACCGACATGGCCGCAAGTGCGGCACAGCCGCAGATGGACCCAGCGCGAACCGATTTTCAGGCACTCCTCGCAGCCCAAAGCGCTGGGAGTCACCTCCTTTATCCCCGCCGCATGAGGACATTCATTCGCCATCAAACACTCCCCCGATTGGCGATGTTGGCCGGCTCACGGCCGACGCGGGCAAGAAAAGCGTGAATCGCCGCCACCACTTGTGCGCCCTCCCCCACCGCGGCCGCCACTCGCTTGACCGATCCGCAACGAACATCGCCGATGGCGAAGACACCGGGCCGGCTGGTTTCGAGAGCTGAGCGCCCGGGTCCGAGATCGGCATCGGCGCGCACAAAACCCTTGGGGTCGAGCTCCACGCCACAGCCCGACAGCCAAGCTGTGTTCGGCTCCGCTCCGATGAAAAGGAAAAGGTGACGGATCGGCCGCGTGCTCTCTTCGCCCGACGGAAGGCGCCGCCAGCGGATGGCCTGCAAAGCGCCACCCTCACCTTCCAAAGCAGTGACCTTGGTCTGCGTCAGCAATTCGATGTTGGGCAGTGCCGCGATGCGCTCGATGAGATAGCGCGACATGCTCGCGGCAAGGCTCGGGCCGCGAACGATCATCCAGACTTTCGCGACTTGGGTCGCGAGATACACCGCGGCCTGGCCGGCGGAATTGCCCCCGCCGACCAGCGCCACCTCCTGCCCTGCACAGAGCCGCCCTTCCAGGGGTGTGGCCCAGTAATGGACGGACGTGCCCTCGAAAGCGGAAAGATTCTCGATATCGAGGCGACGGTATTTGGCGCCGCTGGCAATGATGACCGTGCGGGCGCGGGCACGCTCGGCATTTGCAAGAGCGACGACGAAACCACCCTCCGAACTGGTATCGGTCTCCAGATGCGCAACCTCGTCCGGGATCGCCATCTCGGCTCCGAACTTCTGCGCCTGCGTGTAGGCGCGGCCCATCAGAGCGCGACCGGTAATCCCGGTCGGGAAACCGAGATAGTTCTCGATCCGCGCCGAGGCGCCGGCTTGGCCACCGAACGCGTGGTTATCCAACACCAGCACCGAGAGACCCTCGGACGCGGCATAAACGGACGCGGCAAGACCGGCTGGCCCGGCACCGACAATGGCGACGTCATAAAGCTTGGTGGAGTCCAGCGGTTTGACGAGACCGATACAGCGAGCAAGCTCGACCTCGCTCGGGTTGCGCAGCATTTGCCCGTTGGGGCACAGCACGATGGGAAGCTCGAAAGGTTCGATATGGAAGCGATCCAGCAGAGCCTTCGCCTCGGCGTCGGCGTCGGGGTCAAGCCTCTGACTCGGATGGCCATTTCGCGCCAGGAATCCTTCCAGCCGCAGGACATCGCCATTATCCGCATAGCCGACGATCACGGGACCTCCGACGCCCGCTTCAAGCAGACCGACACGGCGCAGGATCAGGGCACGCATGATGCGCTCGCCCAGTTCGGCCTCCTCCACCAGAAGATCCGAAAGCCTATGCGAGGAAATAACCAAGGCCTCCACATCGGTTTTGGCTACGGCGTCGACCAGAGACGGCCGGCCCGAAAGCTGGGCAAGCTCGCCGGCAAACGAACCCGGGCCGTGCGTGACGATGGGATCGTGATCCTTGCAGTCGCTGCGCTGCGTGATGACGACCTCGCCGGAGAGGATAAGGAACATGCCGGGACCGATTTCGCCGGCCTTCGCCAGATATTCGCCCGCGCGGTAGGAGCGCTTCTCGCCGAAGCGGCAGAGGTGCTCCATCTCCGCCTTTTCCAGGACCGGGAACGCCTGCTCGCGGCGTGCTTCGATAATCGAGCGTTGCGGTGCAGCCATGGAAATTGCGCTTTCCCCAGAAAAGTCCTTGCCCGCAACATGCCACGGCGATCCAACGTCATGATCGCACCCGCAAGGATTATGTAGCAATCTATACATAGGTGCAGGTAGGCGAATTGCCATTGCGCAGCGGGCCGTTTGCAGGCAATGCGAAATCCGGGCGTTCCTCAAAACGAAAAAGTCGAGGTACAGTGAACGATGGCCAGTGAGACTGCCTCATCGGCGGGTTCGGAATTCAAACTTCTGCGCGCTATCGATTTTAAGCGCGACCATGTGCGTGGGGGCAGTGCCGCCAGTGGCGTTGTCAGCGTGGTCGTCTATGGCGACTATCTCTGTCCTTATTGCCGGCGTTTGCGCCATGTGCTTGCACGCCTTCGCCAAGCGCTCGGAGAACGCCTGGCCTATGTCTTCCGCCAATTTCCTAACGAGCGCGCGCATCCTGGCGCGACCTTGATTTCGCGGGCGGCGGAAGCGGCCGGCAAGCAAGGCCGGTTCTGGCAAATGCACGACCTCCTCTATGAGCAGGAGCCGCCGCTTACCGAGGCTCATGTGTTCGAATTCGCCCAAAAGCTCGGGCTGGACATAGAGCGCTTCCGCCGGGATCTCGACGCCGAAGA
>DATHDZ010000133.1:0-10067 GCA_035318785.1 Micropepsaceae bacterium
ATCGATCAGGGAGCAACCACGCGGGGTAATGGCTGGTTCGGCATCGAACGGCGCGGCGCTTATCGCGTCACGTCGGTGGACAGCGACCAGCTGATGCCGCCTTGGCTCGCGCTGCTCCTGGTGTTGACGGCCATCATCTTCGCCTGGCGCAGAGAGTCGGTTTAATAAACCGAAGGGGCTTTATTGCACCACCGTGCGCGGCGCCATGCTGCGCCCCAACGCAAGGACGATCGTCGCGGTCAGCATCGGCCCTATGGCAAGCACCGCCATGCCGACCGCATAACCGCCAGTCGCATCCTTAATCACGCCGACAAGCGAGGGTCCGATAAAGCCGCCGAAGCCCGTGCCGATCGTGTTGATGAACGCGATGCCGCCAGCCGCCGCCGTGCCCGAAAGGAACATCGGTGGAAGCGACCAGAACGGTCCCTGCAAAGCCAGCAAGCCTGCCAGGACGAACGTCAGCGCTAAGAAGACGACGAAATTCGATCCCGTCAGGCTCGCGACGATCAGACCGCCAAAGGCGATGAAGGCCGGAACGGCGACATGCCAGATGCGTTCGCCACTGGCATCGCTGGAACGACCCCAAACGATCATCGCGACCATGGTGACGATATAGGGCACCGCGACCAGGAAGCCGGTCGCCAGCGTCGAGAAGCCCATCGCCTGCACGATCTGCGGCAGCCACAATTGCACGCCATAGGCGCCCGCCGAATAACCGAGATAGACAACGCCCAGCGCCCACAGACGCGGATCGCGCAGCGCCGGCCAAAAATGGCGATGCTGCGCGGCATCCTCCGCGCTCAGACGTGCGGCAATTGCGCTCTTCTCGGACGGTGTCAGCCATGGCGCATCCACCGGCCCGTTGGGAAGGAATTTGAGCACGGCGAAAGCGAGAAGACAGGCGGGCGTTCCTTCGATCAGGAACAGCCATTGCCAGCCATGCAACGCGGCAGTCCCGTCCATTTGGAGGATCAGACTCGAAAGCGGTCCGCCTACCATGTTCGCAAACGGAATCGCGGCCATGAAGATCGCGATCAGACGCGCACGATAGGCGGGCGGGAACCAATAGGTGAGATAGAGAACCATGCCGGGAAAGAATCCCGCTTCGGCGATGCCAAGCAAAATTCGCACACCGTAAAAGCTCGCCGGCGTCGAGATCAGCGCGGTTGACGCCGAGATCGCGCCCCAGGCCAGCAGGATGAGGAAAATCCAGCGACGCGCGCCAAGCTTCTCAAGAATGATGTTCGCCGGCACCTGGAAGAGCGAATAGCCGAGGAAAAACGCGCCTGCGCCGAAACCATAGACCGCAGGCGAGAACGCCAAATCCTTGTTCATGGTGAGCGCAGCGAAGCCGACATTCACCCGGTCGACATAATTGACGACGTAGAGAAGGATCATGAACGGGATAAGCCGCCACGCAGCTTTGGCGAAGACATCCTGTTCGGTCATGCGCTTCACCCCCATTTTTGCGCATCATGTCACGGGCGGCGGATCGGGGCCATCGAAGCCCGCGAAAAAACAAAGCCCTCAGGCCATGGCCGTGAGGGCTTTGTCGTGTCAGACGGAAAAGAAGATGTCTATTGGTTCGCGCCGTTCTCGCGCACCGCATCGACCGCGGCGCGTGGGAACACGCGCTGCGGCGCTGCCGGCGGTCCCAGGCGCTGTCCATTGGCAAGGATCGCGCTCATGAGTTGGCCGCCACGCGAACCATCTTTCAGCGGATGGTATTCGATGCTGACTTTGTCGCCCGGCTTCACGCTATCGGGCCGCCAGCCCGCTGCGGCATCCTGCTGGACGGATTGCATTTCGAAAGACCATTCGCGCGGGGTGCCTTGCGCGTCCGGGACCATCACGTGAATCCACACATGAGGATTGGTCCACTCATATTCCTTCACGACGCCGCTCATATTCACGGCCTTTTCGCGATCGAACATTGCGAAGGAATGATGCGCGAGTGCCGGTGCGGCGAACGATACACAGATGCTGGTCAGAGCAAGAGTTTTGACGTTCATGATTTCCCTCCCTGAAACAACCAATGCGTTTAGATGCCGCCATCGCCGGGCGTGACGCTGAGGAATCCATCGGGCGGCGGAGGTCCGAGCCGCTTGCCGTCGGCAAGAACCGCGCTCATGAGCTGGCCGCCGCGCGTGCCATCCTTCAACGGGTGGAACTCGACCGAAATCTTATCGCCGGGCTTGACGCTATCGCGTCGCCATCCGGCGCGAGTGTCCTGGGCAATGGACTGCATCTCGAAGGACCACTCGACGGCTTTGCCGCCCCCATCGGGCACCATCACGTGAACCCAGACATGCGGATTGGTCCACTCATATTCCTTCACGACGCCATTAACGGTCGCAGCCTTGTCGCGGTCGAACATGGCGAAGGAATGATGCGCGAAGGCCGGTGCGGCCGACGTGAGAGCGATAACGACAAGGACGCGGGTCTTGAGGTTCATAAAGACTCCCGCCTCAGATCAATCCTGTGCGCCCGGCCGGCGCACGGGGCCGCCAAGACGTTTGCCGTCAGCGAGCGTCGCGGCAACCAGCTGACCGCCGCGCGTGCCGTCTTTCAACGGATGGAAATCGATGGAAACCTTGTCGCCCGGCTTGACGCTGTCGGAGCGCCACCCGCCGGCCGTATCCTGCGCGATGGCCTGCATTTCGAACGACCATTCCACGGACTTGCCCGCCTGATCTGGCACCATCATGTGGATCCAGACATGCGGATTGGTCCATTCATATTCCTTCACGATTCCCGACAAGGTCACCGATCTGTCGCGATCGAACATCGCGAAGGAATGATGTGCCAAAGCCGGCGCCGCGATCGATACCGCAATTCCCGCCAGAGCCAATGTCCTGAAATTCATCGCGATCTCCTTTTTCGGATCGACTGTTCACGGCGCCTTCGGGACCGGCAGCCTCGCCGCTTGCGCACCCAGACGCTTGCCATCGGGAAGCGTCGCGGCAACCAGCTCACCGCCGCGGGAGCCGTCCTTCAGAGGATGAAATTCGATCGACACCTTGTCGCCCGGCCTCACGCTGTCCGAGCGCCAGCCGCCGGTCGTGGCTTGGGCGACGGCCTGCATTTCGAACGACCATTCGACCTGTTTGCCCGACGCGTCGGGAGCCATGATGTGAATCCAGACATGGGGGTTCGTCCATTCGAACTCCTTCACGATACCGGTCTGGATGATCAGTTTATCGGGATCGAACATGGCGAAGGAATGATGGGCCAGCGCCGAACCAGAGACCGCGGAAAGCGCGAGTACGGCGATAGCGGGGACGCCAATCTTCATAGGAAGCCCTCCCGGGGCATATGACTTGGTCCTCGGATTTATTATACTACCATGGCGATCAGGCTCGCGCGACACCTTGGGAGGAAGCTATGCGGGGATTGGCCTTAACGGTTGCTGCACTTCTGGTTTCGGCCGTACCGGCTGAGGCCGCCTGGAAGTATTATGCCTGCCCGTCCGACAATTTCGCCTCGCAATTTCCCGACGTTCCCAAGATGGAAAATGTGAGATTTTCCATGCCGCGCCATAAGCTGGCGCTTTCGGCGCACACCTATACGGCGACCGTGGACAACATGGTTTATCGGATGCTGGTGGCGGATTATTCCGACCGCGTCGCCGACGGCGCAAGCATCCTGGAGGAAGCGATTTTCCAGCACACGGAGGCTGACGACCATGGTCTGAGGAACGGCAAGATGGTGGGAAACGACTCCGCCCGCATCGAACCCGTTGTACGGGGCGCGACCTATGGCCGGCGCATCACCATGGATATGCCGAACAATGGCGGCCGCAATCTGACCACGTTCTATTTCCGCGGCGGCAAGCTCTATGAGCAATCGGTCACGGTTCTTCCGGCCAATGGCGACTACTCATCGCCCAATGGGTCGCGCTTCGTGGAATCGCTGCTCTTCAATCTGACGCGCATGACCGAGGAAGCCGGCGGGACGCCGCCGAACATCGAAGGTTGCGGCGGCACGATCCAGTCGTTCAATTTCAATTAGGTTGGCAATTTCAACGAGTCGGGCAATTTAACCCAGCCTCGTTGCCTGCGCCGAAACGGCGACATCGACGCGCGCGCGCTTGACGTCGCCCAGAAGCGTTTCGAGAGCGCCTTCTTTTAGCGCAAGGCCCAGCACGCGATTGCCATCGACGGGTCCGGGAAACCGGATCTGCCCCGGTTTCAATTTGGCGAATCCGACTTTGGCATAATAAGGCTCATCGCCAACCAGAATGACGCTCTGATAGCCAAGGATTCGAGCCTCTTCGATGCCGCGCTGCATGAGAGCGATGCCGATGCCACGCCCTCGCAAATTGGGGTCCACGGCAAGTGGGCCCAGCAGCAAGGAGAGGTTTTTCCCCACAACGACCGGCCAGAATCGGACCGAGCCCAGAAGCACCGCCGGCCCGGGATCCTCTGCGACGAAAGACAAACGCGAGTCGGGAGCAACGCCTTCACGCAAGCGATAAGCTGTCTTGGCGAATCGACCGGGACCGAATCCGGAATCGACCAGCCTTTCGACGGCTGCGTCATCGCTCGGACGCTCGGCTCTGATCTGCCACATGGCCGCCCCTATAGCCTGATGCAGCGACCCTTGCCATAAGCCATTCGCTGAGAATCCGGCCAGGCAGAGCAAAGCCCGCCGTTCATTCGACAAGCCGTCTTTCGATTTGTACTTCCTTAAGCATATTGCCGCGCCGTTAAGCGCGACCGCCCGGCGCGCGGGGCCATTTCATCGCTCTTTAAGCTGTTCCGTTAATAGTGGCCGCGAGCGTTCCCGCGCGTTCTACGCGCGTTTTCTCGTGCGGGCGCAACGGGACCAGAAGCGGGACTGAAGCCAGGCATGTTCCAGATCGTCGGCATCGCTCTTCTCTTCGGCATGGTCTTCGGTGGCTATCTCATCTCCGGCGGCCATTTCGAGGTCATTCTCGAATCCTTACCCCACGAAATGATGACCATCGGCGGCGCCGCGGTGGCGGCGCTTCTGCTCGGCAATTCCATCGGCGACGTGAAGACGACTGTTGGCAATATCGCCAAGGCGTTCTCCGGCCCCAAATGGAAGACCGGCGATTACCGCGACCTTCTGTGCCTGCTCTTCCTTCTCACCAAGACGATGAAGATGAAGGGCATGATCGCGCTGGAAGCCCATATCGAGAAGCCGGCGGAATCTTCGATATTCAAACGCTATCCGAAAATCTCAAAGGATCATTTCGCGCTCGATTTCATCTGCGACACGCTGCGCATGATGACCATGAGTCTGGAAGACCCTCATCAGGTCGAAACCGCGATGGAAAAGCTTCTCGAGAAACACCACCACGAGGCGCTCATCCCCGCAGGCGCGTTGACGACGATGGCCGATGGGTTGCCTGCGCTAGGCATCGTTGCGGCCGTCTTGGGCGTCATAAAGACGATGGGCTCGATCACCGAGCCGCCGGAGATTCTGGGCGGCATGATCGGCGGCGCGCTGGTCGGCACCTTTTTGGGCGTGTTCTTGGCTTATGGTTTGGTGGGGCCGATTGCGGTCCGGCTGAAGGGTATCGTCGACGAGGAAGCCCAATTCTATCACGTCATCCGCGATATTCTGGTTGCGCATTTGCACGGAAATTCGGCGCAGGTGTCGGTGGAGATCGGTCGCGGCAGCGTGCCGAGCTCGTCTCAGCCGAGCTTCACCCAGCTGGAAGAAGCGCTGAACACTATCCCAACCGACGTCTCGTAGGCCGCATAGGCCTCTCGAGCGCGCTATGGCCTAGCGCGGAAATGAACGTCGCGAGCGCTCCGGCGAAAAATCCCAGCGGCACCGCATAAACGACATCCACGTCTGATCCCGATATCACGATCGTGGTGACGGCGATCCCCGTCCATTGAGCAAGATTGAGTCGCATGTAATGCCCGCCCCGGCCTGCACTGAGACCTTAGCGCGAGAGAGGGCACGACCGAAGCAAATGCTTAAAAAAAGGTTAATGCTGGCAGCGCATTTGTACCGATCCGCGCTGCTGGCTCACGATGCTCTGGAAATGTCGGAATGAGCTCCGTCGACTTTTGCGAGGCGGTTCCACTGTTCGGCGATCAACAAATAGGACTCCCGCACCGAACCCTCGGATTGTTCGGCCTCACGAAGCGCGTCCTCGGCCAATTGGCGGTAACGCTCCGCCCGCTCGCTGACAGGAAGCTCGGAAAAATCGGTCATTCCTGTTACGCCGCCCAAGCCCGGAATTTTCGACCGCCAGGATAGGGAGGAAACGTTGCAAAACGATGCCAACCGGCCCTGACGCCGGCTTGCCGAGCCTAGCGAATCGGGTCTTTACCCCGCCCGTACCGCATAGCCGGCCTCCTGCAGCCGCGCCCGGATCTCGGCGGCGTGGGCGCCATCTCGGGCCTCGACGACGAGGCCCAGATCGGCGGATTTGGCCGACACACCGGTCATCAGCCGATTGTGCGACACTTCCAGAATATTGCCGCCCGCTTCGCCGACAATACTGGAGACACGCGCCAGAAGCCCCGGCCTGTCCTCGATGGCGATCACCAAGGAGAGGATGCGGCCCTCACGCGTAAGCTCGCGCAGGACCACATTCGATAACAGCCGCATATCGATATTCCCGCCGGAGATCACGATCCCGACTGTATGGCCTTTGAAGATGGCCGGATGGGCTAGCACCGCGGCAAGCGCCGCTGCGCCCGCGCCTTCGGCGAGCGTCTTCTCGATCTCGAGCAGCTTGACGATCCCAGCTTCGATGGCGGCTTCGTCGACCAAGAGAATGTCCGACACCAGAGCTCCGATCACGGTCTTGGCAATCGTCCCGGGATCTTTCACTGCAATGCCTTCGGCGATGGTCTGACCCGCGCTTGGGAGATTCTCCCCCGTTAGCGCATTGTGCATGGCCGGGTAATTCCTCGCCTCAACGCCATAGATCCGAATGTCCGGTTTTCGCGCGCGCGCGGCAATGGCCATGCCGGAGATCAAGCCGCCACCGCCTACGGGCACCACGAGCGTGTCCAGTTCGGGTGCCTGCTCGAGGAATTCCAGCGCCACCGTTCCTTGCCCCGCGATCACAAGCGGATCGTCATAAGGGTGGATCAACGTGAAGCCGTGCTCCGCAGCGAGCGCTTTCGCGCGCGTGGAGGATTCCGAAAGCGTGGCGCCCTCGATGACGATATGGGCGCCGAAATCGCGGGTGTGCTTCACCTTGGTGAAAGGCGTGCCTTCTGGCATCACGATGGTTGCGGGAACGCCGAGCCGCCCGGCATGATAGGCGACGCCTTGCGCGTGATTGCCGGCAGACATGGCGATGACGCCGCGCTTGCGTTGGCTCTCGTCGAGCGAGAGCAATTTGTTGAGCGCGCCGCGTTCCTTGAAGGAGGCGGTGAATTGCAAATTTTCGAATTTGACGAAGATATCGGCGCCGGCAATCGCCGATAGGGTGCGCGAATGCCGGGCCGGCGTCATTTCCATGGCGCCCGCAATCGCCCTTGCCGCCGCTTCGATGTCGGCCAGCGTAATCGGAAAATCTGCGTTCATGCCGATGCCTTGTCGGTTCGGAGAGGAAAACTGGCCTCTTGGCCGCTGTCGCGCAAGCAGGGCGAGGGCTCGCTGCGCGCCATTCTAACCTCCGGTTAAGCTTCCGTGAGGCATGCTCGACCAGTTCGCTTGGAGTTCCCGATGGCCCAGCCCGATTCCGCCGATCTGCCGCCGCGCGTCGTCAACCAGCGCCAGACTTCGCGCAAGCGGACCTTGCTCGGAGGCAAAGTGGTTTATGGCGATGGCCAGCACGTGCGCGACTGCACCATCCGCGATCTGTCCGAGACCGGCGCGAGAATCGCCATTGCCAAAGGCGAAGTCATACCCACGCGCGTTTTCCTCATCGATCGCCGCGTCCCGATCGCCTATGAGGCGACGGTCTCGTGGATCAAGGCGCCTGATTTCGGTCTGGCGTTCTTGAGGGTCCATTCGCTCAAGGGGGATCTCCCGCCCGAGCTCGACTATCTCAAGCGCGTGTGGTCGAAACACTGCGTGCCTCTCGGCGGCACACCGGTCTGAACCGGCACGGCATGCAGCGCCAAGGTCCGGCGCTCTACAGACTTGAGTATAACGCGGCAAGTCGCATCGGCAGATCGAATGTGGCGACGGATCGGGCCATATAAAGCATGTCGAACTCCAGCCATGGCATGAGATGAAAGACAATGCCCCAGATCAGTAAGACCTGCGCCCCAAGGCCAAGAACCGCGCCTATCACTTGTTGCATGGCGAGCAGTCCTGCCAACCGATAAAGGTCGAATCCCGTGAGGTATCCCCCCTCGGGCATCAGGCGGTAGAGGTAGCTTGTGACTCTTGGAACTCCGCGCATCAGCGATAACCCGCCTATCGCCAGATTGATGATACTGGGGATCATGGTCGACAACAAAAGCACATAAACCCACCAATATTTGGAATCGGCGGGACGGTCGCCGATGCCGTCGAACAGATCTTGCAGGGACAAGATGCGGCCTACACCTGGTCCTCCACGCATTGCCATGAAGTCGAAGCCCTGAACCCCGATCACCATGACGGCGGCGAGGAGAGCAATGACGAAAACCGCCACGGCCGCATCTATGAACCCATAAAGATATGGCCACCATTGTTGTCGTTCGAGCCCGCAACGCAGCAGTGCGCGTGTTAGGCCTAAGGATAGCCAGAGGAAAGGTGCGTTGAGCAGTGTGAAAAGTCCGAGGAACAGTAGCAGCGGCCCGATCACAGGCCACAAAGTCGACGGCGACATCATCTCCGCCGCGGCAAAGCAGGCCACAATCATCGCCAGGACCAATACCGACAACAAGCCACCTTTACAGCCCCGCGTGATGCACCTCTTTTTCGTGAGGACGCCAACGATGCCCACAGCGAGAGGGCCGGCGACACAGCCAACGACAACGCCGGCATAGGTAAACGCAACAGCGCCGGCAAACATGCCGATAATGGCGCCAGCAACGCCAACACCAAAGTCACCGGCGAGTGCGCCAATGAAAGCGCTGGTAATGACGACGGCGCCCGCGACAGACCCGGCTCCCGCGTCTCTCGCCGTACCGATGCTGATAGCGACAGACCCGGCGCCGGCAATAGCCAAGAGAAACCATAGAAGGGAAATGACTCCCTCGCTTCTGTGGGACTTCCAATAGCTCAAAACTCCAACGACGAGCCCAAGAAGGGAAATCGCTCGCAGCCCCCCGGCCAGATCGGCCGGCAGACCCAATGCCATTTCTGCTGGGCCAACATCGCCGAAAATCGCCCAGAACAGAAAAACCGCAACGATGGGATAGAGAAGCGCCAAAAGCAGGCAACGATTAAAGGCGGCTGCGCTCCAAAGTGGCACGGGCGTCTTCAGGCCAAACACCCAGGTGAGGAAAGTCTGCCGTACCTTCCCCGCATCGCCGATAAAGTGGTCGACGGCGTTGAGCGCCCTGGTCAAGCTGTCTGTATAGACGCGCGCCGACGTGCCGCCCCGCGCGAGGTCCGCGCGCAGACGGTCGTATTTGCCGCGATCTGTCAGAACTCCCAAGTGATACAGGGCGGCGATACAGAAAAGAATAATCGAAGCATAGAAAGTAATTTTGATGAGGATTGCTGCTGTTTCTCCAAACAGCGTCGTCAGAAGCGGTCCTATTTCTTCGAATATCGCCGCCAGCAACAAGACAACGAGGGTCGCAATCGTGTGATCGGTAATGTCCTTTATGAGTTTCTGATCCATTGACGGGCCCCGCCTCCACGAAACAATATCATTAATCCGGGGATTTTTCACAACCAGGGGTATCGCGAACTCCGATCGCGTTCGCGATTGAACGGCGCTTGCGAAGGATGCGCTCGTCGGTGTGTCGCCAGCAGATTCCGCGCTTAGAATTGCTCGCGCGCTTGTATACCGAGGCCATGCGAGCTGCGGTGGAATGATCCGACCAGTGTCCCGCCTCCCGGCACCGAGAGATTTATAGGTGCCTTTGCGTAGTCGCTGTATGAATAGGAAAACGTCGCCGAAAATCGGTCGCCGAACCGGTGCATGAGACCCGTTGAAAACATCATAAGGTCGGCATCGGGAA
>DATHDZ010000134.1:0-22287 GCA_035318785.1 Micropepsaceae bacterium
GATAATAGGCGAGCCCGGAATCGGGATCGTCGCGCCGCGCGCTCATCTCCTTCAGATCATGGCCGGCGCTGAAGGCCGGACCCTTGGCGGCGATGACGATCACCTTCGTGGCCTCATCATCCACCGCCTCATCGAGGGTAAGCTGCAGGGCGCGCATCAGGCTTTCGGACAACGCGTTGCGGGCTTCGGGGCGGTTCAGCGTGATGGTCAGCACGCCGGCATCGCGCGTGGGCAGGAGCGGGGGTAGCGGGTTGGAGCGGTTCATGCGCCTTTTACCCCTCTTTTTGCCCTGCACCGCAAGAGGAAGTCGCGCGAGACGGTATTATAATACCGCATCATGAAAGACCAAGAATTTCGCATCTATCGCGCATTTCGCTTGACGCAAAGACGGACCCTCGCTACATCCGCGCGTCCGGTCGGCATCGACAAGAATATTCGTGGAGTGGCTTATGCAAACCTATTCGGCCAAAGCGTCCGAAATCCAGAAGAAATGGATAGTGATCGACGCCGAGGGCCTGGTCGTCGGGCGGCTCGCCGCCATCATCGCCACACGCCTGCGCGGCAAGCACAAGCCGACCTACACGCCCCATATGGATTGCGGCGACAACGTCATCGTCGTCAACGCCGAAAAGATCGTGCTTACCGGCAACAAGATGACGGACAAGCTCTATCATTGGCACACCGGCTATATCGGCGGGATCAAGGACACGACACCGCAGAAGATCCTCGGCGGCAAAACGCCCGAGCGCGTCGTGGAAAAGGCTGTGAAGCGCATGCTGCCGCGCGGACCTCTGGGCAAGCATCAATTCGCCAATTTGCGCGTCTATGCCGGCCCCGAACATCCCCATGCCGCCCAACAGCCCGAAGCGCTGGATGTCGGCGCGATGAGTCCCAAGAACACCAATTACCGCAAAGCGAAGGCAAGCTGATATGTCCGAGGGAGTTCGCGATTTCTCCGATCTGAAGACGACGCTGATCAAGGCCAAGCAGCCCGAACAGCAGCCCGCGGCGCAGGAAAACCGCCCCAAGCTCGACCGCCAGGGTCGCGCCTATGCTACTGGCAAACGCAAAAACGCGGTCGCCCGCGTTTGGATCAAGCCGGGTCCGGGCCGCGTCATGGTCAACGGCAAGGAAGAAACCGTCTATTTCGCGCGTCCCGTGCTGCGCATGATCTTGCGCCAGCCTCTCGTCGCGGCCGGCCGCGACGGCCAATACGACATCATCTGTAAGGTGACCGGCGGTGGTCTTTCGGGTCAAGCAGGCGCGGTGCGCCATGGCATCTCCAAAGCGCTCATCGCCTTTGAGCCCAATCTGCGCCCCACACTGAAAACCGGCGGCTTCCTCACCCGCGATGCGCGCGTCGTCGAGCGCAAGAAATACGGCCGTCCCAAGGCGCGGCGCAGCTTCCAGTTCTCGAAGCGGTAATTCTGTACCGACGAATGCGATTTTTTGCGAACAGCGCGTCGGGAAACTGGCGCGCTGTCTTGCATTCGCTGGAGCGCGAGTCTGCTTCCGCCCCCAAAAAAAACCACCAGCGGGGGGGCGCCGGCGGGCTGAGTTGAGATCGGGCGTCGGGGTTTGAGAGAAGCTCCCGAAGTGGGGCCGCTGCTTAGACTTTAATATTGACCGCGACGATTTTCGTCGGAACCTGAACAGGAAGATCTTTTCTGATTTGCGCCTCTTTCACCTTCGCGCTCGTGGACTCTACGCGTTCGTCATCAGTCCTCGTTTGCGGTGTTTGAGGGATTTGATATTGAACAGTTGTTCCTGGAACTGGCGATATAGACATGATGTCCGTCTCGTTGCTTTCCAGGACGGATCATCGCCTCAATTCGTAAACTCAACGTTGAGGCGCGCGACTAAAGCGATCACATTCACCTCGTATCTCTACGAGCGTATTTGTACGTAACCTCATGATTCGCGGCATGTAACGGCGGTTAACTGATTTCCCTTACCTTTCACGAGAAGAGCGGGAGAGGCCTTGCATGACGTCGTATTCCGAGCTTTCACCCTTCAAATGGGCGAACCAGCAATATCGTGCTTTGGCTCATGACGCTCGGCGTAGAGCTATACTCGCCACCGGAATACATCGGGATTCGTTTCTCAAGATTGCGCGGGAATGCGAGGGGCGTGCCTTTGAGGCCGAGGCCAATGATGTCGAATCTGGAAATTGGCGTATTGCGGACTCGAAACCGATCGTGCCGGCGATCAAAAAATGAGCCCACAACGATGAATTTTTTGTTTCGATCACCGGCAAACCTGCTGCGCGAAAATCGCGTGAGAATACCGCGTGCCGCTGCCAACATATGAAAAAGCCCGGGAAGAATTTGATTTATCTGATTCCGTCAGGCGCGCTCATAAAATCCCTTCAATTCACCGCGCCGGACAATGCGCGCTTCGCCGAGTTCGCGGGGAACGACAGAGAGTTTATGGGACCGGGCAGTCCCGAGCTTTGACCGATCACGGGACCTGAGATAATCCAAATTCCGCAGCCTTTCAGCAGAAGAAGGTCCGCTACCGACTCGACGCCGTCAACGCATGCAATGGCTTTTTGGTTTGTGCAAATGCCGACAAGTTTCTGCGCCCCTTCCCTCAATGCCTGAGACGAAACTCCGGGGGGACGCATTGACGCGAGGCCGATGCCAAACCCCGTCAAGCAAAGCGCAGGAGCTTTTGAGAGTTCGAAATTCAGATTCGGCAAGTGAACGAACGCCCAGCGCACATGGTGGCGTAACTCCGTAATCCACGGCCCGGTGGCGTACAGATTATAGCCCTCTTGGACTCCAGTGATGCGGGGCGACAGAAATGGAAGCAAACTAGCTTCGATTTGAGAGAGGACAGCAAGATACGCCCAGCGCGTTCTTGACCATGCTAAGGTTTCGCAATGCACTGGCACATTGACGAAGGCGACATCACCGCGTGAACGTATGTGCAGAACGCCTCTCGTTGCCGCGGCCAAAGCCATCACATCGAGCTCACACTGCGCCATGGCGGCGACGATCCCGCAACTTTCAAATAGGCCGCGGCTTGTCAGCGTTTCAAATTCGCCGCACGCAAATGAGGTAATGCGGTCTCGCTTGCTGTCCCAGCATGGCGAGAATTGAAATAATCCCTCATTGCTCGAACCCAAATGGTCCCGGTAAAGATCGATGCATTTCTGCCGGAAGAGGAATTGTTCTTCTTTTGCTTCGACGGTGTCGTCTTCCTCAGAAGAACGCCGTTTTGGGGGCGGCGCGCTTTTTGCGGTTCCGGTCGCGTTGACCACACCGGCTTGCTCAAGGTCGAACGTGGAAGAGGGGCGGCAAAGCTTATCGACATACTCGGGCGGATACTCATCTTGGCCATAGAAATGCTTGAGGATGTCGACGCAAATGGACTTCGCTTGATCGCGAGCCAGTGTTGAGTCGGGGTTCGCGAAAATGACGAAGAATCCGAGCGGAGTTGTCAGCCACAAATCGGCGTCGCTGATGGCGTGCTCCACCCGGGGAGCAATCGCAGCCTCAAGCTTTTCAGGGCTCCAGCCTATGAGTGAGGCTACGCTTGAGCGCAGAACGCTGATGTCAAAAAAATAGACAGCTTTGCCTGCGAATTGCGTTGAGGTCTGCGATCCCTGTTTCTGCTCATCGACGTATATGCGCATTGATGCTCGTCCTTCCGTTGCCGGCCGGACGCACAACGCTGGCAATGCTTCCCCTCGAGTCTTGCCGGACGCTGTGGCGTCCAAACGCAATAACTGTGTGGGAAACTAGGCACATAACCGTTGAATCAAATGTTAAGCGCATGATCACGTTAACTTCGCGCAATGCGACAGCGATACAACGCAGAGTTAGGCGGGCGAGGATTGTTGGAAGCAGCCTGCAAAACGTTAGGCGGCGGCGACGCCCTTGGGGTCGGGACCGAATTGGTTTGGTCCGGTCGTGCCCGGCAACACGTAAAGGTAAATGAGATAGGCCGAGCAGGCGACCGTCGCCAGCGCGAATACCACCCCCAGCGGCCAGTAGAGATAGAACAGGGACACCGTCAGGAAAGCCGGGACGAGGGGCACGAGGATCAGCCAGCCGCTTCTGTTGACATCGTGCAGGCGCCGGATGGTGATCGCGAGCGTGGGAACCAAAAGAGCGAGCCCTACCACCGTCGAAAGTAGCCGGATGCCCAATATGTCCAGCAAGATCCCAATCAGCAGGTATACCAGCACGTAGTGCCAGAATTCGGCCCGCGCGGCGCGCCCGTGGAAATCGGCATAATGATGGGTGAGGATTCGGCGGAAACTCTCGATGATCTGCTTCACTTCCATGACCGCCCCCTTCGAATGCTGTTGGACATGGCAAGGCTGAGCCTTGTTCGCGGAGCCTGCTTCGAGCTAAGAGCGGGCGTGAAATTCTGTCAATGAGCGCGTAAAGGTCTTCCATGTCTGTGAGAGTCTTCATCGACGGCGCGGCCGGAACCACGGGGCTCGAGATTCGCGAGCGTTTGCAAACCCGTGGCGAGCTGTCCTTGGTTGTGCTCGACGACAAGCGGCGCAAGGACGCCTCGGCTCGCGCCGATATGCTCAACGATGCCGACATGGTCATTCTCTGCCTGCCCGACGCGGCGGCGCGCGAAGCAGTGACGCTGATCGTCAATCCCAACGTGCGGGTGATCGATCCCTCCAGCGCGCACCGCGTGACCGAAGGTTGGGTCTTCGGTTTTCCGGAGCTGGAAGCAAAGCGCCGGGAGGAATTGCGTCATGCCATGCGCGTAGCCAATCCAGGCTGCTATTCGACCGGTTTTCTTTCGATCATGCGGCCTTTGACGCGTAGCGGCATCGTCCCGCCCGATGCGGCGGTGACCTGCAACGCGGTATCGGGCTATTCCGGCGGCGGGCGGGGAATGATCTCCGAATTCGAGGATTCGGATGCACCGAATTACAGCCGCGAGATTTTCCGCACCTATGGGCTCAATCTGGAGCACAAGCACATCGAAGAGATGCGCGTGCATGCGGGCCTGCTTCACCGGCCGCTCTTCGCGCCGAGTGTCGGTCGCTTCCATCGCGGCATGCTGGTGGAGGTCCCGCTGCAATTGTGGGCCTTGCCGGGAAATCCCAGTGTCGCCTCGGTCCACGCGGCGCTGGCGGATTCCTATCGCGGCGAGAAGCTGATCGAGGTCGCGCCTTTGTCCGAGTCCGCGGCGAAAGCGACGCTTGACGCCGAGGAGCTGAAACACACCAACCGGCTGAAACTCTACGTCTTCGGCAATGAGGCGCGGCGCCAGGCGCGCGTGGTCGCCGTGCTCGACAATCTCGGCAAAGGCGCGGCGGGGGCCTGTGTGCAGAATCTCAACGCGATGATGGGCTGGCCCGAAACCGCGGGACTCATATGAGGCCGAAGCGGGGGCTGTAGCGATGTATGTTCCGGCTCATTTTGCGCTTTCGGACGTGGCGGCGCTGCACGCCTTCATGCGCAGCAACGTCTTTGCGGTTTTTGCCGGAAACGTCGCCGGAAGGATTCAATTCGCCTATGCACCGCTGGTGCTCGATCCCGAGCCGGCTCCCTTGGGCGGCGTGCGATTCCACCTTGCCCGCGCCAACCCGCTGGCGGACATCGAAGAGGGTGCCGAGCTTAAGTTATCCATCATGGGGCCGCATGCCTATGTCTCGCCCGATTGGTACGCGACGCCGGGCCAAGTGCCGACCTGGAACTACATCGCCGTCGAAGGTTTGGGCCGAGTGCGCCGCCTTTCGGATGACGGATTGAAGCAGCTCTTGTTCGACTTGGCGGCGCAGGAAGAAAGCGCTCTGGCGCCGAAACCGGCCTGGACGACGGCACGCGTGCCTCCGGAACGGCTGAACGTTTTGCTGAACGCGATCGTGGGTTTTCGGCTGCCGTTCGAAATGCTCGAAGGCAAAATGAAGCTGTCGCAAAACCGCAACCCCGAAGATCGCAAAGCTGCCATCGAGGGACTGACGATGCGCGGCGATTCGGCGAGCGTTGCGGTGGCCGAGGCCATGCGAAACGCGCTCGATCAGGAGATACGGTGATGGATACTATCGATCTGCGCTCGGACACCGTCACGCGTCCCTCGGAGTCCATGCGCCGCGCTATGGCTGAGGCCGCCGTCGGCGACGACCAATATGGCGAAGACCCGAGCGTCAATCTGCTGCAGGAACGGCTCGCCGCCATGCTGGGCAAGGAGAGTGCGCTCTTCGTGCCCAGCGGTACCATGGCGAACCAGATCGGGCTCAAGCTTTTCACGCGAGCGGGCGATGATGTGATCCTCGGTCACGAGACCCACATGGTCTGGCACGAAGCGGGCGCGGGCGCGGCGAATGCCGGCGTGCAATTCACGACAATCGGGACGGAGGGCCTTTTCACCGCCGGGGAATTTCTTGCCGCCGTGAAACCGGCCGGTCACATGATGTTCCCGCCGACCAGTCTCGTCGTCATCGAGAACACGCATAATCGCTGCGGCGGACTGGTGTTTCCGGAAGAGGACGCGGTGGCCATCTGTCGCGCCGCGCGCGAGGCCGACATTCGGACATACCTTGATGGCGCGCGGCTGTTCAATGCCGCTGCCGCCTCGGGACGCAGCGTCGCCCAACTCTGTGCGCCTTTCGACGCCGTGTCGGTTGCACTCTCCAAGGGCCTGGGGTGCCCCGTCGGAAGCGTCATTGCCGGCACGAAAGTCGATATTGCGCGGGGCGTTCGCATCCGGCGGATGCTGGGCGGGGCGATGCGCCAGGCCGGTATCCTCGCGGCGGCTGCACTCTACGCCGTCGATCACAATCTCTCGCGCCTGCCCACCGACCATGCCAACGCCAGACTGATCGCCGGCCGCCTCTCCGGGCTGCGCCCCGTGCGGCTCGATCTTTCGACCGTTCAAACCAATATCGTGATCTTCCACATGGTGGAGGGTGCGCCCGACGCCGCATCCATTGCGGCGCGCGCCAAAGAGGCGGGCGTGCTTGTTTCGGTATTCGGGCAAAGAAAGCTCCGCGCCGTTACGCATCTCGATGTCGATAACAAGGCGTGTGCGCGCGCTGCCGATATTCTTGCCGGAATCATCGAGCGCAGCTGATCTTCAGCATTTGTATCCATCTCCAGACTTGCCGTTTCGGGTCGGCGCGTGGAATTCTTCCGGCTCATTCTCGTCGTCTTGAGCTGCCGCAGCACGCGCCAGCCAGAATTGCGAAAGCCGGTGCGAGGCCTCGCGCAGATAAGGCGAGACGGCTTGCTCCGATAACACCTCAGCCTCTATCGCCAGCAAGATGTAACGCACACGTTGGTCCACATATTCCTGCGCGCGATTGCCTAGCTCGTTCATTGCAAGCCTCCGAATCTTGCACGAGATAACAACCTCGCAAATTCCAAGTTCCGTCCCTCGCGTCCTCTATCTGACGTCATGGTTTAGAGGGGCAATTTGATTCAAAATATTTCGCGCACCTTTCGCGATTAACGTAAAAGCGAGTTGTCCGCGCGCCCACGCGTCCATTCGCTTGCTCCGGCGTTATGTCGTCGTGGACAAAGATTTCCGCAAAACGATCGTGCGCATGAGCAAGAGCGCGCGCAAACGCCCTCCGCCCAAAGACGAGAGGGGCTATTTCTATATTTGTGAAGAATGCGGTCAGGCCGTCGACAAACGTTCCACGGTGCAAATCTTTCATCACGAAGAACTAAGTCATTTGCCGCTAACCGAAGCGGAACTCACCGAGCTGTGTCTGGCGGAAAGAGCATGGGCAAAAACGCGCGCGGGGCGTGCGAAAAAACATTAGCACTACGGGAGCGCGAGCTAACGCACAGCCTCGCGCTTTTTCGGCTGGTTCATGGTGCCGGCCTTCACCAACACATAGCTGCCCGGCGCATCGCAAGCTCGTTTCCCTGATCCTGAAAGCGGTCGTTCAGCGTGCCAGCACAACATGGGTGGCGCGCTCGGTCGGCATGTGTTCCGTGGTGCGATATCCAAGGGAGCGAAGATCGATGCCGTCAAACAGCGCTTCCCCCTGACCAAGCGCCACGGGTGCCACCGCCAGATGAATCTCGTCGACATGGCCTGCGCGGATATATTGTCTCACGGTTTCGACACCGCCGCCGATCTTGATGTCCTTTTGTCCCGCCGCTTCCCACGCACGTTCCAACGCTGCTTCGATGCCATCGGTAATGAAGTGGAAGGTCGTGCCACCGTCCATCTCGATCGACGCGCGTGGATGGTGCGTGAGCACAAAGGTTGGCGCATGATAGGGTGGGTTGTCACCCCACCATCCTTTCCATTGCTCATCCGGCCATTCGCCCCGGATTGGGCCGAACATGTTCCGTCCTAGGATGAAGGCACCGAAGCCGTCCATCGCGCGCCGCGCGAACTCGTCGTCCAAGCCGGTATCGCCTCCGCTTTCGCCATGCATTTCGCGGAAGGTGCGAGTGGGAAAGAACCATTGGAACAGTTCTGGTCCTCGCTTGCCCAGAGGGTGATCCAAGCTCTGCTCCGTTCCCGCCGCGAAGCCATCGAGCGAAACCCCGAAACCTGCCACCCTGATCCTCGCCATTACATCCTCCATCGAGTCTGATTGCATATCGCAATCAGTTGCTAGGGACTGGACCCATAAACTGAACGAAAAACTCGGATGACGACTTCGCGCCCAGCGCGCTAGCGCGGCGCCTCGCGCTTTTTCGGCTGGTTCATGGTGCCGGCCTTCACCAACACATAGCTGCCCGGCGCATCGCCCAACAAATTCAGCTCGCCGTCGCCCGGCTTGGGCGCCGGAATCTTGCCGCCCGAGCGCGTTGCGAGCCACGCATCCCAAACCGGCCACCACGAACCGGGATGTTCGGCTGCGTCCGCTTGCCATTCCGCCAACGTCGCGGGCAATTCGTCATTGGTCCAATGCTGATATTTGCCCGCCGCGGGGGGATTGATCACGCCCGCGATATGGCCGGACCCGGCGAGCACATAGGTCACCGGTCCGCCGAACAATTTCGCACCGTTATAGACCGAAAGCGCCGGTGCGATGTGATCCTCCTTGGCCGCCTGGAAGAAAGCCGGCGTCTTGATCTTGGCGATGTTCAATCGTTGGCCGCCGAGCATCATCTCGGCCTGTGCCAGCGCATTGTCGCGATAGCATTCGCGCAAATAAGCGAGATGCAATTTGAGCGGCATGCGCGTGGTGTCGGAATTCCAGTACAGCAGATCGAACGGCACGGGCTCCTTGCCCAGAAGATAATTGTTCACCACGAACGACCAGATCAGATCGTTGGCCCGCAGCATGTTGAAGGTCAGCGCCATCTTGGAGCCCTCAAGCACGCCGCCAGCCGCGCGCATCTGCTTTTCCATGGCGGCAAGCTGCACATCATCGACGAAGACCTGCAGATCGCCGGACTGGGAGAAATCGACCTGGGCGGCCAGGAAGGTCGCCGATTTGATGCGGTTCTTATATTCGCCGCTGGCAGCGATATAGGCGAGCGTGGCCGCCAGCAGCGTGCCGGCGATGCAATAGCCGATGATGTTGACCTGCCGCTGGCCGGTCGCCTTCTCCACCGCGTCGAGCGCGGCGAAGATGCCTTCACGCATGTAGTCTTCGAAACTCTTTTCGGCGAGCGAAGGATCGGGATTCACCCAGGACACCACGAACACCGTGTAGCCGCGCTCCACCGCCCATCTGACGAACGAGTTCTTCGGCTGCAGATCCAGGATGTAGAACTTGTTGATCCAAGGCGGGAAAATCAGCAGCGGCGTCTCATAGGCGGTTTTCGTCGTCGGGCTATATTGCAGAAGCTCGAACAATTCATTGCGAAACATCACCTTGCCGGGGGTCGTCGCGATGTCGCGGCCGACGACAAAATTGTCCGTAGTCTGACGAATGGACAATTCGCCGCGTCCCCGTTCGAGGTCCACCAGAAGATTGTCGAGCCCGCGCACCAGATTCTCGCCATTGCTGCGCAAGGTCTCGCGCAGGACTTCGGGATTGGTCAGCACGAAATTGCTTGGGCTAACGGCATCGGCGAATTGCTTGGCATAGAAGGTGGCGCGCGCCTGCGTCCGCTCGTCCATGCCATGCACGCCGGCCACGGTCTTTTGCATCCAGTTCGCGGTCAGGAGATAGGATTGCTTGATGAAATCGAAGACTTGGTTTTCCTGCCAATCCTTGTCGCGGAAACGGCGGTCGCCGGCCGCCGGCGCCACCATCGGAAGCACCGTTCCACCGAAGGCGCGCTGCGTCGTGCGTTGAAGCAGGGTCAGATAATCGTGCCAGAGCGTGAACTGCGCTGTGACCATCTGGCCGGGATTCGCCGCGATCTGCTTGAGAAGGGCGAAGAAGGCACCGGAAACATTCAAAGGGTCGAAAGGCTCCTGGCCGAACCGCTCGCCTTGGCGCCTCAAAAATTCGGAAAGCAGATGCTGGCTCCTGGCCGCGACCCGCGCCATGTTCCGCCCGAAAACTTCCGCATTGCCCAGGCGATAGGACACATCTGGCGCCGTCTCTGCTGCCGGCGGCTCAGGGGCCCGTTCGGGCTCCTTCTCGACCGTCTCTTTCTCACCCATTCGTTTTGCCATGAACTCGCCTGCATTGTGGCTGAAATTGCTGCACATGCGAAATATGGGGTTCCGCGTGCCGGAACGGAAGAGCAAAATCACAACCGGCCGGGGCCGTGCTTGGAACGAAGAGGCATCGCCGGTATATGCTGAACCGCCGATTTGCCGCTTTTGCGGTGATTCGCAAAGGGGTTGAGGTGAGAGCAATGGCCGCAGGAGGCAGAAACCGGCGCTGGGTGGGATTTCTTCCTTGCCTGATGGCTGTCGCGCTCGCGGCCTGCGCCAGCCTGCCGTCCATCGGGGGACAGCAATTGCCCAAGGAGACGACTCCGACCGCTCCACCGGTCTACCGCGACCTTGCAGACATACCCGAGCCGCCGGGGGTAAGCCCTCCGGAGGCAAATCAGGAGGCGATCCAATCCCTGACGATGGATCGAGCTAAGACCGCGCAGACCGCTGAGGATCTGCGCCGTCAGCCATTCACCATGCCCGATCCCTCCACTCCGCCAGGTTTCTGAAACACCATGAAAAGCGAATTCCACCGAATCAGCCGACTTCCGCCCTATGTCTTCGAGCAGGTCAACAAGCTCAAGGCCGAAGCGCGCGCACGCGGCGAAGACATCATCGATTTCGGCATGGGCAATCCGGACATGCCGACACCGCCTCATATCGTCGAGAAGCTGATCGAAGCGGCACGCGATCCACGCTCCAACCGCTACTCCGCTTCGCGCGGCATCAAGGGATTGCGGCGTGCCATGAGCGCCTATTATCAGCGCCGCTTCGGGGTTGAGCTCGATCCCGACACGGAGGTCATCGCGACGCTGGGCTCCAAAGAAGGTTTCGCCAACATCGCGCAAGCGATCACCGCTCCCGGAGATGTGGTCCTGGTGCCGAATCCCGCCTATCCGATACACGCTTTCGGATTCATTCTTGCCGGTGCGGCAATCCGCCATGTGCCGGCGCCGACTCCGGAAGAATTCCTCAGCCGCGCCGAACTCGCGATCCACCAGTCTCAACCGACGCCATTGGCGATCGTGGTGAATTACCCGTCGAACCCAACGGCCCAGACCGCGGACCTCGATTTCTACCGGGCGGTCGTCGCGCTGGCGAAGAAACATGGGTTGTGGGTGCTGTCCGATTGCGCTTATGCGGACACCTATTTCGACGATGCCAATCCGCCGCCGTCGATCCTGCAGGTGGAGGGCGCGAAAGACATCGCCATCGAGTTTCAGTCGCTCTCCAAGACCTATGCCATGCCGGGCTGGCGCATGGGATTTGCTGCCGGCAACCGCACGTTGATCGCCGCTCTGGCGCGCATCAAATCCTACCTCGATTACGGCGCTTATACGCCGATCCAGGTGGCAGCGACCGCGGCGCTGAACGGGCCGCAGGATTGCGTCGACGACATCCGCGCCATCTACCGCTCGCGCCGCGACGTGCTGGTCGAGAGCATGGGACGCGCCGGTTGGGACATCCCAAGTCCGCCCGCCACCATGTTCGCTTGGGCGCCGATCCCGGAAGCATTCCGCCACGATGGCTCGATGGTCTTCGCCAAGCGCCTGCTCGTGGAAGCCAAAGTCGCCGTCTCTCCCGGCATCGGGTTCGGCGAATATGGCGAGGGTTATGTGCGCATCGCGCTCGTCGAAAACGAACAGCGCGTGCGCCAGGCGGCGCGCAATGTGCGGCGTTTCTTGAGCGATGTGGGCCGCAACTCCAAGGCGATGGAAGCGGCAAAATGAGCGGCGAGCTCAGGGTCGGTCTCGCTGGCCTCGGCACGGTCGGGGCCGGCGTGGCGAAAGTGCTCCTCACCCAAATGCGCGCGCTGTCGTGGCGGGCGGGACGGGGAATCGCGATCACCGCCGTCTCGGCGCGCGACAAATCACGGCCCCGAGGCGTCGAGCTTGGCGGCATTGCTTTCGAGAAAGATGCCGCGGCCATTGCCGAGCGGGCCGATGTTGACGTGGTGGTCGAACTGATCGGCGGCGAAGAGGGCATGGCGCGCTCGCTCGTGGAGCAGGCCCTGCGCGCCAAGAAGCATGTCGTCACCGCCAACAAGGCGCTGCTCGCTCGGCATGGCGCCGCCCTCGCGGCCCTTGCCGAACGCCACGGCGTGACCCTGAAATTCGAGGCCGCGATCTGCGGCGGCATTCCGATCGTGAAGTCTTTGCGCGAAGGCCTTATCGCTTATGACATCTCGGCGGTTCGCGGCATCCTCAACGGCACCTGCAATTTCATCCTGACTCAGATGGAATCGACCGGACGCCCCTTTGCCGAAGTGCTCGGAGAAGCCCAAAGGCTAGGCTATGCCGAAGCCGATCCCACGCTCGACATCGGCGGCGGCGACACCGCGCACAAATTGACGCTGCTGACCAGCCTCGCCTTCGGCACGATTCCGGACCTCGACGGTGTCGCCATGACGGGCATCGACAAGGTGACGCCGGCCGACATCGGTTTTGCCGGCGAGTTCGGATATCGCTTGAAATTGCTTGGCGTCGCACGCCGCACCGCAGGGGGCATCGAACAGCTCGTCCATCCCGCCATGGTCCGCGCACGCACGCCGCTTGCCGACGTGGAATCGAGCTTCAATGCGGTTGCCGCCGATGCGGGCGAGGCGGGACCGTTCTTCTTTCAGGGCCGCGGCGCGGGGCGCGGGCCGACCACTTCGGCGGTCATTGCCGATCTTGTCGATGTGGCGCGCGGCGCGTTCGGTCCGGTTTTCGGGCGGCCCGCGACGGAACTTGCCCCCGCCACGCGCGAACCCGCCGAAGCGCGCATGAGTGCCTATTATTTGCGCTTTCAGGCTCTGGACGTGCCCGGTGTGATGGCAGAGATCTCGCGCCATCTGGCGAATGAGCGGGTTTCCATAGAAAGCATGATTCAGCGGGGACGCTCGCCGGGCGAACCCGTCGCCATCGTGATGATCACGCATGAGGCGCAGCATGTCGCAGTCGTCCGCGCCTTGAAGGCCATCGCCACCTCCGACAAGATCGTCGAAACGCCGTGCATGATTCCGATGGAAGCCGCGTAATGTTCGCACTTGGCGTCCAATATTAAGCCCGGCAGATCTCTGGAGCGAAATCGCATGTCCCGACCTTTGGACCGCATCCTGGCGCTGGAAGCCGTGCGTGTGACGGAAGCCGCCGCGATGCGTGCCTTTAAGCTGGTGGGACGCGGCGACGAGCACGCCGCCGATCAGGCGGCCGTCGAAGGCATGCGCTGGGCTTTCAACTTTCTGCCCATCGACGGCACGGTCGTCATCGGTGAAGGCGAGCGCGACGAGGCGCCGATGCTGTTCATCGGTGAAAAGGTCGGCGCCGGCGGCCTGAAAGTCGATATCGCCCTCGATCCCCTGGAAGGCACCACCCTGTGCGCCAAAGCGCTTCCCAATGCGCTTGCCGTGATGGCGATGGCCGAAGCCGGGACACTGCTGAATGCGCCGGACGTCTACATGGACAAGATCGCGATCGGGCCGGGTTATCCTGAAGGGGTCATCGACCTCGATTGGGAGCCGGCGAAGAACATCGCCTCGCTGGCCGAAGCAAAGGGCGTAAAGCCGGAGCGCATCCGCGCGCTGGTCCTGGACCGTCCACGCCACGAGAAAATCATCGCAAGCATCCGCGCCATCGGCGCTTCGGTGCAGCTCATCACCGATGGCGATGTCGCTGGCGTCATCGCCACGACCGAGCCCGATATCACAGGCGTGGACATCTATATGGGGCAGGGGGGCGCGCCGGAAGGTGTGCTCGCCGCCGCGGCGCTGCGTTGCGTGGGCGGCCAGTTCCAGACTCGCCTGGTGTTCCGGAACGAGGGGGAGCGCCAGCGTGCGGAGCGTTTCGGCATTCGCGATCTGAACCGCAAATACATGCTGACGGACCTCGCATCCGGCGACGTGGTGTTTTCAGCCACCGGGGTGACCGATGGATCGATGCTTGAAGGCGTACATGTCCACGCCACCTATGTGACCACGCATTCCTTGGTGATGCGCTCGGCAACTCGCACCGTGCGCTGGATCAAGATGCGCCATCCTCTCGATGATGTCGGCTGAAGCGCTCGCGCGCATTCCTGAACCTGCCGGCGCAATGCAGGACCACGAAGATTTTGCCCTGGGGGTGCGTTTATCCTTTGCCGGCCGGTCTTGGCGCATGCGCGAGCGCGACGAAGACGCAGCGCGCGGTCTGGAGCTATCGGGCTACAGCGCGGGGCTCTCGCAGCTCTTGGCCTCGCGCGGCGTGACCAAAGACTCCGTGGATGTGTTTCTCGAGCCGCGTTTGCGGACCTTGATGCCCGACCCCTATTCCTTCGCGCATATGGAGCGGGCCGCCTTGCGCTTCGCCGAAGCGGTCGAACGTAGCGAGACCATCGCCATCCTTGGCGATTACGATGTCGACGGCGCTTGCGCCGCGGCGCTGCTGCTCAGGTTCCTACATGGCGTGAAGCGCGACACGCTGCTTTACGTCCCGGACCGCCTGACCGAAGGCTACGGACCGTCCGCCTTTGCCGTCCGCTCCTTGCGGGGGCGCGGCGCCACATTGCTTGTCACGGTCGATTGCGGCGCGGCAGCTGGTGACGCGATGCAGGCGGCCCGCGAGGGTGGCCTGGACGCGATCGTGCTCGATCACCACGCCGTGGAGACCAATCCGCCGGCCTTCGCCCATGTGAATCCGAACGGCCCCGATGATCGTTCGGGGATCACCTATGTCTGCGCCGCGGGGCTCGCATTCCTGTTCCTTGTCGCCGTGCAGCGGGTGTTGCGCGAGCGGGGATGGTTCCAAGCGCAAGGGATCGATGAGACCGACCTTCTCAACCAGCTCGACATTGTCGCGCTCGCCACCATCGCCGATGTCGTGCCGCTTACCGGTATCAACCGCGCCTTTGTGCGCCAGGGTCTGCGCAAGCTCGAACGGCTCGAACGGCCCGGCCTCGCCGCTTTGGCGCGCATCGCTTCCGCCACGCCGCCTTTTTCGGCCTTTCATCTCGGCTTCATCTTCGGTCCGCGCATCAATGCCGGCGGACGCGTCGGACGCTGCGACCTCGGCGCACGCCTGCTGGCCACCGACGATGCCGTTGAAGCCGATGCGCTCGCGCTCGAGCTCGACCGCCACAATCGCGAGCGTCAGGCCATCGAAGCGCACATCCTGGAAGCTGCCGACGCGATTGCCTTAAGCCAAAGCGACAATCCCTTCCTGTTGGTCAGCGGCGATGGCTGGCACGCCGGGGTGGTCGGCATCGTCGCGGGGCGGCTGAAGGAGCGGCACGCCAAACCGGCTCTCGTCGCGGGGTTCGATAGCGCCCTTCCCGAGTCGGTCGCACGCGGCTCCGCGCGATCGGTGAGAGGCGTGGATCTCGGCGCCATCATCCGCGCCGCGCAGGCGCAAGGCATTCTGGAAACCGGCGGTGGCCACGCCATGGCGGCAGGGTTCTCGGTGCGCCGCGCCAAGCTGGAAGCCTTCGGCGCGTTTCTCACCCATCACATCGAGCCGCAGCGCAGCACGGTTCTCCTTGCGAGCGAGCTCGTCGCCGATGCGCTTGTCTCCCCTTCTGGCGCCGATTTGAAGCTGCTCGAAGACATCGAACGCGCGGGACCTTATGGCGCCGGCAATCCCGAACCCATCTTCCTGATGCCCGATATGCTGGTGGTCTATGCCGGCATTGTCGGGACCAATCATGTGCGGCTGCGCCTGGTCGGGCGGGACGGGCAGGGGATCGGGGCCATTGCCTTCCGCGCCGCCGGAACGCCGCTCGGGGACGCTTTGTTGAAGGCGCGCAGCAGCCGCGTGCATGTGGCCGGAAAGCTCAAACAGGACGATTATGACGGGACGGCGAAAGTCCAACTCCACCTCGAAGACGCCGCCACGGCCGAAGCCTAGGGCATTTTCAGGCCAAGTTGCGTCGTGGTTTGCCGTGCATTCATTTCCATTCGATTGTCATCCCGGAAGCCGCGATTAGCGGCTATCCGGGACCCACCGAGACCGCGGCACAGTGGGTCCCCGCTCTCGCTTCGCTCGGCCGGGATGACAGCCAGTTCAAACACCCGCGATACCCGAAGGGCCAGACCGCTTGCCATCGCAAGGTTCGGCCATTATGACGCCTGTCCGGCCAACACACCGGCTGCGGCGCCCTTCGTCTATCGGTTAGGACTCAAGATTTTCAATCTTGCAAGACGGGTTCGACTCCCGTAGGGCGCGCCACACTAGCTTCTCTTAGTGAGCGAAGCGAACTTAGAGGAGCTGTGCCCCCGGCGCTAGCTTCTCTGCCAATTCGCGGTTTGTTCGAACCGGCACGCCAATTCCGACAAACTCAGCCTCTAAAACTCTCGCTCTCACGACCAGTTGCCAAAGTTAATCCAGGGTGTGAAGTTCCCTGACGGGATCGAGTTCGTCGGAAATTCTGCCGCGCCTCAAGCACAAGCCGCCGCCTGATCCTTCAGGCCGTCACCAAGATTCGGCGACAGCTCGCCTTCGCCTCGCTGAACCTTAGGTTGGAGCCCGTTTTCCGTTCCATCAGTCAGCTCGTGGAGAAGACATGGCAAGGATGAAAAGGGTCTACGATCTCTCGGAGATGCTGCCCGACGACGCCAGGGTGACCACCAGCGCAAGCCCGAAATACGCGCGCAGCGAATGCTGTGTTGCGATCGACCCTGCAAATCCTGATCACGTGGTTGCTGCCTCGAAGAAGTTCTCCGAACCTTCGACCTACACCTTCACGCTGGCCACCTATTGGTCGGCGGACGGTGGACAGACGTGGAGCGACTCCGCCTCCTTGGCGTTCCTCCCTGGATGGAGTGGCACGACCGACCCCGCGCTCGCTTGGGACGACCAGGGTAACGTGTACCTCGTTGCACTGCCGTTCGGACCAGGAACGCCAGCAGATGGTACTGGTCCGGTGATTGGCCTCGCCGTGTACCGCAGCACCGATGGCGGCCGCACCTGGAGCCCGCCTTTGCTGATCCACACAAGCTACGGCGACGACAAGCAATGGGCGGCGGGGGACGCAGGTGCTGCAAGCCCTCATCGAGGGAACGTCTACGCAGCATGGGACGACGTAAACCATTTGTGCTTCGCCCGCACGACCGACCATGGGGCAACGTGGAAGGGAGCAGCCAACGGTCCGCCGGGGACGATCCTCGCAAATGACTCGTTTTCTCCGGACGTTGTCATCGCGCCCGACGGGACGCTCTATCTCTTCTGGACTGCCGGTAACGATATCAAATTCGTAAAGTCGACGGACGGTGGCGGCACGTTCACGGCTCCTGCGGTCGCCATCTCTGGGATTACGACGCTCACGTCTGCGTTCCCCGGAACCGCTTCGCCGCATTTTCCCGGATCGACTTTTCGTATCTTCACTCTGGTCGGCGCCATTGCAACGCGGGATGGTTCGTTGATTGTGACCTGGGCAGACGGGCGCGGAGGGCAGTCACGCATCTACTATCGACGCTCGACGGACGGCGGTGTCACCTGGGAAGGACCGGCAGCCGGGCGGCCATTGGTTCCCAGTGGACTCGCATCGGATTCAACCCAGCACGAGTTTCACCCGCAGCCCGCGGCATCGCTCAACGGAACTGTCGCGGTGGCCTTCTACGTCCTTGGCCCGGAAGGAAACCCCACGCAGCAGCTGATCGACGTCGACGTCGCGGGCTCCAGCAACGACGGAGCCTCGTTTGAGTTTCGCATCACCGTCACCGATCAGCCTTGGGACCCCGCCATCGGGGCTCCTCTGGCCCACGGCAATCCACTCGTGACCTTCATTGGCGAGTATTTCGGCCTGGACTGCGACGCGAGCGGGTATTACGTGCCGGTGTGGACCGACACCCGAACCGGAAGCCAGGAGCTTTTCAGTACCCGCGTACTATTCGGGGCGCATTGGGACCGAGGGCACAAAAACGTTGGAGGATGGAATCTCATCGGCCAGAGCCGTGTCGATGGGCCGGGCGCGATCCTCCTGCCCGACGGCAGGATCATCCTCATCCCGAGGCGTGGGCCTTTGCGCGATGTCGTGGACGCCATGGCGACGCACGAAGCTGCCCGTCACATGAAAGGGCAACCGGGGCGCAAGATTCGGGTGGCCGCCATCGCCGCCATGAAGACAGGCGTCAAAAAAATGGGGCAGCACCGTCGTGTGCGCCCAAAGCGGCCCCCCAGATAGGGCAAGGTTTCCGACAGCAATCGTTGGGGTGATCTGACCAACAGGCCGCCCCACCTCACGTGACCTCGTAGATTTTCCAGTGCGGTTCTCCGTTCATTTGCGGTTTACCGCGCTCACCCTCAACGCTCGCAATCTCGCGTTCTTTGATTGGCTCCCTAGGGCGCGTCAATTTTTCTCAATCGAACGCCATAGTTGGTGGACGATTGCATTCTTGTGGCCGCGCAAAAAAAGCCGCCATTGGCCGCGCTCAAGCTATCTCGCGCAAATTGCTTGTTCTGCTGCGGTCTATTTTAGCGATTCAATGATGCGCGATTTTGAGGTAATATCATCGCTCCACTGTAAAACCCGTACGCAGGCAACAACGCAACAGACAATTGGTAGACGATTTTAGGAGGGCGCTCGCGCACAACCGCCATGGGCTTGGGAACAAGGGCTGCGTTGGCGGTGGCTTTGCTCGCCGGCGTGACGACGAATGGTTTTTCGGCTGCGCCAGAAGGCGATCCTGAGTCCGCAAAAGATACGGCCAGTGCGGCATCGCGTTCCTTCGGTGAGTTGGCCGGCAAGAATCTCGTCTCGATCGAAGGATCGACCCTGGCGGTCATGCCGGTCGAACGCGGACTCACGCGCGAGGTCGTGGCGCCCAACGGCACCGCGCAGAAAATCCTGTTCACATTCGTCAGTGACAAGCTCGGGATGGTGTTGAACGCGAGCGACAGCACCCGAGTGATCGGGATGTTCCGGACCATCGATGCGGGAATCCAAATACAATATGCCGACGGCTCCGACGAAACACTCTCGGCCAACAAATCCGGCGGAATCACGAGCGAATTGATCTCTGCTGCGAGCGACTGCGTGATGGCGTGGTATCCGGAAGGCCACGTCTTCAGCCTCGACGAACGCAAGGCCGCGCTTGCGCGATATGCCGTCCGTGTTGGTCTTGCCGACCCGGAAAGGGCCGCTAAGTCGGATTGCATGTCCTCATTCGCGCCAGCAGCGGACAATGGAGTCAAAGCCGCCGCGCCAGAGGCGGGCGCGCCCGTCATGCGCGAGAGCAGCGCAATGCTTTCCCCTCAGGCGCTGCTGGAAATTGCACAGGTCGAGGCCGAGATCGACCGCATTGAGGCGCAGACGATCAAGCGCCTATCGGCACCGCCGGATAATCAGGCTCAGCAAGTCGCGTTGCTCGGCAAGGCGATGATGTACGACAAGCAGCTCTCGGTGAACCGCAACGAGGCTTGTGCCTTCTGTCACATGCCCGAAGCGGGCTTTACCGGCCCGGTATCGGAGTTGAACCGCGCCACCGGCTCCTATCCCGGGTCGGTGCGAACGCGATTCAGCGAACGCAAGCCGGGATCGCAGGGCTATTCCCCGCTCTCGCCTGTGCTGCACTACAATTCCCGGCAGGGGGGCTTCGTCGGCGGGAATTTCTGGGACATGCGTGCGACCGGCCGCCGGCTGGGCGACCCGGCCAGCGAGCAGGCGCAAGAACCGATGACCAATCCACTAGAAATGGGCCTGCCCGATATCGCCTGCGCTGTCTATCGCGCCTCGCAGCGGCCCTATCGCGCCCTCTTCGAGCGCGTGTGGGGACGCCGGGCTTTCGCGATTGCGTGGCCGAGCGACGTAGGGCGGGTCTGCGACCGGCCCGGGCCGCCGCCCGCCGGCCAACCGACGCCGGTGCGTCTCGGTCCACTTGATCGCGACCGGGTCGGCGTCGCCTTCGACCAGATGGCGCGATCCATTGCCGGCTATGAGGGCTCCGTCGAGGTGACGGCCTTTACTTCGAAGTTCGATGCAGTGCTGGCTGGCAAGGCGCAGTTCGCGACGCAGGAGAAGGCGGGCTATCAGCTTTTCCGTGGCAAGGCCCAATGCAACGCCTGTCACCGTGAGGTCGGTCCCGGCGAGAAGCCGCTGTTCACCGACTTCACCGCCGCCAATATCGGAACGCCGGCCAATCCGAGGCTTCCTTACTATGAGCAGAATCAGCCCGACGCACTGGGCTATATCGCCAATCCGGCAGGGTCGTCATTCGTCGACGGCGGCGTGGGCGGTTTTCTCGCCATGAGATATCCATCCAGCCAACCTTCCACAGTGGACTCGCAATGGGGCAAGCTGGCGGCGGGAAACCAGGCGCGAATTAAGGTGCCGACCCTGCGCAATGTGGACAAGCGACCCAATCCGGCCTTCGTCAAGGCTTATGGACACAACGGATATTTCAAGAGCCTGAAGACGATCGTGCATTTCTACAACACGCGCGACGTGCTGCCGCGTTGCCAGCCCCATGACGTTGGCGAAGGGACGACATGCTGGCCTGCACCGGAGTCGACCGCCAACATGAACACCACCCAGGTTGGGCGGCTGGGCCTGTCGGCCGCAGAGGAGGATGCGATCGTGAGCTTCATGCAGACACTGACGGACGGGTTTTTGCCGATCGATCGGCGCTAAGTTAGACAGGGTTCGACTCCCCTAGGGCGCGGCATGTAGGCTCCCGCCCGTAGGCGCAACAACCGAAAACCCGCATCGTGTCCTTATCCCGCGTGGCTCTGCTCGCCGTCCTCTTGCTTGGTTCGGATTTCGGACTGGGCCGCAGCGTCGCGCAAAACGACGCGACGCCGGAATCTTTGGACCGCCCGCCGGTGGCCGCACCCACGTCCAAGATCCAGGTGGGGGCCATCCCCGTGGTGCTTTCGACCAGCCAGGAGATCGACAATTTCGCATCGGGCTTGATGCAGGGCCTGCTGGCGGATGGACGGGCAAAAGGCGTCGCCGTCTTCATGGTCCAGGACGATCACGTGATGCTCCAGCGCAATCTTGGCGGGATCGGACCCGACACGCGTTTTGCCGCCGACGGATTGTCAGGCGTCTTCGACACCATCGCGGCGATGCAGTCCATCGAGCGTGGGCGTCTGGCGGCGAACGCCGATATCGGTACCGCCTTGGGCGAAGCGGCTCCGCGCGGCATTACGGTGGAACAAGTGTTGACGCAACAAGCGGGCGATCCGGCGCTGCTCGAGCGTGTGATCGAGAAAACCTCCGGCATGAGGATCGACGATTACATCGCCAAAGAGATTGCCGCGCCCCTCGGCATGACCGCGACGGTCTCGCGTGACGGGCGGCTGGAAACGACTGTCACCGATTTGAGTCACCTTGCTGCGGCACTGGCGAATGACGGCGCGTTCCAGAACGCACGCATTCTGCAACCCGCCACTGTCGAGCTCATGGAGCGCACGCATGTCGTGCCGCATCCGGCACTACCGGGTTTGGTCTACGGCTTCGCCGAATTGCGCCGCAATGGCTGGCGCGGGTTGCAACGCGACGGTAGGGCGGGCGAGTTTGCCTCGCGGCTTGTCGTCGTTCCGGAGGCGAAGCTTGCCTATGTGCTTGTCTCACGCGGCCGGACGGATGCGCCGTTCTGGCACACTCTGGATGATGGCTTGCTCGACAAATCGCTGACGCCCCGCGCTGCGGGAGATGCTGAGCCAAGCGCCGCAACTGCGGCTCCGGGCCTTGCGGCGGCTCGTGCCGTCGCCGGGGTCTATGAACCCGCTCGGGGCGGCGCATTTTCTCTGGCCGTGCTGAAGCGCGGCGACCGCCGGCTCACCGTCCGCGCCGGCAGCGATGGCGCCCTTATCCTGTCGGGCGCGG